>NZ_JBEZHM010000020.1:0-122248 GCF_040650575.1 Streptomyces sp. NPDC048659 | reverse complement strand
GACGCGGCGCTGTCGAACTACTTCCGGCCGGGCAACCTCACCGCGCTGCGCGAGCTGGCGCTGCTGTGGACCGCCGACCGGGTCGACGAGTACCTCCAGGAGTACCGCACCGAACACCGGGTCTCCGCCATCTGGGCCTCCCGGGAGCGGATCGTCGTCGGGCTCACCGGCGGGCCGGAGGGCCGGACCCTGATCCGGCGGGCCGCGCGGCTCGCGGAGAAGGGCGCGGGCGGCGAGGTGCTGGCCGTCTACATCTCCCGCAGCGACGGCCTGACCTCGGCCTCCCCGAAGGAGCTGGCCGTCCAGCGGACGCTGGTGGAGGACCTGGGCGGCACCTTCCACCACGTCGTCGGCGACGACATCCCCGCCGCGCTGCTGTCCTTCGCGCGGGGTGTCAACGCCACCCAGATCATCCTGGGGGTCAGCCGCCGCCGCTCCTGGCAGTCCGTGTTCAGCCCCGGCGTCAGCGCCACCGTCGCCCGCGAGTCGGGCCCCGACCTCGACGTCCACATCGTCACCCACGACGCCGTCGCCAAGGGCCGCAGGCTGCCCGGCGTGCGCGGCGGCCGGCTCTCCCGGGCCCGGATCGTCTGGGGCTGGCTGGTCGGCGTGGCCGGGCCGCTGCCGCTGGCGCTGCTCCTCGGCGCGCTCGTGCCGGGCCTGGGGTTCGCCAACGACATGCTGCTGTTCCTGTCGCTGACGGTCGCCGCCGCGCTCATCGGCGGGCTGCTCCCGGCGCTCGCCTCGGCGGCGGTCGGCTCGCTGGTCCTCAACTACTTCTTCACCCCGCCGATCGGCGAACTGACCATCGCCGACCCGGAGAACATGGTCGCGCTGGGCATCTTCGCCGGTGTCGGGGCCTCGGTCGCCTCCGTGGTGAGCCTCGCCGCCCGGCGCACCCACCAGGCGGCCCGGCTGCGCGCGGAGGCGGAGACCCTGTCGTTCCTCGCGGGCAGCGTGCTGCGCGGGGAGACCGGGCTGGACGCGCTCCTCGAACGGCTCCGGGAGACCTTCTCGATGGAGTCGGTCGCCCTCTTCGAGCGGGCCGGGGAGCCCGGCCCCTGGGTCCGGGTGACCTGCGTGGGCGCCGCCCCGGTGGAGCGGCCCGAGGGCGCGGACGTCGAGATGACGGTCGGCGACCGGCTGGTGCTGGTGCTGACCGGCCGGGTGCTGCCCGCCGAGGACCGCCGGGTGCTCGGCGCCTTCGCCGCGCAGACCGCCGTGGTGCTGGAGCGGCAGCGGCTGGTGGACCAGGCGGAGGAGGCCCGCGCGCTCGCCGAGGGCAACCGGATCCGCACCTCGCTGCTGGCCGCCGTCAGCCACGACCTGCGCACCCCGCTGGCCGGCATCAAGGCGTCGGTGACCTCGCTGCGTTCGGACGACGTGGAGTGGTCGGAGGCGGACCGGGCGGTGCTCCTGGAGGGCATCGAGGACGGCGCCGACCGGCTCGACCACCTGGTGGGCAACCTCCTCGACATGTCGCGCCTGGAGACCGGGACGGTGACGCCGGTGATCCGCGAGACGGACCTGGACGAGGTGGTGCCGATGGCGCTGGGCGGCGTCCCCGACGGGAGCGTCGAGCTCGACATCCCGGAGACCCTGCCGATGGTCGCCGTCGACCGGGGGCTCCTGGAGCGGGCGGTCGCCAACATCGTGGAGAACGCGGTCAAGTACAGCCCCGGCGGCGTGCCCGTCCTGGTCTCGGCGGGCGCCGTCGCCGGGCAGGTGCAGATCCGGGTGGTGGACCGCGGACCGGGTGTCCCGGACGACGCCAAGGACCGCATCTTCGCGCCCTTCCAGCGGTACGGGGACGCCCCGCGCGGCGCCGGGGTGGGCCTCGGCCTCGCGGTCGCCCGGGGCTTCGTCGAGGCCATGGGCGGCACCATCACCGCCGAGGACACCCCCGGCGGCGGCCTGTCGATGGCGATCACCGTGCCCCTGGCGGCGTCCCTCGGCCCCCGCTGACCCGGCGGCGTCAGCGGGCGCGGGCGGCGCGGGCGGCGCGGCCCGGCAGGAACAGGGCGGGTGCCACCGCCGCCGCCAGCAGGGCCGCCGCCACCGCGAACGCCGTGCGGAAGCCGTCCGGTCCCGGGCCCGCCGTACTAAGCACCACCGAGCAGAGGGCGGTGCCGACGGCGGCGCCGAGCTGCGAGTTGATGCCGAGCGCGGTGCTGGCCGCGGCCATCCGGTCCTTCGGGAGGGAGCGGCTCGCCGTGGTCATCGTCGGCATCAGGACCATGCCCGCGCCGGCGCCCATCAGCATCGCCGCCGCGACCACCCGCCAGGGCGCCACGTCTTGTGTGCCGGTGGCCAGGGCCGTCAGCGCCATGCCGAGGGCCGCGAGGGCGGCCCCCGCGGGGATCAGCCGCCGGGGCGAGGCGGTGTCCACGCGCCGGGCGGCGATCTGCATGGTCACGCCGACGGTGAGCCCGACCGGGGCGACCAGCAGCCCGGCGGCGGTCGGGCCGAAGCCGCGCACGCCCTGCCAGTACAGCGGGGCCAGCAGCATCGAGCCGAAGTAGCCGCAGGTGAACAGCGCCAGGGTGGCGATCCCGACGGCGAAGGTGCGGTCCCGCAGCAGCCGCAGGTCGAGCAGCGGCTCCCGGACCGTCAGGGCCCGCCGCACGAAGACCGCCACGAGCAGCGGCCCGGCCAGCACGGGGAGCAGCGTCCCGGGCGCGCTGAAGTCGCCGGTCTCGCCGCCGCGCGCCAGCCCGTACAGCAGCAGCGCGAGGCCGGGGGAGAGGGTCAGCAGGCCGGGCAGGTCGAGCCGGGGCGCCGGGTCGCCGGGGCGCGGGGTGTCGGGGCGCAGCAGCCGGGCGGCGAGGAACAGCGCGACGGCGCCGACCGGCAGGTTGATCAGGAAGATCCAGTGCCAGGAGGCGGTGTCGAGCAGCCACCCGCCGAGCGCGGGCCCGGCCACCGGGCCGACCAGGACGGGCAGTCCGAGCAGGGCCATCGCCCGCCCGAAGCGCTCGGGGTCGGCGGCCCGCATCACCATCGCCATGCCCACCGGCATGAGCAGCCCGCCGCCGAGCCCCTGCACGGCACGGAAGGCGATCATGCTGCCCGCGTCCCAGGCGAGGGCGGCGAGCAGCGAGCCGAGGGTGAAGAGGGCGAGGGCGGTGAGGTACGTGCGCCGGGCGCCGATCCGGCCCATCGCCCAGGCGGCGGTGGGGATGACGGCGGCCAGCGCGAGGGAGTAGGCGGTCGCGGTCCACTGGATGGTGGCCAGCGTCGTGTCGAAGGCGTCCGAGAGCCTGCGCAGGGCGATGTGGACGATGGTGACGTCGAGGACGGACATCACGGAGCCGATCACGACGACGGCCAGGACCCGGCCGAGCGGGGTGCCGGGCGGGCCGTCCGGGCCGGCGGTCCGGCCGGCCCGGGGGGCGAGGGTGCTCATCGGGCGCCCGCCGCTCAGCCCTGGTACGGGAGGGCCGCGCGGGCGGTGCGCAGCGCCCGTCCCCACCACTGGAGCTGGCCGAGCATCCCCTTCGCGGCGCCCTCGGTGACGGCCGTGTCGCGCGGCGCGCCGTCCGGGCCGAGGCCGGACCAGGGGCCGTGCAGGCTGACGGAGTCGCGGACGGTGGTGGCGTGCAGCTCGGCGAAGACCATCCGGAGCTGCTCGACCGCGCGCAGCCCGCCGCCGAGGCCGCCGTAGGAGACGAAGCCGACGGGCTTGGCGCGCCACTCCTCGCGGTGCCAGTCGAGGAGGTTCTTCAGGGCGGCCGGGAAGCTGTGGTTGTACTCGGGCGTGACGACCACGAAGGCGTCGGCGGCGGCCAGCCGGGGCGAGACCCCGGCGAGCGCGGCGGTGGCGCGGGGGTCGGGCGTGCCGCCCCAGCCCGGCATGACGAGCGGCAGGTCGACCTCGGCGAGGTCGATCACGTCGAGGTCGAGGCCGCCGTGGCGGCGGGCGACGCCGAGGAACCAGTCGGTGACGGCGTCGGCGTGACGCCCCTCGCGGACGCTGCCGACGAGGACGGCGACTCGCAGGGGCGCGGTGGCGTCGGTGCCGGTGGTGGTGCTGGTGCTGGTGTTCTCGGACATGGCGGGTCCCCTCCCGGAGCGGTGCGGACGCGGAGCGCGTCCGGCGCTCCGCTAAAGTACAACGAGCGTTGTAGAAAGTGCAACGCACGTTGTACTTCGCTGCGGCGGTTACGCTGCGGTGTCGACAGAGGAGGAGCGCATGGCCGGCGACGACACCCGGAGCGAGCGGGCCCGGCGCGAGATCCCGCCCCGCAAGCGGGAGAAGCAGCTCGCCGTGGTCCGCGCGGCCTGCGGGGTCTTCGGTCGCGAGGGGTACGCGCGCGCCTCCGTCGACGCGCTCGCCGCCGCCGCCGGGGTCTCCACGCGCACGGTCTACAACCACTTCCCCGGCGGCAAGGCCGAGCTCTTCGGCACGGTCATCACCTGGACCGCCCACACCGTCCGGGACGCCCAGCTCGCCCGGCTGCACGCCCTGCTCGACCCGGCCAGGCCGCCCCACCCCGAGCTGCTGGAGCGCGAACTGTGCGCCCTCGCGCACGCCTTCACCGACCTGATCGCCGAATACCCCGACCACTTCGCGCTCGTCCGGCACATCCACGCCGAGGCCGGCCACGTCCCCGCCGAGGTCATGGCCGCCTGGCAGCAGGCCGGCCCCGCCCCCGTCGGCGACGCCCTCGCCGACGCGATGGCGGGGCTCGCCGGGGCCGGCCTGCTCGACGTGCACGGCGACGCCGCCCTCGCGGCCTTCCACTTCGTGGCGCTCACCTCGGCCGCCATCCTCCAGCGCTCCCACTACGGCGTGGTGCCGCTCCCGGAGGACGAGACCGACCGGCTGCTCACCGGCGGCGTCGCCGCCTTCCTGCGCGCCTACCGCGCCTGAGGCACCGGCCCGCCCGGCACCGGCACATAGGCGCGGGCCGAGGGCCGCGCCGCCGCCCCGGCGGCCGGCACCAGGGCGAAGCCGTGGTTGGCCGCGACCGAGCGGATGTGGTCGGCCGACAGGGAGCCCTGCCGCTCCAGGACCAGCGCCGGCAGCCCCGACCGGCCGCGCCCCGCGGCCCGGTGGAACGAGAGCACGCTCGTCGACACCGGCTCGTGGTGCGGATGGCGCCGCCGGGCCGCCGCGTCGTCCGGATGCGCGAGCACCCGCACCTCCGGCTCCCGGCCGAAGTCCGCGACCGCCCCCTCGGCGCGCCAGTGCGGAAGCTGCCGGGAGCGGTTGGCCGAGGTGACGAACAGGTACTCCGTGCCCGCCCGCCCGATCGCCTCGGCCAGGAAGGCGTTCGACGGGCACCGCCGCCCCGGCGCGATCACCTGCACGGTCGCCACCCCGTCCGAGACCACCGTCAGATGGTCCGGCAGTCGCTCGGCGGCCGGCCCCCGGAAGCCGAACGGGCCGAGCTCGTACAGCTCGTCCATCAGCGACCTGAGCTGCCGCCGGGGCAGCTCCGCGGGCAGCCGGGTCCAGTCGAACAGCCCCGGCAGCACGCCCGGCGGCCCCGTCACGCTGCCGGGCTGCCCCGCCGGGCGCCCCTTGAAGCGGTTGACCCGCTCGACCGCCTCCCGCTCCGGGCGGGCGGTCAGCGCGTAGAAGTTGGCGAAGCCGTGCACCACCGCGGCCCCCCGGGCCAGCTCCTCCGCCGCCTCCCGCACGTCCTCCGCGCCGCCCAGAACCAGCTCCCTGACCAGCACCGTCCGTTCGTCACCCATCGCCGCGCCTCCACCACCGTTCGCCTACCTGATCGTTTACGGCGTGCAACGACGCCACCGCCCTCCGGTCACGTGGCCGGGAAGACCGCCGCCCGGAACGCGTCGCGCACCGCCGTCACGGGACCCGTCTCCCGCGTGAAGTACAGCTTGTTCGTGAGCAGCACCGCCCAGCGGCCCCGCGCCGGGCTGACCCACATCCCGGTGCCGGTGAAGCCGTAGTGCGTCCACACGTCGTCCCGCGCCCCGGTGCCCGGCGCCAGGTGCCAGAACAGGCCCCGGGGCGGCACCAGGCCACCCGTGCGCACCCGCAGCGAATCCGCCACCCAGCCGGGCCCGAACGGCCCGGCCGCCCCGCCCCGCCCGCCCGCCGCCAGCACGTGGGCGAGCAGCCGCCCCAGGTCCCGGGCGGTGGAGAAGGCGCCCGCTATGCCGCAGGCGCCGCCCAGCAGGCGGCTGGAGAAGTCGTGCACGGTGCCCTTCAGATGGGCGCCCGTCGGCTCGTCGAACTCCGTCGGCGCGCAGCGCGCCGCCACGGCCGCGGGCAGCGGCCCGTACCGCGTCTCCGTCATCCCGAGCGGCCCCCAGATCCGCTCGGCGGCCAGCTCCCGCAGCGGGCGCCCGGTCAGGTGCTCCGCCAGATAGCCGAGCACCAGCGCCGCCCGGTCGGTGTACTCGACGGCCTCGCCGGGCGGCCTGCGCAGCTCCTCGCCGAGCACCCCGCGCCGTACGTCCCCGGGGTCGGTCCCGTACAGCCGGCGCAGGTTGGCCCGCAGCGGCAGCCCCGCGGTGTGGGTGAGGAGCTGGTGCGGGGTCACCGGCGCCAGTGGCCGCCCGGCGACCTCCGGCCAGAAGGCGCCCAGCGGGGTGTGCGGGCGCAGCGCGCCGGCCTCGACCAGCGTGCCCACCACCGGCCACACGGCGATGACCTTCGTGAGGCTGGCGAGGTCGTAGAGGGTGTCGGGCCGCGCGGGCTCGTCGCGCCGCGCGGGATCGAGCAGCCCCACGGCCCCGCCCGCCGTCGTCCCGCCGGCGTCGCCGACGGCCCACACGGCCCCGGGAAAGGCGAGGGAGCGCACCCCGTCCTGGAGGAGCCGCTCGACGAGAGAAGTCCTGGACGTCATGTTCACACCAGGTGTCTACCCCGCCGGAAGCCGTCACCGGCCCCGGCGCGGCGAGGAACTCCCCATGTTTTGCCGCCCGTTGGGACGGAATTCGACGCGCCGCCCACGCCCCGTCTACGCCCCGACCGGCACCCGGACCGGCAGGGTGCCGACCCAGATCCCGGTCACCGCGCTCACGTACCGGGCGCCGCAGCGGTCGGACGGCACGACCAGCTGCGTACCGGCCGCGTCCAGCTCCACCCCGTCCATGCGGGTGGCCAGCAGCACCGGCGCGTCCCCGAAGTCGGCGTCGATCTCCGCCCAGGACAGCACCGTGTGGTGCCCGTCGCCGCCGCTCACCGTCAGCAGGAAGCGCGAGCGCTCCTTGCGCCGCGCCGGGTCGAAGTCCGGGCCCGCCCGGCCCACCACCTCGCGCAGCAGCGGGCCCTCGAACACGTGGTGCTGCGGCCCGGCCGTCGCGCAGTCGAAGACGACCCGGGCCCGGTGCGCGGGCCACTCCCGGCGCAGGTCCGCCACGGTCAGCGTGACGGGGTGGGCCAGCTCGCCCCACAGGGCGAAGGATCCGCTCATCGTCGATGATCCCTTCGTACGCTCGCCGGGCGGCGGCCGTCCCCCGCCCACGCGACTGATACCCGGCCGCCGCCCCCGAAACCGTGCCTGCGGCCCCGATCCGCCTATCTGCCCGGCATTTGTGAGCTTGCTACGAGAAGGTCACGCGCATCCTCCGGGTCGATGAGCCAAGCCGTCCAGCGCCAGCCAGACCCGGTCGCGGGTGAACGGCGCCTCCGTGAAGCGGATCCCGGTCGCGTCGCGCAGCGCGTTGGCGAAGGCGGGCGGCACCGGGTTGAACGGGCTCTCGCTCATCGACTTGGCGCCGAGCGGGCCGATCGAGTCCGTGGTCTCGGTGAAGTGCACCTCGGTCCGCGGCACGTCCGCGTACTGCGGCAGCCGGTAGCGCCGGAACGCCGCCGTCGTCACCTCGCCCCGCCCGTCGATCCGCACGTTCTCGAAGAGGGTCGCGCCCAGCGCCTGCGCGACCCCGCCCTCCACCTGCCCCCGGCACTGCATCGGGTTCATGACCTTCCCGGCGTCGGCGGCGTGCACGCTGCGCAGGATCCGCATCTCGCCCGAGCCCGGATCCACCGCCACCCGGAACCACTGCGCGTTGAACGCCACCGAGCGCGGCGAACCGCCCCAGTGCCCGTCCGCCGCCAGCTCCTCCGCCGCCCCCGCCGCGTGCGCCGCCTCGTACAGCTCCTTCAGCGGCACGCTCCGCCCCGCGCAGTCGACGCTCTCCGCGCCGAGCACGCACAGGTGCCGGGCGACCCCCGTGTGCCGGGCGGCGAAGCTCCGCAGCCGCTCCGCCAGCGAGGACGCGGCCAGCAGCACCGCCTTGCCCGCGACGACCGTGCCCGCCGAACCGAAGGCGCCGGTGTCGTGCCGCACCACGTCCGTGTCGGACTGGCGCACCGTGATCCGGTCCCCGGTGGTGCCCAGCGCCCCGGCGGTGATCTGCTGGTGGACCGTGGTGGTGCCGTTGCCGAACTCGGCGGTGCCGACGGCGATGTCGTACGTCCCGTCCGCGAGCAGCGAGACCCGCGCGTCCGCGTAGTGGCCGCCCGGCGGGCCCGTCGCGATCATCGCCATCGCGGTGCCCTGGCCGACCAGCCACCCCTCGGGCGCGTCCTCGGCGCTGCGGTCCTCGGCGATCGCCTTCCGCACCACCGCGAGGCACTGGTCGAGCCCGTACGAGGCGATGTGCAGGTCCTCCTCCTCGCCGATCGGGCTGTGCATCCCCTCGCCGGGCCCGATGATGTTCCGCTCGCGCAGCTCCAGCGGGTCCATGCCGAGGAGCCGCGCCAGCTCGTCCATCGCGGACTCGACGGCGAAGGTCACCTGGCCCAGGCCGTAGCCGCGGAAGGCGCCGGCCGGGACGGCGTTGGTGTAGACGGAGTAGGCGTCGACCTTCTTGTGCGGGGCGCGGTAGACCGCGAAGGACTCGCCGACGCTGTGGAACATCACGGCCGGGCCGTGGTTGCCGTACGCGCCCGTGTTCGCCACCACCCGCATCCGCACGGCCGTGAGGGTGCCGTCCGCGCGGGCCCCCACCTTGATGCCGATGGTGAACGGGTGCCGGGTGGTGGCCCCGTAGAACTGCTCGGCGCGCGTGTACTCCAGCTTCACCGGGCGCCGCAGCCGCAGCGCCGCCAGGGTGACCACGTCCTCGGTCAGCATCTCCTGCTTGCCGCCGAACCCGCCGCCGACCCGGCCCGCCACCACCCGCACCTCGTCCTCGCGCAGCCCGTACAGCGCGCACAGCGCCCGCCGGGTGAGGAACGGCGTCTGGGTGGAGGACCGCACGGTCAGCCGCTCCCCCTCGCCGTCCTCCCGGGGCTCGAAGTACGCCACGCAGCCGTGCGTCTCCAGGCTGGCGTGCTGGACCCGCTGGGTGCGGAAGGTCTCCTCGTAGACCACCGCCGCCTCGGCGAAACCGGCCTCGACGTCCCCGATCTCCCCGTGCACCTCGCCCGCCACGTTGTTCTCGACCCGCGCGATCCGCACCTCGGGCCCCTTGCCCGCGTGGATCACCGGCGCCCCCGGGCCCATCGCCTCCTCCGGGTCGAGGACGTACGGCAGCTCCTCGTACGTCACCTCCACCCGGCGGCAGCCCTCCTCGGCCGCCTGCTCGCTCTCCGCCACGACCGCCGCGACCCGCTGCCCCACGTACCGGACGACGTCGTCCAGCACCCGGGTGTCGTCGGGGTCCTCCGTCGGATGCTCGTGCCGGGCGCTGGAGTAGAGCGTGTCCGGGGCGTCCTCGTGGGTGAACACGGCGACCACACCCGGCACCCGCAGCGCGGCGGCCGTGTCGATCGCCAGGATCCGCGCGTGCGGGTGCGGCGAGCGCAGCAGCTTCATGTGCAGCAGCCCCGGGACCTGCACGTCGAAGGTGTAGCGGGCGGTGCCGGTGACCACCTGCGGCCCGGCCGGCGCGCCGACGCTGCGGCCCACGGCCTTCCCGGCGCACGGCCGTTCGGTGTGCGCGACCCCGCGCACGGCGTCCTCCACGGCGCGGTAGCCGGTGCAGCGGCAGATGTTGCCCTTGAAGGCGCGCGGCAGGTCGTCCAGCTTGCCGTCGTCGTGCGCGGTGCCCCGCTCGGCCTCCAGCGCCGCCGTGGTCATCAGGAACCCGGCCGTACAGAAGCCGCACTGGAAGCCCTGCGCGTCGAGGAACCTCTGCTGTACGGGATGGAGTTCGCCGCCCGGCGCGGCCAGGCCCTCGACCGTGGTGACGGCCCGCCCCTCGGCCCGTACGGCCGGATAGATGCAGCTGTGCACGGGCTCCCCGTCGACGTGCACGGTGCAGGCGCCGCAGTCCCCGGCATCGCACCCCTTCTTCACGCCGAACCAGCCGCGCTCGCGCAGATAGGTGCGCAGGCACTGCCCGGCGCGCGGCTCCTCCTCGAAGGGCCGGTCGTTGACCTGGACGCGGAAGCTCATCGGGCACGCTCCTGGTGGCCGGTGGGGAAGGGGCCGGCGGCTCGGGGGCCGGCGGCGGTCCGGGGTTCGGCGGTGAGCTCGCGGCGGACCTCCTCCGCGAGCCGGAAGCCCATGTGCCGCCGCCACTCGGGGAGTCCGTGGATGTCGTCGAACCAGTCCTCGTCCGCGACCGCCGCCTCGATCGCGGCCCGCAGCTGCGCCCGGGTCGGCGGCAGCGGGAACCAGAACCGGAACGGGCGCACGGTCGCCGCGCTGACCGTCACCGCCAGCGAACCGTCCACCGGATCGAGCGTCCCGATGACGAGCGCGCCCGAGCGGCCCAGCCCGTACAGCGACGCCTGCCGGAACGCGGTCCGGCACCCCAGCGCCCGCGCGGGCAGCGTCACGGACCGCAGCAGCTCGCCCTCGCCCAGGTCCTTGCGCCCGGCGCCGGTGACGAAGTCGACGACCTTCAGCTCCCGCAGCGAGCCGTCCTGCGCCTGGAGCAGACAGCTCCCGTCGAGGGCGGCGGTGAGCGAGATCATGGGCCCGGCGGGCAGCCCGTTGCAGAGGTTCCCGCCGACCGTGGCCATGTTCCAGATCTTGAACGAGGCCAGGAAGGCCCGGCAGCACTGCTCGAACAGCGGCGCGGCGACCGCGTCGAGCCCGCGCCGCCCGAACCGCGAGAGCGTGGCGATCGTGCAGGTCGCGGCGATCTCCAGGGAGCCGTCCGGGTGCCGGGTGAGCGGCTCCCAGCCCATCCGGCCGAGGTCGATCAGCCGCCGCAGGTGCGGCTGCGGCTCGGAGAACAGATACGTCCCCCCGCCGAGCCAGGCGTCGCCCGGCCGCCAGGGCTCACGCAGCCGCGCGTCCCGCACGTCCGTCACCGTGTTCAGATCCATGCCGCCAGTGAAACTCCGGCCATATGGCCGGAACGACTGGTTCGGGGCCCGGAATACGGGGGGTGGGGCGGGGAGGGGTCTGGAGGATCGACCAGGGGAGGGGTACGGGGACGGGGACGGGCCCCGGAGAACCGGGGCCTCTGGTGCTCAGGTGCTCAGGGGGTGGAGCAGACCACGGAGGCGTAGACGACGCCCAGCGGGACGACGGCCGTGTTGGTGGCCCGTACCGTCCAGCCCGTGTCCGTCGGGCCCGAGGAGTTCAGGAGCGTGTCCAGGCTGCCGTCCACACCGCCGCCGGTCGGCACCTGGCCCGCCGGGCAGTCCACGCTCACGGTGCCGACCGCGCCGGGCCGCAGCTCCATCCGGACGCTGCGGAGGGTGGGCGCGAAGGCCGAGCAGACGACGAACGCCCGGACGGACGAGGGTGTGGAGCCGGTGTTCTTCGCCCGCGCGGTCCACCGCCGGTCGTCGTCGAAGACCGACTGGCTGGCGTACGTGAACTCGCCCGCCTCGAAACCGCCGCCCGCGACGTACTGCCCGCCGCCGCAGCCCGCCACGCTGGGGTCGTCCGACTCGCCGGGCCGCAGCGGGCTCACGGGCCCGGCGTGGGTGGTGAGGGTGGTCTCCGAGGAGCAGACCACCCGGGGGTGCAGGGTCTGCACCTCGTCGGAGGCGTTGTACGCGCGCACCCGCCAGAGGTTCTCGTCGACGGGGGCCGACTCCTTGATGAAGACGGCGCTCTGCGGGTCGCTCTGCACGATGGCCCCGCCGCCGGTGGGCTTCGTCCCCGCCGGGCAGTACGCGGCGACGGTCACCGCCCGGCCCGGGTACATGATCGCGGGGTGCCCGGGCTGCTGGGTGATGGTGCGGGCGGCGGGCGCGGCGGACTCGGCGGCGAGGGCGGTCGCCGGGCCCGGGTCGGCGAAGGCGCGCGGGGCGGCGGCGGGCAGGACGGCCGGCAGGACGGCGGCGAGCAGGGTGGCGGCCGTCAGTGCGGCGGTGGACGAGCGGCCCATGCCGGCTCTCCTCGTGACGGGGGGCGGGAAGGCGGAAGTGCCCTCAGCATGGCCGCCCGCTGACCCGAAGTGGCCGCGCCCACGGCCCTGTTCACCCGCATGGCCGGAGCCGCCCCGGCGTGTGACGGGGTTCACCGCGCGCCTGCCGATGAGGTGGCGGACGCCGCCCGGTCATACCTGTGAGAGACGACGACGGGACGCGCGAAGCCGAGATGAGGAAGACCGATATGACCAAGACCGAGGTGGCCAAGACCGAGGTGGCCAAGACCGAGGTGGCCAAGACCGAGGTGGCCAAGACCGAGGTGGCCAAGACCGAGGTGGCCAAGACCGAGACGGCCAAGACGCTCACCGCCCCCGCTGCTCCCGTTGCCGCTCCCGCGCGCCGGGTGGCGGCCTCGCGACTGGCGGCCGGGGCGGTCGTGGCGGGTCCGCTGTTCCTGGCGGCGGGTGTGGCGCAGGGGGCGGCCCGGGAGGGCTTCGACTTCGGCCGCAACGCGCTCAGCCAGCTCGCGCTCGGCGCGGCGGGCTGGATCCAGACGCTGAACTTCCTCGTCGCGGGCGCCCTGCTGCTGGCGGGCGCGGCGGGACTGCGCCGGCTGCTGGGCGGCGGCCCCGGCGGCACCTGGGGCCCGGCCCTGACCGGCGTCTTCGCGCTGTCGTTCTGGGCCGCGGCGGTCTTCCCGGCCGACCCGGGCGCGGGCTTCCCCGCCGGGGCGCCGGACGCGACGGTGCTGAGCGCGCACGGCACGGCGCACCTGCTGGCGGGGACGGCCGGCTACCTCGCCCTGTGCGCCGCGTTCGTGGTGCTGGCCCGCCCGCTGGCGGCCCGGGGCCTGCGCGGCTGGGCGCTCGCCTCGCGGCTGGCGCCGGTCGCGGTCCTGGCGGGCTTCGCGGGCTCGGGGGCCTCGGTGGTGGCCTTCACGGCCGGCGCGGGCCTCGGCCTGCTGTGGCTGGCCGCGCTGACGGCCCGGCTGGCCGCCGGGGCGCCTCAGCCCGCGGCGAGCGCGGTCGCGACCGACTGGAACCAGGCGCCGTGCGAGTGGGGCGCGGGCGGGCCGACCTCCATGCCGAGCTCGGCGGCGGCGAGGGCGTAGTCGCCGTCGTCGAGGGGGAGGGCGAGGAGCTCGTGGAGCTCGCCGACGAGGCGGGCGACGAGCTGGGGGTGGGTGGTGGCCGCGTAGTCGGCGACGGCGGCCTCGTGGTCGGGGAACTCGTCGACGATGTCCTGGGAGAACCAGCCGCCGAGGAACTGAGCGGTCTCGGGGAAGCGGGCGTGCCACTCCCAGTGGGTGCGCGGCGAGGCGGGCTCGGGGACCTCGCCGCCCTCGATGCTCCGCTTGAGGTGGTCGGCGAGGACTAGGAGCCAGTCGCCGATCGCGGACTGGGGCATCCCGGTGTCGGGGACGGCGTAGAACTCGCCGAGCTCCAGGCGCAGCCGGCCGGGCGGGTTGCGGCTGTACGCGCGGAGCTGGCGCTCCGCCTCGGCGATGGCGGAGGGGCGGGTGTGCCAGGTGTGGCGGAGGTAGGCGTCGAGGGCGCGGCTGCGGTGCTCGGGGGTGTCGTCGGCGGGCTGGCCGAGGTAGGCGCGCATGACCTGGTCCAGCTCGCCGTAGCGCCGGTCGTGTTCGAGGGGCTTCATGGACATGCGGGCGGGGCCCCTACAGGTAGAACGGCACGGTGGTGAGGACGGTGAAGCCGTGGGGGCTCGCGGGCTCGCGGCGCAGGACGACCCGCGCGGCGCGCACGTCGACGGGCCCGCGCCCGGCGAGCAGCTCCGCCTCCAGCTGGACGCGGCCCACGGGCTCCTCGCGGGAGGGCCAGGCGGCCTCGATGGTGAGGCGGGCGCGGGTGCCCTGGGCGAGCCAGCGGTGGATGGCCTGCTCGTTGGCGGTGACGACCTGCTGGGTGGCCCAGTGGGCGGTCTCCCGGTCGGGATAGGAAGCGGAACGGGTCAGCACGGGGCCATCCTCTCAGGGGCGCCGGAAGGGGCGGGCGGGCGGCTCGGGGCCCGGGGCCCGGGACCGGGGGCCTGAGCCCCGGGGCCCGGGGGCTCAGTAGTCGGAGAAGTTCCAGAACAGCCCGACCTCGGTGTCGGAGACGACGACCAGGCCGTAGTCCTCGGAGTAGACGCCGAGCGGGGCGTACCCCCAGTTCGGCGACGTGAAGTCGAGCGTGCCGGGCGGGCCGCCGGGCCGGGTCACGTTGGTGTGGAAGACGGCGCCGTCCCCGTACCGCGCGAGGACCGTGCGCGCCATGGCCCGCAGCTCCTCCTCGCTCTCGGCGAAGCGGTCCAGGTTGGACAGCGCGCACCCGTCGTCAGTGAGGGCGAGCAGCAGGTTCTCGGCGCTGCCCCGGTCGATCTCGTACAGGCGGGCCCGTACGTACTCCGCCGGACGGGCCGCGAAGGGGTACACGGGGGAGGCCGCCCGCTCAGGGTCGTCCGCCGCGTCGTCGAGCCCGGCCCAGCCGCGCGGGTCCGGGACCCGGCCCATCACCGCGAGCACGTCGAGGACCCAGTCCTCGTGGCGGCGCGGGCCGGTGGCGTCGTACGGGTAGGCGTCCTCGTAGAGGTGGCGTACCGCGGCTTCCCATGCGGCCTGGTCGACGGACATGCGGTGCGGGCCTTTCTCGGCGGTGCTGATCGTGGCGGGGCGGGTGTCGTGTGGTCCGGCCGGGTCTAGGACTTGGACGGCATGGACGTCATCACGGTGAAGGGCGGATTGCGCCCGCTGTCGTACCGGATGCGCGTGTCGATGCCCTGGACGTCGTACGCCTCGGCGCCCATGCCCGACTGCTTGTACCCGGACTTCGGGTCGTTCACGTCCTGCGGCTGCTTGAAGACGCTGCGCCCGCTGTTCTCGCCGTTGGGCGCCGTCGCGTGGAAGTCCTGGACGCTGCCCTCGGCGGGCGGCGGCGGGCCCTTGATCCACGCCTCGATGGCCGCCTTGTTGTGGTTGAGGTTGTACTCGGTCAGCTCCTGGGCCCGCTCGTAGTTCGGGAAGGCGGAGGAGGCGCTGGGCTTCGGCTTGCCGTACGGCCAGGCGAGGGTGGGGCCGTTCGCCTGCTGGTCGCGCAGGCGCTGGGCGAGCTGCTCGTCGGTCTTGCCGACGTGCTTGTCGAGGGTGTGCCCGTCGCCCATGTACTCGTTGGCGGCGAGGTCGAGGTCGTAGTTGCCGTTCGCGTCGACCTTCAGCCAGACCTGCGAGTCCTTGAACTCCTCCAGGGCCCGCGCGCCGAAGCCGTGCGCGCGGGCGACGCCGGCCTCGAACTTGGGGGCGCTGAGGTGGGCCTCGTCGAGGGGCCCCTTCAGGGCGTCCATGCGGGTGGTGAGGCCGTCGAGGATGCCGGTGTAGGTGTCGACGATCCGGTTCAGCTTCGCGGTGTCGATGTTGAGGACGGTCTTGACGTCGAAGGACAGGATGAGGCCCGCGCCCTTGCCGATGACCGAGGTGATGCCGGAGAGCAGGTCCTTGGGGCTCTTGGGCTTGGCCAGGTCCTCCAGGATCTCCTTGGCGGCCTTCCACATGGCGCGGTGCAGCTCGTCGGCGACGTCGCGGTTCAGGTCGACGGCGGCCTCGGCGTACTCGCGCAGGATGGTGGCCATGGCGTCGGCGGTGTCCTTGAGGACCGTCATGACGGGCTCGCTGCCGGTGGGCAGGCGCGGGGTGCCGGGCCCGGAGCCGGCGGTCTGCGCCCACTGGTAGCCCTCGCGCCGCTGCCCCCAGGCGGTCGCGCCCCACAGGGCGCTGCAGAAGGTCCGCATGGCGGCCTCCCAGTCGGCCCGCTGGTGGTTGGTGATGGTGCCCACGGTCTGGGTGAGCTGGTCGGCGCCGGTGGTGAGGACGAGGGAGACGTTCATCCAGCTGTGGCAGAGGGAGTTGAGGTAGTGCTGCTGGGGGAAGGGATGGACGTCCGCGACCCGGCCGACCCGGAACACGTGCTTGGCCAGCGGCTGGAGGACGTCCCGGACGATCTCCGGGATGCCTTCCATCAGGCCGCGCAGGAAGTCGTCCCCGCCGTCGTCGTCGCCCCATTTGATGTCGGGTACGGAGGGGAAGACGGGGTCCTTGTCGATGACCGCGGGCCGCGGGCGCTGCTCGGCGGTCTTGCCGGGCTGGGGGTTGGCCGCCGCGTCGGCGAGGGTGTAGGCGTTGGCGGTCTCGGTGAAGCCGACGGCGACGCCGCCGACGCTGACGACGGACTTGGCCCAGACCTCCAGCCACCGGTTGCCGATCTTCTTGTACGCCTGGGCGAACCGCCCGGCCTCGCTGCCGGCGCCGCCGGCGTCGGGATACTTGCCGAGCTCCTCCAGGAGCGTGCGGGCGCCGCGCATCAGGAAGTCCTGCTGGGCGGCGACCCGCCCGGAGACGGACCAGAGATCACTGGGCTTGACGTCGATGGCACCGGAGCCACCACTTCCACCGCTCCCACCGGGCCCGGCCATCAGGCGCCCCCTCCCCATCCCTGGAGCACGGACCGGTTGGCGGCGGAGTAGTTGAGGTGCCCGGTGACGACGACCTCGTGCAGCCACGCCTGGGCGGCCTTGAGGTCGGCGGCGGAGCGGCTCCACTTGTCGAGCTCGTCGACGAACGCCTCACGGGCCTCGCCGTCCCAGCTCAGGACGACCTTGGCGGCCCGCTCGTAGAGCGTGTCGAGCTTGCCGTTGAGGGTGCGGAGGATGTCTTCGAGGTCTCCCGAGAGGCGTTGCAGGGAGGCGAAGTCGACGGTGATCCGGTCCTCGTCGGCTATCCGGTCTTCGTCCGGCATGGTGCTGATCCCCCGTGGTTCAGACGTCCAGAATGCGACTCGTGGGCGGCGCGGGCGCGGCTCCCGGCGCCGGGTCGGGCACGGTGAGCGCGCGGGCGGCGGCGGACACGTCCTCGCCGTCCTGGAGCCGCTTGACCCGGGCCAGGGTGTCGAGCTCCTGCTCGCTGAACCCGTCGCGGGAGGCCCGCACGGCCGCTTCGAGCAGGACCATCACCTGACGGATCCGCACGGCGTCCTCGGCGACCCCGCGGTGCAGCGACCGGTACGCGACGGCGGTCGGTCCCTGCCAGCCGGCGGCGACGCGGTCGACGACCTCGTCCATGCGTCGGGTCTGCTGCTCCAGATACTCCTGCATCGCGTCGAGGTCCCCGGCCAGCCGGCCGAGTTCACCCGCCGAGACATCGAGATCGGCGTCCCGCACCCTGAGCCCCCGCTCGCACACCAGTCTTCCGTACCCCGTCACCCTAACGGAGCCCCGACCCGCCCCAAGGGAACGGCTGTCCGATCACCAACAGGCCAGCACCCGCCGGGGATCCGCCATAGCCAACGGACCGCCTGCGCCGGAAGCCCCCCGTCCGCTGCACTGGTCCGTGGCAGCGGAGCACGGACTGAACGGAAGTGGACGGCACATGATGACGATCAACGTGGCGGTGCTGCTGGCGGTCATCGTGGCGATGAGACTCCGCCGCAGAACACAGGCCAGAAGCCGCTTCGAGGAACGCGGCACGGCGTTCCTGGTCCTGACCCTGGGCGTCCTGATCGCCCCCACACCCCTGGGCCAGGCCATCTTCAACGGCATCGCCCAACTGGTCCGGGGCGTCTCACAGGCGGGCTCCTGAGACGTCCCGTGAGAGAGGGGAACGGCAGCCCCTATCCGGATCCGGGCACCAGCCGCTCCAGCATGAACTGCGTGTCGGGGTCAGGCTCCACGACCAACGACTGGACGCGATAGCGCCCCGGGTCCAGCTCCACGCGAAGCACCTCCGAGCCGAGCATCCTGTCGGCCTCGTAGGAGGCGTCGGTCAGCACGTAACGCCCTCCGAGCTCAAGCGAGAGGCCGTCCTCCCACCCGCCGGCCGCGGCGGCGCCCCGAACGGCCCGGACCAGCCCGGTGTCGTCGTCGGCATAACACCAGCGCGCGAACGTGAGCTCCTCGGCGAGCCAGGCAACGGGCAGCGGCTCGCCGCCGAGCGTCAGCACATCCCGCCCGGCCAGCCGAAATCCCGAGACGTACGCACCGATCACCTGATCCGCCTCGGTCCCCTCCCACACGGGAAGCAACTCCTCGGGAATGAGCGCGTAGCGAGCGAAGTCGGTCCCATCAAGCCAGACAGCCATGCGAAGCATCATCACACCCACGTCTGACACACCGGGTGAACCCGAAGCTCCAGGCATGCTCGGAACGAGGAGCCGTACGCCCTGCCCTTCCACCCCCAGGAACTGGGCAACGAAGCCCTGCGCGCCTTCTTCGGCTTCCTCCTGGAGGGCCGGCCCTTGCCCGAGGACGTCGACCCGGACGAGGTCCTACTGCTCGGCTTCCAAGCAAGCCATGGCCAACCCCGCCAACAGTGAGCTCAGGAGCCGCGTCCCCTGAGAACAAGGAAGACCATGGCCGCGGAACGAGACATCCGGACGAACGTCGTCTTCCATCCCCCCGAGCCCAGCTTGGCGTGCCAGGCTGGGCCGTTCTGACCTGCGGGTACGCGCTCAGTCGTTGGTCGTTCCCGAAAACTTCGGGCGTTTCCGGGACGCGAGGGGGTGGCAGCCTCGAACGCCGGAGATGAACCTAAAGAGCCGGCCCTGCGGTACCAACCACCGACGAGGATGGCTACCCGTACGGAGCATCCGACGATGAGCCAGGGACGAAGATCGTCGTTTATGCCCAGTGCGGGGAGCGCGGGGGAGCGTCGACCGCAGCGTTCATGGCTCAATGGCCGCAAATGGGAGTACCGATTAGTACTTAGAGTGCGACCAGCCGGGATACTCGGGAGGAGGTCCAGTCCAGGCCCAACTCTCCACATTGGTTCGTGTCAGCCCGTAGACCATAAGCTTCTTTCCCGAGCTGTCCTGATTGATGGTCTGACTCTGCATTTCGCCCGAGTTTACGTTGTAATTAAGCACCAACTGCCACTCGCAGTCCTGGCTTCCTCGCATGTAGGGAGTCATGGATAGTAGACCGGGGCTCTGTGTGTTCCCGAGCGAGATGGCTTTCTTGTAAGGGATCTCCTCCGGAACCTGCCCGGGTTCAACCTCGGTGTACCCGAGAGGTGCTGCTGCGGCGCCATTCGTCTCGAGATTGAAGTGGATTTCGTCCCAACCTTCGCTTCCGCCTGTACCGTCACTTAGCAGGGTGCGGGCCTTAGAGTCCCAGCATCGCGTGACGTTGGCCGAGATCTTCGTGATAAGAACTGACTTTTGCTTCTCGCTGGTCAGTTGCAAGGTGTAAATCGCTGCAATCCCTCGCACCCTTCGACCTTGCAGCCCTCTGACGAATTCCCAGACCGTCGCCTTTTTGGTGCCGTCAAGATTCTCAAGCTTCTCCCTTTCTTGCGTTGTCAGAGTTCGATCGATCTCCCAGGACTCCCATGGCTCGTCATCGTCAAGAGCGGGAGCCAGTCGCCATGCGAAAGCTTCTTTCGCGTTTTCGATGGTATCTTGATTTTTGTCATCCTGTTTGGCTCGGGCCGGTGACAGGAAGGTGTCTAGGCCGAAGGTGAAAAGCCCTCCGACGATGATGGCTGCTACGGCAATTACTGCTGTAAGGGCGAGCTTCTTGATGCCCCAACTGCGCCCACGGCCGGGCTCGGCCGAGTCTGGAACCACCAGGTCGACGAATTGATCCAGGGCACTGCGTGTGGGGGCTGTTGGCGTGCTGGACGCTGAAGGCGAGGGGGGCGGAGCTGTGGGAGCCGTAGGGGGCGGCGGTGGCGCTTCTCTGGAGGTTGTCTGTGCGGGTGGCGTCTCGGCCGTGTTGGGCGTGTTCGAGGGTGGTGGCGCTGGAGGTGTGTCGGGGGCACTCGGCGTTGATCGAGTAGATGGGTCCTGTGGCGTAGACATTGCCCCCCCAGGGTATTTGAGCTGGCTGAGGCGCCGTTCTAGCAGACGACCTCGCGTCCATCAACTTCTGTCAACACGGCAGTGGTTGATGTGAGCCAAAGGTGGCTAGAAGGTGCCATGAGCGACGTCAACTTGACGGTGAATGTTAGGGAATCCACGTATTTGCTCGGCTCGCATAATGAGCCTATTCCAACCTGGCTGCCAGGCTGGCCAGTTGGGCTGACAGACAGGCGAAGCCCCTGGTAGATGGGTTTTCGACCAAGAGAACCATCTCCGCCAGGGGCTTCACATGCTTGTCCACCCGTCGGGTGTCGACGTGTCCAGCTCCGCCCTCCGCTTCCTCACTCAGCAGCTGCGGCGGCACCGCCGTACGATCGGCTCCCGGTGGCGGCGCCTGAGCGCCCGCCGCCAGGCCCTGCTCACCCTCGCCCGTCTGCGGGTGGGACACACCTATGCCGAGCTCGCAGCCGGGTTCGGCGTCGGCACCACGACGGCCTACCGCTACGTCACCGAGGCGGTCGGGCTCCTGGCCGCTCTCGCCCCCGGCCTGGCCGACGCGGTGCGGACCGCGTCGGCCAAGGCGTACCTGATCCTGGACGGCACCCTCCTGCCGATCGACCGCATCGCCGCGGACCGGCCGTTCTACTCCGGCAAGTACAAGAAGCACGGGATGAACGTGCAGATCCTTGCCGACCCCTTCGGCCGGCTGCTGTGGGCCTCACCGGCCCTGCCCGGCGCCGTCCACGACATCCGCGCGGCCCGCGAAATCGGCATCATCGACGCCCTCGCCGCAGCGGACATCCCGTGCTGGGCCGACAAGGGCTACCGAGGAGCCAGCAGCACCGTCCGCACCCCGTGCTGGTGACGGTGGGAGACCCTCTCCGCAGGCCAGCGGGCACGACATCCGCGTCTTACGTGCCGTCGCCGCCGAACTCCGCATTCCGCCACACCTCCTCGGCCTGAGTAATACCGCCGCGTCCGCCGCACCCCACCCCGACGATCCCGAGACAGAAGACATGCGCCGCCGCACCTTCCTGGCCGCGAGCATCGCCTCCCTCACGACCCCGGCCACGCCCGCCACCGCCGCCCATGACGACCTCGTACGCTCACTTCTCCCTGGCCCCAGAGCTGCCACTGCCTCTTCGTGCAACGGAGAGTTCCAGCCCCTGCGGGACAGGCTCACCACCGCCCGCCGCCTCTTCTGCACCTGCGATTACGCGGAGCTGGAGGCGATGCTGCCCAGTCTCATCACCGATCTGCGGGAGGCGGCCGGTGGCCACCGCAACGCCGAGGAGGCGGCCGGGCTTCTGGCCACCGCGTACCGGACCTCGACGAGTCTGCTGCTCAAGCAGGGCGACCAGGGCAACGCCTGGTTGGCGGTGGGACGGGCCATGGCAGAGGCCGAGCGCTCAGGCGATCCCGTCGTTCTAGCCTCCAGCGTCCGCCTTCACGCTCACGTCCTGACCCGCGAGAAGCACACCGCCCAGGCCGTCACCCTGGTCCGCCACACGGCTGGCCAGCTCGCCGGCTCCTACGATCGGCATTCGTCCCGGTACCTCGCCGCCGTCGGCCTGCTGCTCCTCCGAGGGGCGACTGCGGCCAGCCGAGGAGGTGACCGTGCAGCAGCCCGGGAGTTCCTCGGCGAGGCACGGGAGGTCGCCCGGTACGTCGCTCTCGACCAGCCCGAGGATTGGGCCAACTTCAGCCCGACCAACGTCGCGATCCACGCCGTCAGCGCCTCGGTGTCCTTCGGTGACGCCGGCATCGCCCTGAACGCTGCGGCTCCCCTCATGCGTCGGCACATTCCCGCCCCCGAACGCAGAGCAGCGCTCTGGGTCGAAGCCGCCCGTGCCTACAGTCAGCAGGGCCGCCTTGCCGAGGGCTACCAGGCGCTCCGCATCGCCGAGACCTGCGCCGCCCAGGACGTCCGCCGCCCAGCCGTCCGCGACCTGGTCGCCGATATGGCCGCCCGGGACCGACGACGTACCCTGCCCGAGCTCCACCACTTCAGCCGCCGACTAGGAGTCCCCACGTGACCGCGCAGCCGTTCCTGTACGTCGTCGTCTGCGCCGCCGGCATCGCTGGCGACGTCCACAAGCTGATCACCGCGGCGCAGAAGCGGGGCTGGGGCGTCGGCGTCGTAGCAACCCCGCAGGGGCTCGGCTTCCTGGACGTGGAAGCGATCGAGGCCCAGACCGGCTACCCGATCCGCTCGGCCCGGCGCAGGCCGGGCGATTCCCGCCCGCTCCCGCCCGCCGACGCCATCGCGGTCGCGCCCGCCACGTTCAACACCGTCAACAAGTGGGCTGCCGGGATGGCCGACACCCTTGCCTTGGGCATCCTGTGCGAGGCGTACGGGATGGGCATCCCGACGGCCGTGCTGCCGTACGTGAACGCCGCCATGGCCGCCCATCCGGCGTACGGCCGGAGTCTGGACCGGCTGCGGGAGATGGGCGTCCTGGTCGGGTCCTACGAACCGCACCGGCCCAAGGCGGGTGGGGGAGCGGAGCGCTTCCGGTGGGAGGAGGCGCTTTCGTTGCTGTCTCGGGATGCCCGTCCCTGACAAGGTGAGGCGCATGGATGGCCGATTGTGGGGCTGGGTCTCTCTCCCCGCCCTGCCAGGTGACCTGAAGCAGGCATTCAGCCGACGGGTTCACCAAAAGATCCGGCCATAACAGGTGCTCGACCGTCCCCGCGCACCCTCCGTGACCATCGAGCGCCGGCTGCGGAATCGCCGTGCCGAACGTGGCCGGAGAAGAGCGATCCGACCAGCAAAAAGACCCTCCCGAAGGAGGGTCTCGTTCCGTGCGCCCCCGGCAGGACTCGAACCTGCGGCCAAGTGCTTAGAAGGCACCTGCTCTATCCGCTGAGCTACGGGGGCCGGCGGTGGCCCGGTGGTGGGCCGGGGTCCGCGGGGTGGGGCGGGTGTGGCCGGACGGGACAAGGATAGGGCTCCGATCCCCCTGGCCCGCTTGCTTCACCTGCGTGCCACGATGTGGAGGTTCGGTGAAGCGGTCCGATAATCGCAGGCAGGTGCGATTCGCGCAGCGCTTTTCGCGCCACTCGGGCCGGGTGTTGTGCACTCGTTATGCCTGGGGTCTTCCGGCTACATCCGTTCGGTCGGCGCGTAGCACCTCTATATGCTTCAAAAAGCCTCCAAAATTGGTCATTCTTCACATGTGGTGACCTTGGACGAACGGCCTCAGCTGATCGACGCACTCTCCGCCCTGCGCGACCGAGTCGCCGCCGTGCGTCTACCGCTCCCCCTTCCGGGTGCCCCCCGGGCCCGCCAGACCCGGGCCGAGCTGCTCGCCCAGCTCGACGACTACCTGGTGCCCCGCCTCCGAGATCCCGGCGCCCCGCTGCTCGCCGTCGTCGGCGGCTCCACCGGGGCCGGCAAGTCCACGCTCGTCAACTCCCTCGTCGGCCGCCGCGTCAGCGAGGCCGGCGTGCTCCGGCCGACCACCCGCACCCCCGTCCTGGTCTGCCACCCCGAGGACCACCACTGGTTCGCCGGGATGCGTGTGCTGCCCCAGCTCACCCGCGTCTGGCTGCCCGAGCGGGGCGAGGAGCATCCCCGAGACGGGCACGGCGGGCACGGCGCACACGACGGGCACGCCGGGCGCGACGACCACGACGAGCCCGAGGAGGACAACTCCCTCCGCGTCGAGACCGCCGCCACCCTGCCCCGCGGCCTCGCCCTCCTCGACGCCCCCGACATCGACTCCCTCGTCGTCGAGAACCGCCTCCTCGCCGCCGAGTTGATCTGCGCCGCCGACATCTGGGTCATGGTCACCACCGCCTCCCGCTACGCCGACGCCGTCCCCTGGCACCTGCTCCGTACCGCCAAGGAGTACGACGCCACCCTCGTCACCGTCCTCGACCGCGTCCCCCACCAGGTCATCGGCGAGGTCTCCCGGCAGTACGAGGCCCTGCTCGACAAGGCCGGGCTCGGCGACCTGCCCCGGTTCACCATCCCCGAGCTCCCCGAGTCCGCCGACGGCGGCAGCGGGCTGCTCCCCGACACCGCCGTCGCCCCGCTGCGCGGCTGGCTCGCCCACTGCGCCCAGGACCCGGCCGCCCGCCAGCAGGCCGTCGGCCGCACCGCCGCCGGCGTCATCGACTCGCTCGACGCCCGGATGCCCGAGCTCGCGGGCGCGGTCGCCGCCCAGTACGCCGCGGCCGTCCGGCTCGGCGCCGCCGTCGAGGGCGCGTACGGGGAACAGGGCGGGCGGCTCCGCGAGCAGGTGCGCCGCGGCGCCGTCCTGGCCGGGGACGCCCGCACCCGCTGGCGCGGCTACCCCCGCGACAGCTCGGCCGACGAGCTCCTCGACGCCCTCGTCGAGTCCCTCGCCGCCCTGGTCCAGTGCGCCGTCGCCGCCGCCGACGAGCGGGTCCGGGACGCCTGGCGCCGCGAACCCGCCGCCGGCGCCCTCGCCCCCGCCGACCGCACCGGCCCCGCCAAGGACGCGGGCGAGCGCGTCGCCATGACCGTACGGCGCTGGCGGCGCGTCCTGGAGGAGACGGTCGAGGAGGAGGTACGGGGGATGGAACGGCCCGCCACCGTCCGAGGCTCCGGACGCGCCACGGGCCGGTCCTCCGGCCGGGCCCGCGGCACCACCGCCGCCGCCCCCGACAACGAGACCCTCACCGCCCTCGTCGCCGCCGTCCTCCTCGGCGGGCGCCGCACCCGCGCCGCCGGCGACCGGCTCGCCGAACTCCTCGGCGCCCAGGGCGCCGTGCTCCTGCGCGACAAGGGCGGCGAACTCCTCCGCACGTACCTCGACCGCGCCCTCCACACCGAACGCGACCGGCGCCTCGCGCCCCTCGACGCCCTCGACGTGACCCCCGAGCCGCAGGCCGAGCTGATCGCCGCCCTCTCCGTACTGCAGAAGGAGAAGTGACGCAGTGAGTGACCCCGCACGCGGTGACGCCGTGCCCTCCGGTGCCGTGCCTCCCGGTGGCCTGTCTTCCGACGCCGCCCTGCCTCCCGGTGCCGTGCCCTCCGGTGGCCTGTCTTCCGACGCCGCCCTGCCTTCCGGTGCCGTGCCCCCCGGCGGCCTGCCCTCCGACGCCGTACGCCGTGATGCCGTGTCCGTACGCGGTGACGCCGCCCCTCCCGCTTCCGTACGCGACGCGGGCCGCGCCCCCGGGTCCGCCGCCGAGCGCTGGGACGACGGGCTGATCGCCCGCCGCGCCGCCGAACGCGCCGCCCCGAAGGGCACCGGGACCCCGGACGCCCCCAGCGCCCCTGATGCCCCGGGCGTCCGCACCAACCCCGCCGGCCCCTCCACCCCCGACGACGCCGACGACGGCCTCCCCCCGCTCGGCGGCGCCTACGGCGGCCCCCTGCGCACCCGCCTCGACGCCCTCCACGAACTCGTCGGCCTCTCCCGCACCCGGGTCGAGAACGACGCCCTCGCCGAGGCGGGCCGGGTCCTCGACGAGGCCGCCGCGCGGCAGCGGCTCTCCGCGCGGCACACCGTCGTCGCCATCGCCGGGGCCACCGGCAGCGGCAAGTCCACCCTCTTCAACACCCTCGCGGGCGTGCCCGTCTCCGACACCGGGCTGCGTCGCCCCACCACCTCCGCCCCGATCGCGCTCAGCTGGTCCGAGGGCGCCGCGGGCCTGCTCGACCGGCTCGGCATCCCCGGGCGGCTGCGCCGCAGGCCGCTCGCCGGGGGCGCGGGCGACGCCGAGCTCCAGGGGCTCGTCCTCATCGACCTGCCCGACCACGACTCGGCCGTCACCGCCCACCGCGACCAGGTGGACCGGCTGCTCGGGCTGGTGGACGCGGTGATCTGGGTGGTGGACCCGGAGAAGTACGCGGACGCCGCCCTGCACGAGCGCTATCTGCGGCCCCTCGCCGGACACGCCGAGGTCACGTTCGTCGTCCTCAACCAGACTGACCGGCTCGGAACCGAGGCCGCCGACCTCGTCCTCGACGACCTGCGCCGCCTCCTCGACGAGGACGGCATGGCCCTCGGCGAGCACGGCGAGCCAGGCGCGACGGTCCTCGCCCTGTCCGCGCTCACCGGGGACGGCGTACCGGAACTGCGCGAGCTCCTCGGCCGCTTCGTCTCGGACCGCACCGCGCCCGAGCGCCGCCTGGCCGCCGACGTGGACGCCGCGGCGGCCAGGCTGCGCCCGGTGTACGTGGCGGACGGGCGGCCGGGGCTGGGGGAGCGGGCCCGGGAGGAGTTCGCCGACCGGCTGGCGCTGGCCGTCGGCGCGCAGGCCGCGGGCGAGGCCGCCGAACGGGTCTGGCGGCGCGGCGCCATCCGCGCCTGCGGCACGCCGTGGCTGCGGCTGTACCGCTGGTACGAGCGGATCCGCGCGCACGGCAGCACCGACCCGCGCCTGGAGAACCCGGTCGAGGACGAGCTGACCGCCCGCCAGCGGGTCGAGCAGGCGGTGCGCATCGTCTCCGACGAGGCCGCGCGCGGGCTGCCGGGACCCTGGGCGCAGGCGGTGCGCGAGGCGGCGCTGCGGGGCGCCGACGGCCTGCCGGAGGCGCTGGACGAGCTGACCGTGTCCATGGGCGACCCGGCGGCCCGCCCGCCCCGCCCGGCGTGGTGGCCGGCGGCGGTCTTCGCGCAGGTGGTGATGACGTTCCTGCAGATCTTCGGCGCGCTGTGGCTGGTGGCCCAGATCGTGGGCGTGGTGGAGCCGCTGCTGTGGCCGCCCGTACTGATCATGATCGCCGGGATCGTCGGCGGCCCGCTGGTGGAGTGGGCCTGCGCGGCGGCGGTACGGGGTCCGGCCAGGCGGTACGGGCAGGAGGCCGAGCGACGGCTGCGCGAGGCGGCCGCGGCGTGCGGCAGGGCCCGCGTGCTCGACCCGATCGCGGCGGAACTGATGCGCTACCGGGAGGTGCGCGAGCAGTACGTGACGGCCTCGGGCGCGACGCGGATGACGGCCCGGATCGGCGGGGCGCGGATCGGCGCGACGAAGCTGGGCCCGATCCGGCGGACGGGCACGGCGAGGACGCGCTAGGCGCGGCCGCGAAGCCCGCCCCCGTCCGCCCCCTCCGTACGGGTGACGGACTTTTCCCCAACTCTCCGCCTATCCACAGGCTTCAGCGGATTTCTTCGCCCAAGGCCACGATGGGGACGGAAAGAGCCGGGACGTACGCGAGGTGGGGGACATGAACGAGACGACGGTGACGCTGGTCGGCAACGTGGCGACCAACGTGGAGTACCGGGAGACGTTGACCGGCGGGGTGGCCCGGTTCCGTTTCGCGGTGACGGTGCGGCGCTGGGACCGCGAGCGGGCGCTGTGGACGGACGGCCCGACCAGCTTCTACACGGTGTCGGCCTGGCGCTCGCTGGGGATGAACGTGGCGGCCTCGGTCTCGGTGGGGGAACCGCTGGTGGTGCACGGCCGGTTGAAGGTGCGCGAGGAGGAGCACGAGGGGCGCCGGAAAACCTTCGTGGACATCGACGCGGTGGCCGTCGGGCACGACCTGAGCCGGGGTACGGCGGCCTTCCGGCGGGCCGCCCGGCAGGGGCCGGAAGCCTCGGAAGTCCGGGTCCCGGCCGCGCGCGTAGCGGAATCCGGCAGGGCGGAACCGCCCGCGCCCGACCTCTGGCAGACCCCGGAGCCGGCCGTGGACCCGGGCCTGGATACGGTCGGCGAGATGGCCAATGGTCCAGTCCAAATCGATTGCGTGGCCACGCCCTGACCTTGCGTTGTGGGGATATGTCGATACCGTGACCAGCGGTTTCCCCGTCAACTTCCCCCGACGGATAACGATTTCGAGTCGGTATGGTTATCAGATGGCACGGGCGGGCACGGAGGGGTTTCGCGTCCCTAGGATTCCCAGTACTCATGAGGCGCTTGCTTCCAGTGGGTCAGTGAGTCTGCTGGCAGGTGCTCCCCCCACGCGTATCGATCGATGACGCGGAGAAGCCTGCCCGGAGGGGAAATTCCAATGTTTTCTGCACACAGGCGCGGCGCTGCCCGCCTTGCAGCCGCGGCTCTGGTCTCCGGCCTCGTCGCGGCCGGGTCCATAGCCATCGCCGGTCCCGCGATGGCCGAGGAGATCAGCACCGGCGGCGCCGCGGCGACGCTGGGCTCGGTCGTCGACGGCGGTGACATCGACGTCAAGGTCGGCAAGGAGACGCACACCTACCGCGGTGGCCTCTTCGACCTCAGCGTCAAGGGCGGCGGCTCGCTCAAGGCGTACTGCATCGACCTGTTCACCAAGACCAAGTCGGGCACGTCCTACAAGGAGGTCGGCTGGGACGAGTCGACGCTCCACGACAACAAGAACGCCGGCAAGATCCGCTGGATCCTGCAGCACTCCTACCCCGAGGTCAACGACCTGACGGCGCTCGCCGCCAAGGCCAACGCGGGGCGCCTGACCAACGACGACGCCGCGGCGGCGACGCAGGCGGCCATCTGGCACTTCTCGGACAACGTCGAGACCGCGCCCAAGGACGCCGACGCCAAGGCGCTGGCGAAGTACCTGGTCGCCGAGGCGGAGAAGGCGCCGACGCAGGAGGAGCCCAAGGCGTCCCTCAGCGTCACGCCGACCTCCCTCGCGGGCAAGTCCGGCAGCCGTCTCGGCCCGGTGAAGGTCAGCACCAACGCCGCCGCCGGCGTCACCAAGGTCGCGCTGTCCGCCGACGCGCCGCAGGGCGTCAAGGTCGTCAACGCCAAGGGCGACGCGGTCACCTCCGTCAGCGACGGCGACGAGCTCTTCGTCGACGTCCCGGCCGGCGCCGGTGACGGCTCCGCCAAGGTGAGCCTGACGTCCACCACCAAGGTCTCCATCGGCCGCGTGTTCGCGAGCACCACGGAGAAGCGCCAGCAGACGCTGATCCTGGCCGGCTCCAGCGACTCCACGGTCACCGCGCAGATCGACGCCACCTGGGCCAAGCAGGGTCCCGTTCCGGCGGT
Organism: Streptomyces sp. NPDC048659; assembly: GCF_040650575.1. Lineage (NCBI taxonomy): Bacteria > Bacillati > Actinomycetota > Actinomycetes > Kitasatosporales > Streptomycetaceae > Streptomyces > Streptomyces sp. NPDC048659. The sequence continues at coordinate 93,298 of NZ_JBEZHM010000020.1, read as the reverse complement.
CGACTTCAAGGAGAACTGCGCCGACGGCGGCGTGGACATCACCGTCTCCAACAAGGGTGACGAGGACTGGACCTTCGACCTGAAGGGCCAGACCTACAAGATCGCCCCCGGCGCCTCCCAGACGATCACCGTCCCGGTCGCCGAGGACGAGACGTACAAGTTCACCATCACGGGCCCGAACGGCTTCGAGAAGGTCATCGAGGGCGTCCTCGACTGCAAGACGTCCACCCCGGGCCCGAAGCCGTCGGAGACCCCGACCGGCACCCCGGCTCCGTCCGAGACCCCGGCCACCGGTGGCACCACCGGCTCCACCACGGGCTCCACGACCGGTGGCGGCGACCTCGCCGAGACCGGCGGCTCCAGCGCCACCCCGATGATCGCCGGTGTCGCCGTCGCGCTCGTCGTGGTCGGTGGCGGCGCGGTGTTCTTCCTCCGCCGCAAGAAGGCCGCAGGCCAGTAGTAGTAAGAGTCAGGCCCGGTAGTACGGCCGCCTGAACAGGGGAACGGCCCCGCCGCGCACCGCGCGGCGGGGCCGTTCCGCGTCTCCGGGAGCTCCGGAGAGCGGAGGGTGATCGGCCGGTCACTCCGGGGGTCACGGGAAAGGCCGATGGGAAGGCGCAGGTCAGACCTTCGGGCCGGTACTGGTTTCCGCCGACGGGGCTCGGTCAGGCAAGATGGGGTGTATCTGCCCACTCACTCCTTGCCGGACGGTTTCTCTTGGCTGAGTACATCTACACCATGCGCAAGACGCGCAAGGCGCACGGCGACAAGGTCATCCTCGATGACGTGACGCTGAGCTTCCTGCCCGGTGCGAAGATCGGTGTGGTCGGCCCGAACGGCGCCGGTAAGTCCACCGTGCTGAAGATCATGGCCGGTCTGGAGCAGCCCTCCAACGGTGACGCGTTCCTCGCCCCCGGTTACTCCGTCGGCATCCTCATGCAGGAGCCGAAGCTGGACGAGACCAAGACGGTCCTGGAGAACGTCGAGGACGGCGTCGCCGAGATCAAGGGCAAGCTCAACCGGTTCAACGAGATCGCCGAGCTCATGGCGACCGACTACTCCGACGCGCTGCTGGACGAGATGGGCAAGCTCCAGGAGGACCTGGACCACGCCAACGCGTGGGACCTGGACGCCCAGCTGGAGCAGGCCATGGACGCGCTGGGCTGCCCGCCCGCCGACTGGCCGGTCAACAACCTCTCCGGTGGTGAGAAGCGCCGCGTCGCCCTCTGCAAGCTGCTCCTGGAGGCGCCCGACCTGCTGCTCCTCGACGAGCCCACCAACCACCTCGACGCCGAGTCCGTGAACTGGCTGGAGCAGCACCTGGCCCAGTACAAGGGCACCGTCGTGGCCATCACCCACGACCGGTACTTCCTCGACAACGTCGCCGAGTGGATCCTGGAGCTCGACCGCGGCCGCGCGATCCCCTACGAGGGCAACTACTCGACCTACCTCACCAAGAAGTCCGAGCGGCTCAAGGTCGAGGGCAAGAAGGACGAGAAGCGCGCCAAGCGCCTCAAGGAAGAGCTGGAGTGGGTGCGGTCCAACGCCAAGGGGCGTCAGGCCAAGTCCAAGGCGCGTCTGGCGCGCTACGAGGAGATGGCCGCCGAGGCCGACAAGATGCGGAAGCTGGACTTCGAGGAGATCCAGATCCCGCCGGGCCCGCGCCTGGGCTCCATCGTCGTCGAGGTCAACAACCTCTCCAAGGCGTTCGGCGACAAGGTCCTCATCGACGACCTGAGCTTCACCCTGCCCCGTAACGGCATCGTCGGCATCATCGGCCCCAACGGCGCCGGCAAGACCACGCTCTTCAAGATGCTGCAGGGCATGGAGACGCCGGACTCCGGCGAGATCAAGGTCGGCGAGACCGTCAAGATCTCGTACGTCGACCAGACCCGCGCCAACATCGACCCCAAGAAGACGCTGTGGGCCGTCGTCTCCGACGAGCTGGACTACATCAACGTCGGCCAGGTCGAGATGCCGTCCCGCGCCTACGTCTCCGCGTTCGGCTTCAAGGGCCCGGACCAGCAGAAGCCGGCCGGCGTGCTCTCCGGCGGTGAGCGCAACCGCCTGAACCTCGCGCTCACCCTCAAGCAGGGCGGCAACCTGCTGCTCCTCGACGAGCCGACCAACGACCTCGACGTCGAGACCCTGTCCTCCCTGGAGAACGCGCTCCTGGAGTTCCCCGGCTGCGCCGTGGTCGTCTCCCACGACCGCTGGTTCCTCGACAGGGTGGCCACCCACATCCTCGCCTACGAGGGCGACTCCAAGTGGTTCTGGTTCGAGGGCAACTTCGAGTCGTACGAGAAGAACAAGGTCGAGCGGCTCGGCCCGGACGCCACCCGTCCGCACCGCGCCACGTACAAGAAGCTCACCCGGGGCTGACCGGCCCATGGCGAGACACCTCTACTCCTGCCCCCTGCGCTGGTCGGACATGGACGCCTTCGGGCACGTCAACAACGTCGTCTTCCTGCGGTATCTGGAAGAGGCGCGGATCGACTTCATGTTCCGGCTGGCGCCGGGGAACGGGAGCCCGTCGTTCTCCGGCGGGTCCGTCGTGGCCCGGCACGAGATCGACTACCTGCGTCCGCTGGTCCACCGGCACGAGCCGGTGACCGTCGAGTCCTGGGTCACCAAGATCGGCGCGGCCTCGCTGACGATCGCGTACGAGATCAAGGACCCGGACGTCACGTACGTGCGGGCCTCGACGGTCGTCGTGCCCTTCGACCTGGCGGCGCAGCGACCGAGGCGGATCACCGAGGAGGAGCGCGCGTTCCTCCAGGAGTACGTCGACGACGGGATGACGTCCGCCGCATGACCGTGATCGCGCCCCTGCACTTCGCCGACACCAGGGAGGCGGCGGGCCTCGCCGCCTTCCTGCGCCGGCTGCTGCACTACGACCGCGCCGCCGCCGTCCGCCTCCAGGCCGGCGCCGGCGCGCTCGCCGTCTTCGGGCGGCCCCCGTCGTTCGAGGTGCTCGCGATCCGCACCGCCCGCCTCACCGACCCCGTGGAGCTGGACGTCACCGTCTCGGCGGGCGAACTCCTCGAAGGCGTCGAGGAGTCGGCGGGCAAGGCGGCCGTCCCCGGCGCCGTCACCGGACCGCCCTGGGCCGGCGTCCTGCCGCCCCGCTCCGGCTGGCAGCCGGTCGCCGGACTGCCCACCGTCGCGGAACTCCGGGGCGCGGTCGCCGCCGCGGTCGCCGAGTTCCGCGCCCGCGACGAGGCCCTCGGCGAGGAGCGGCGCACCCGGGCCGAACGCGACCGCATCGGCCGCGAGATCTGGTCCCGCGCCCTCGCCCCCGCCGGGCTCCCGCTGCGCGCCGTCCACGCGGCCCAGTCGCTCGGCTTCCTGCCCGACCTCCCCGACCGGGAGCTCCCGGTCGCCCTGCTCGCCGCCGGCCCCTGGCTGCGGCTGCGCACCCCGTACGGCGCCGTGGCGCTGAGGAGCGTGCCGCCGATGACGCTCAGCGTCACCCCGGGCGCCGGCCCCCGGTGACGGCCCCCGGCGCAGAGCCCGGCCCCGCCGGAGGCCCCGTCACCGAGCCCGGCTCCGCCGACGGCCCAGCCCCCGCCGGAGACCCCGCCATCCCCCTCCTCGTCGACGGCGAAGTCTCCAGCACCGAGCTCAACGCGCTCTTCCGGGCCTCCTGGCCCGGACACCGCGACACCGACTTCGGGCCCGTCCTGGCCCGCCGCCTGCTGCACGTCCTCGCGCGTCGCGACGGGCGGCTCGTCGGCTATGTGAACGTCGTCGGCGACGGCGGCGCGCACGCCTTCGTGCTCGACACCACCGTCCACCCGGACGAGCGCCGCCGCGGGCTCGGCGTCGCGCTGGTCCGGGCCGCCGCCGACGCCGCGCGGGCCACGGGGGCGCACTGGCTGCACGTCGACTACGAGCCGCACCTCACCCGCTTCTACGAGGAGTGCGGCTTCCGGCCCACCGCCGCCGGGCTCATGGCGCTGACCGGCCCCGACGCCTGAGCGGCGGCCCCTCCCGGCCCTCCGCCGCGAGCGCCGCCACCGACAGGCCCGCGCTGAGCAGCAGCAGCGCCGACGGCAGGACCAGCGAGCCGTGCGCCACGTTCTCGCTCTCCAGGACCGGGTCCATCCGGTGCGCCGGGTCGTAGGCGATCCGTACCGTGCCGTTCTCCTCGGCCACCCGCCGCTCGGCCGTGAACTGCGTGGGATAGCCGCCGGGACAGCTCAGCGGATGGTGGTACAGCGTCTTCTCCGCCGGAGCGCCCTCGCCGAACGTCGGGTGGTACGTGACGGTCACCTCGCCCGCCACCACGCACTCGACGACCTCGGCCCGGATCCGGGAGTCCCGCGCCTCCACCCACACCGCGCCGAGCCCCGCCACCAGCAGCAGCGCCGCCGCGACGCTCCCGCCCTCGCGGAAGAGGGCGTCGTGCGCGAACAGGGCGGCGACCGCCAGCCCCAGACCGGCCAGCAGCGCGACCGCGGCCGGCAGCCGGACGGGGCTGTGCATGGTCCAGCCCGCCCACCGGTGCAGCAGCAGCCCGGCGCCGCCCGGCACGAGCACGGCACCCGCGTACGACAGGGTCTTCCTCACGCGTCACCCCCGGAGGAGGACGAGCGCCGGGCCCCGCCGGTTTCCTCAGCGGGCCGCGTCGTCCGGCCACACCCCGATGTGGTCCTGCTCCAGCTCCAGCGCCACCCGGTGCTCCATGCCCAGCGCCTCGGTGTACTCGGCGGGCAGCTGGAGCCGCCCGGCCCGGTCGAGCATCGCGTACTCGCGGGCCACCAGCGACTCCTGGCCCGCCTCGTCGATCTCGGTGCGGCGCAGCACCTCGGAGGAGGTCCGCCCGTCGCGGATGGCGACCGTGCGGCGCACCTCGGAGGCGACCGCCTGGTCGTGGGTGACGATCACGATCGTCGTGCCCAGCTCCTCGTTGGCCCGCCGGAACGCGGCGAAGACCTGCTCGCCGGTGGCCGAGTCCAGCTCACCGGTCGGCTCGTCGGCGAGGAGCACGGACGGATTGTTGGCCAGGGCGACGGCGATCGCGACCCGCTGCTGCTGTCCGCCGGAGAGCTGGCTGGGGCGCCGGTCGCGGATCTCGGCGATCCCGAGCATCCCGAGGAGCTCCTCGGCGCGCTGCGCCTTCTTCTTCGAGCGGCCCGCCAACTGCATGGGCAGCGCCACGTTCTGCGCGGCCGTCAGATAGGGGAGCAGGTTGCGGGAGGTCTGCTGCCAGACGAAGCCGACGACCTCGCGGCGGTAGCGCAGCCGGGCCTTGCCGTCCATGGCGAGCAGATCGCTGCCGGCGACCTTCGCCGCGCCCGCGGTGGGCACGTCGAGTCCGGCCAGGATGTTCATCAGGGTCGACTTGCCCGAGCCGGAGGCCCCGACGAGGGCCATCAGCTCGCCCTCCTTCACCAGCAGGTCCAGGCCCTGGAGGGCCTGCACCTCCACCCCGTCGGTGCTGAAGATGCGGACCAGCCGGTCGCAGGCGATCAGCGCGTCATGACCGTACGAGGGCCGGTCGCGCTTGGCGGTGGCCCGCCGCTCCAGCTCTGCCAGCGAGGTCTCGGGTGCCGTCGTCATCGTGCGTCTCCTGCCCTGAGTTCCTTGATCGAGCCCCTGCGCGAGGCCCACCAGGCTTGTACCGTCGCCGCCGCGCCCGCGAGCAGCACCACCCCGGCCGCCGGGAGCCCGAGCGACCAGACGTCCGCCCGGAGTGTCGCGCCGAGCGCCAGCGTCTCCGACGGGGCGTCGGCCAGCGCGAGCCGGGCCAGGTCGATGCCGGGCGCGAGCAGCAGGACCGTCGCCCAGCCCACCAGGGCGCCGCCGACGGCGGCCAGCAGCGCCTGCGGGAGGGCCTCCAGGATCAGCAGCCGCCGGGCCTGGCCGCGGGTCAGGCCCATGGTGCGCAGCCTGGCCAGCAGCGTGGTGCGCTCGGGGGCGACCTGGAGCAGCGAGAGGAGCACGGCGAGCACCGCGTAGCCGGCGCCCGCGCCGACGGCGGCGAGGTAGACGTGCTCGGCGCCGGTCTGCATGGGCGAGTCGACGTACCGGGAGCGCTCCTCCCGGCTCAGCGTCACGTGCAGCTTGCCGCCCTTGGCGGCCATCTCGCTCCGCAGCGCCGTGCCGTCGAGGGCCGCGCCGCCGCTCCCGCCGCCAGTGACGAGCAGCGTGGTGGGGGCCCGGTTGACCAGGTCGGCCGCGTTGACGATGAGGAAGTCCTCGTCGGGCAGCGCGGGGGTGATCGTGCGGACGGCGACCACCTTCACGTGGAAGCGGCCGGCGGCGGCGAGGATCTCGATGGGCTTGTCGCCGAGCCGCTGGGCGACCTGCGGCGAGGCGATCGCCGGGATGACCCGGGTGGTGTCGGCGACGCTGCCGGGTCCGCCCTTGCCGGTGGACTTCAGCAGGGACTCGGCGAAGGCGCCGAAGCCGGTGCGGGCCGCGAGCCGGGCGTACGAGGAGGGCTCGACGCCGACCAGCGGGGCGCTCATGGGGTTCTCGGTGGTCCCCGAGCGGGCCGGGAGCTCCAGGCCGTACTCGATCTGCACCGGCGACACCTCGCGGACCCCGGGGAAGTCCCGTACGGAGTCGGCGAGTCCGCCCGGCAGCGGGGTCCAGCCCAGGTCGTGGGTGACCCGGGCGTCCGCGCCCACCGCCAGGTACGCCGCCCGGTCCCGGGCGTCGGCGACACCCGCGAGCACGGAGCCGCCGAACGCGGCCGTGGTCAGCGCCATCAGCAGGGCGAGCAGCGGGAGGGTGCCGGAGGCGGAGGCGCGTCCCGCGCGGGCCAGCGACAGGAAGCCGATGGCGCCGCGCAGCCGCCGGGTGGGCCGGGCGGCCCAGCGCAGCGGCAGGGGGTAGACCCGGATCAGGACGAAGGCGGCGATCACGCCGACGAGCACGGGCGCGAAGCTGACCAGGTAGTCGCCCGCGCCGACGCCGGTGCCGCGCTGGCGCAGCGCGGTGACCGCGCCCACCGCGAGGACCAGCAGGGTGAGTTCGGCGATGGTGCGGCGGCGGGAGGGCCGCGCGGAGACGAGGTCCTCGCGCCCGCCGTGCAGCACGGGGCGGCGGTGCAGGAACATCGCGCGCAGCGGCAGCACGAGGGAGGCGAGCAGGGCGGCGGCCCCGGCGGCGACGGCGGCGGGCCACATCCGGGCGCCGCCGGTGGTGCCGACGAGGGGCACCGCGAGCAGCAGGCCGAGCACGGCGGCGGGCAGGCAGACGGCGGTGGTCTCGCCGAGCAGCCGCAGGCCGATGCCGGTCAGGGAGGCGCCGCGGGCGCGCAGCAGGGAGAGTTCGGCGTACCGGCGGGTGGTGAACAGGCCGCCGGTCATGGCGAGGACGACGAAGGCGACGGCGCCGACGCCGACGGCGGCGACGGCCACGACGGCGGCGATGGCGTCCCGCATCCCGGCGTACTCGCCGAGGACCTCGTCGAGGTCGGTGGTGAACTGCCCGTTGGGGCCGAGCGCGGAGCGCAGCCTGACGAGCTCGGGGCCGGCGTCGGCGGAGTCGAGCGCGGCGCGCAGGGCGTCGCTGTCCTGGGCGGTGAGGTGGTCGACGGAGGGCGCGTAGTGCCAGTACTGCTCGGGTTCGCCGAGGGTGCGGGGCAGCGAGGTCCCGCTTTCGGGGGACAGCAGCAGGGTGGCCACCCAGTACCACTTGACTTCCAGGGCGCTGCGCGCGGTGAAGAGCGGGGTGTGGGTGACCGGGTCGACGTTCCAGAACGGGCCGGAGGGCTCGCGCGGCTCGATGATGCCGGTGATCGTGATGGGGGTGTCGTTGCCGTCGGTGCCGGGCACGTGGGTGACGGAGCCGGGCTTGAAGCCCATGGCCTTGGCGGTCTTCGCGGTGACCGCCGCCTCCATCGCGCCGCCCGGCCCGATCTTGGGCCAGCGCCCGGCGACCAGGGTGGAGTGGGCGGGCACGTCGGCGAGCGCGTCGAGGACGTACTCGGGCAGCAGCCCGTCGGGCTGGGGCAGCCAGCGGTCGAGGCCCTGGACCCGCTTGGTGGTGCGCGCGCCGTACGAGGAGTTCGCGAGGTCGGCCTGGAGCGGCTTGGGCAGCAGCGGGGTGAGCTGGTCGCGGGTGGCCTTGAGCCGGTCCGGGCGGTACGCGGAGGGCTGCTGCTCCGGGGGCAGGCTGCTCGCGACGGAGTTGGTGAGCTTGACGACGGTGCGGTGCGGCGGGGCCGAGTCGACCGCGTGCCGCATCCCCTCGGTCTCGTACGTGTCGACCGCGCGGGGCAGCGCCGCCGCCAGGAAGGCGGTGACCAGGACGAGCAGTCCGTAGGCGAGGGCGGTGCCCGGGGCGGTCCGCAGCCGGGTGCGGACCCAGGGGGCCACGGCGCGGGCGGGCTTGCGGGGCATGACGTCCGCCTTTCCGCGGGTCGGCGCGGGCGCCGGGGGCGTGGGGGTGGGCGGGGCGGTCGGCGGCATCAGTGGTTCCCCTCGGTCCGCAGGGTCACGGCCGGGTCGGTGCGGCGCAGCGCGATGGCGGCGACGACGGCCAGCGGCAGCGCGGCCACTCCGGCGAGCAGCAGGGCGACGTGTCCGGTGGGGATCTGGACGAGGACGGTGGGCACGGGCCGTTCCGCCTGGCCGGTGAGGACGATGAGCGGGACGACCGCCCGGGTGAGGACGGTGCCGAGGCCGACGCCGACGAGCAGGCCGATGCCGACGAGCAGGCCCTGTTCGGCGGCGACCAGCCGGGCGAGCTGGCGGCGGGGCGCGCCGATCGCCCGCAGCAGCCCGAACTCGGCCTGCCGTTCCCGCAGGGAGCCGGCCGAGCCGACGGCGAACCCGACCGCGGCGAGGGTCGCGGCGGCGACGGCGACGGCCATCAGGGCCGAGTTGGGTCCGGCGCCGAGCGGGTCGCCGAGCAGGTCGGCGGCGGCCTCGTCCCGTACGAGGACGAGCGCGGGGTCGGCGTCGGGGCGGTCCCGGAGGGTCTTGGCGACGGCGGCGGCGCGGCCGGGTTCGGTGGTCAGCCACCACTCGGTGGGCGCCAGGGTCGCGGAGGTGAGGGACAGCGCCCGGTTGGCGGCGGACAGGTCGACCAGGACCGCGCCGCCGTCCTCGGGGGTGGCGGCGGGGGCGGTCGCGGAGACCGCGCGGGCGCCGGGGCCGGTGGTGGGCAGCTCGCGGACGACGTCGGCGATGGTCACGCTCAGCGTGGAGCCGCTGAAGGTGACGTCGAGGCGGTCGCCCCGCTTGGCCTTGGCGGCGGTGAGGAAGGCGTCGGTGACGATCGCCGGGACGGTCCTCGGGGGCGCGGGCCGCGGGGCGGTCAGCGCGAGGGTGAACGACTTGGTGCCGCCGAGCCCGTCCGGGCTCTCGGCGACGACGTGGAACGGCAGGCTGACCAGGGCGTTCTTCGCGGGCAGGGCGCGCAGCGGAATGTTCTGGGTCTGGCTGTCGGCGAGCTCCGCCGTGTACGAGCCGGCCCAGCCGGCCAGGGAGGGGCCGTCGCCGAGGGGCTGCGCGGTGCCGCCGGGGCCCTCGGCGGACAGCCGCTCGACGAGGAGCTGGTGGCCGCCGCCGCCCTCGCCCCAGCGGGACTGCCCGGAGATCTCCAGGCCGGCCAGGCCGAAGTTCCCGGGGTCGCCGAGCTCGGCGAGGGGGAGGCTGAGCCGGTGGCTGCGGCCGTCGCCGGGCAGGCTGCCGATGAGCCGCCGGTACGGGACGCCGTAGCGGTCCTCCAGGACGGCGGTGACCTGGGCGGCGGGCGCCTCGGCGGGGGCGGTGTCGCGCAGGTCGACGTGGAGGGTGCGGGCGCCCTTGGGCAGCGGGAAGCCGGGGCGGGGTCCTGGCTTGGGCTGGAGGACGGCGAGCGGGTCGGCGGCCGGGGCGTCGCTGAGGTCCGTGCGGAAGAGCATCCCGTCGGCGGCCCGCCGGGTGTCCATGGCGAGGACGGTGGCGAGGTGTCCGGCGACGTCGGTGCCGCCGCGGTGCACGGAGGCGGCCTCGCGCACCCCGGGGACGGCGGCGATCCGCTGGGTCTGCGCCGGGTCGCCGGGGCCCGCGCTGAGCACCCGGACGGTGGCGCCGGTGCGGAAGTCGGCCTGGTCGTGCTGGGAGCGGTTCCAGGAGGCGCTCTGGCCGATGGCCAGCATCCCCATCGCGACGGCGAGGACCAGCAGCAGCACCGGGCCCGCGCCGCGCAGCGGGCGGCGGCTGAGCTGCCAGCCGGCGAGCGCGGCGGGCAGGCCCCGGCCGCCGGCGGCGCGCCGCTCGGCGAGCTTGGCGGCGGGCGGCAGCAGCCGCAGGGTCAGGACGGTGCCGGCGAGCAGGGCGAGCGCGGGCGCGGCGACGAGCAGCGGGTCGATGCCGAGGCCGCCGGAGCGGTCGCCGGTGAGCGCGCCGCCGGTGCCCTCGCCGGTCTGCCGGTCGAGCTGCCAGTAGGCGACACCCGCGATGAGCAGCAGGCCGATGTCGGCGCCGGCGCGGACGGAGCCGGGCAGGGTGGCGGAGCGGCCCTTGCGCAGCGAGACGGCGGCGCCGTCGCCCGCGGCGAGCGCGGGCGCCACGACGGCGGCGGCGCAGCACAGCGCGACGAGGGCGGCGACCAGCCAGACGGCGGGCGGGGCGGTCGCGTCGAGCCGGACGCCGAGCGCGTCGAGCGCGGAGCGGTCGGCGAAGAGGCGGGTGAGCGGCCCGGAGAGCAGCGGGGCGGCGACGGCGGCGGGCACGGCGAGGAGCAGCGCCTCGACGGTGGCGAGGCCGGCGATCCGGCGCCGGGAGCCGCCGCGGGCGCGCAGCAGGTCGGTCTCGCCGGAGCGTTCGGTGCTGAGCAGCCGGGCCACCAGGAGCAGCGCGTAGGCGGCGAGCAGCACGAGCTGGACGGCGACGATGCTGAGGGTGGAGCGGGAGACCAGCAGGGCGCGCTCGGTCTGCTCCAGGACCCGGGACAGCGAGGTGTAGGCGGTGATGGTGGTGCCGAAGGGGGTGGTGTCGGCGGCCATCTTGTCGGGGGCGGTGGCCGAGGCGGCGCGCAGCGCGGCGATCCGGTCGGTGGTGAGGCCGGTGAAGTCGGCGGAGGCCAGCCAGGAGGCGCCGCCGGAGGTGAGCCGGCCGGAGGCGAGCACGGCGGGGTCGGTGACCAGCGGGCCGTACGTGGTGAAGACGAGGGTCCTGACGCCGCGGCCGGCGGCGTCGTCGAGCTGCCAGTACAGGTCCTTGGTGTCGACGGGCCGGTAGAGGCCGGTGATCCGGGCCTTGAGGGGCTTGCCGCCGAGCCGGTCGGTGAGGTCGAGGACGGTGCCGGGGCCGATCTTGAGGAGCTTGGCGGCCTCTTCGGGGAGGGCGGCCTCGACGGCGTCGGCGGCGCCGGTGGTCTTCGGCCAGGCGCCGCTGACCAGGCTGATCCGGGAGCGGTCCAGCGCGGCGAAGTGGGTGAGGTCCGGGTCGCCGGAGCGGGCGGCGGGGGCCTGGAGGGAGCGGGGCAGCGCGTACGGTCCGGAGCGCTCCAGCTTCCGTACGGTGACGGGGAGCCCGTCGAAGGTGGCCTTGGCGCCCGCCTGGACGGCCGCTTCGGCGTCGGCCCGTTTCCCGGGCGGGACCTGGCCGCTGACGACCAGGGCGGCGGCGGGGGCGGAGCGCCCCTGGAGGGTGCCCTGGAGCGCGGCGTCACCGATGGATCCGGAGAACGCCGCGAGCGTGGCCAGGACCGAGGTGGTGAGCAGAACGGCGAGCAGGGCCGCGGCGAGAAGCAACCGGTGCGCCCTGACGCGCAGAAGTACGAAGCTCGTCACCCATCCCCCTGAAAACACCGTGATCGTTCAGTTTCGAACGTTCATCGGACTCTTCCAGAGGGATATCGATCAGGAAAACGCTTTCGGCGTGACCTTGATGCGATCGTGACCGTTATTCGGCGTCCCGTCACCGGAATGTGTCACTCCGGAATCTGTCACTCCGCGGTGTTGACCATCGAGGCCGCCGCGTAGGTCATGTACTTCCACAGCTGCGCCTCGTGCTCCGGCGCCAGCCCCAGCTCGTCCACGGCGTCCCGCATGTGCCGCAGCCAGGCGTCGTGCGCCGCCCGGTCGACGGTGAAGGGGGCGTGCCGCATCCGCAGCCGCGGGTGGCCCCGGTGGTCGCTGTAGGTGCGGGGGCCGCCCCAGTACTGCATGAGGAAGAGCACCAGCCGCTCCTCGGCCGGACCGAGGTCCTCCTCCGGGTACATCGGCCGCAGCAGCGGGTCCTCCGCCACCCCCTGGTAGAAGCGGCGGACCAGGCGACGGAAGGTCTCCTCGCCACCCACCTGCTCGTAGAAGGTCTGCTCCTGAAGCGTGCCGCGCGGAATCTCGTTCACCGTTCCATCGTCTCAGATGCCCCGGCGGAGGACCCCGGGCTTAGGACTTCGGCCCGGGGTCCCGCGACGGCCGGGCTCAGCCGCGCCGGATGGTGATCGTCGTCCAGGCGCCCACGTGGACCCGGTCGCCGTCCTGGAGCTGGACCGGGACATAGGGCTGGATCGGGTCGGCGGAGCCGTTGATCGTGGTGCCGTTGGTGGAGTTCTGGTCCACCACCGCCCAGGAGCCGTCCGGCTGCTGCACCAGCACCGCGTGCTGGTGCGAGACCCCCGGGTCCTCCGGCGGCACCGACAGGTCGATGTCGGGGGACTCGCCGGTGGAGTGCCGGCGGCGGCCGACGCTGATCTGGCCGCCCTGGAGCCGGATGTGCTGCTCGGGGGAGTACGCGGGCAGGTTGAGCCCGGTCGCCTCCGGGCCGCTGCGCTGCATCATCGCCATGAAGTAGTCGCGGTCCGGGCCGATCAGCGCCGTCCAGCCCGCGGGCGGCGCCGGCTGGTGGAACTGCGGCGGCGGACCCTGCGGGACCGGCGCGGGCGGCGGCGCCGGGGGCCCCGGCTGGTGCGGTGGCTGGTGCTGGGGCTGATGCTGCGACGGCTGGTGCTGAGGCGCCTGGTGCTGCGGCTGCGAGGGCGGCGAGATCATCCAGTCGTCGTCCGCGCGCGGCGGCGCCACGGGGCCCGGCGCGGGCGGCGGCGGAGGCGGCGCCTGGTGGAAGGCCCCCGGGGCCTGCGGCGGCTGCGGGCGCTGCGGCGGCGCCTGGTGGTGGGTCGGGTCGGCGCCCAGCGGCTCGGCCGGCCGGTTCACCCGCGAGGGCCGCGAGCCCTGGTACTCGTACGGGTCGCCGAAGGGCTCCGGCTGCTGCGGGCGCGGCGGCGCGGGCGGCGACTGGAAGCCCGGCGGCAGGTTCAGGCCGGGCGGCGGGCCCTGCTGCGGCGGCGGGGCGATCGGCGTGTACGAGGTCGCCGTGTTGGTGAGGAAGTTCCAGCGGCACTCCTCGCAGAACGGCGCCGCGTGCTCGCGCGGGGTGCGGCACTGCGGGCACAGCTCGGCCTGCGAGGTCGCGCCCGGGTCGTAGCCCCCGTGACCGGCCGGTCCGGGGTAGCCGTACGCGGGCGGCGGCGGGGGAGGCGGCGGCACGGCACCCGTCGGCGCAGCCGCCGCGGCCATGCGGTGGCCGCAGACCTCGCACCAGTCGTCGGAGACCGACTGGTGTCCGTTCGGGCAGGTCGGCATGTCGGCGCTTCCCCCTCTCGTCATTTCGGCGTCACTTCTTCACACGAACGGTCTTGGTGGAGCGGGTTTCGAGAGTCATCTCGTCCGCTTCCGCGACCTTCGCCTTCAAACGCACAGTACCCGTCGCCGCGTCGACCACGTCCACCACCTTCGAAAGGAGTTTCGCCGTATCGGCGTTGCCGAAGGCCGTCGCGAGCTGCACGGCGCGCCCCAGCTTGGCGGTCGCCCCGTCCCGATCGCCCGATTTGCGGGCGTCCAGGCCCTCCTGGATCGCGTCCGCGAGCTCCGCCTGCCCCGTGTAGTGCGCGACCTGCGGGTTGATCGACGTGGACATCGCCATGTCGTCCGTCCACACCGCCCGCACCAGCCCCTGGGAGAGCGTCGTCGGCGCGCCGCCCGCCGGGTCGGGGACGATCAGCGAGACCCGGGCGGCCAGCATCTCCCGGCCGACCGCGGCCTCCGGGACCCGGACCGAGACGTGGTAGTCGCGGGACTCGTCGCCCCAGGAACCCGTCGGGTAGTCCCCGGCGCGCGGGCCCGCCTCGGTGCGCCGGCCGCTCAGGTCGTCGACCGCCGGCGCGACCTGCTTCACGAAGCCGATCTCCACCCCGACCGGGGTCCACAGCCGCAGCGCGACGTCCGCGACCTCCTTCGCCATGGCCCGCTCCATCAGCGCCGTGAAGTCCGCGGCGAGCCCCGCCGGGTCGGCGACGATGTCGGCGGTGCCGAGCAGCGCCGAGGCGACGCCGGTCACCTCCTTGACCTCCCAGTCGGTGCCCACACCTCGCGCGTCGCAGGTCAGGCGGCCCGCGCACGCCTCCAGGGCGTCCCGCAGGTCCTCCGGCGACTCGTGCTCGTTGCGCCCGTCGGTGAGCAGGATGCCGTGCTTGATCGCCGCGTCGGCCGAGTCGAGCAGCCCGGCGGCGAGCCGCAGCCAGGTGCCGATCGCGGTGCCGCCGCCGGCGCTCAGCCCGCGCAGCGCCTCCTTGGCCTCGGCGCGGGTACGGGAGTCGGCGACGGCCAGCCGCCGCCCGCGCGGGTACACCTCCCGGGCGACGTGGGTGCCCGCGACGACGGCGAAGGAGGTGCCGTCGCGCAGGGTGTCGATCGCGGCGGCGGCGGCCTCGCGGGCCCCGCGCATCTTGGTGGCCGGGTAGTCCATCGAACCGGAGCAGTCCAGCATCAGCACCACGGCGGCGGACCCGCCGCCCGGGCTCACCGAGGCGGCGGCGGTGCCGCCCCCGGTGGCGGTGACGGTGACGATCGCGTTGACGTCCCGGCCGCCCTCGGGCAGGAACTCGTTCTGGTAGACGTCCACCGAGAACTGGGGCCCGGTCGGCTTGGAGAAATTGGCCATGGTGATGCGGCTCCTCGGCTCACGGTCACGTGAGGTGAAGGGGAAGTCGGAGAGTCGGTGTCGGGACGGGGGAGAGGGAGACGGGGAGACGAGGCGAGGGGGCCGGGATCGGGATCGGGATCGGGGTCGGGCGGGCGCGGCCTCAGGCCGATCCTGCCCCCGCGGGCGGAAGCGCGAACGGCAGCAGCGCGACCGTGACGTTGTCGTGGCCTCCGCCGTCCAGGGCGTGCCCGACCAGGACCTGCGCCCCGTGCAGCGGACGCCCGGCGGCGTCCGGGGGCACCACCCTCGCCATGTCCTCGGCGCCCTCCGCGTAGTTCCACAGCCCGTCCGTGCAGACCACCACCACCCCCGGCCGGTCCGGCTTGAACGCGGCGGTGTGCGGCTCCAGTTCGTACGCGTCGGCGCCGAGCCAGCCGGTGATGGCGTGGGCGCGCTCGTCCGCGTACGCCTCCGCCTCGCTCATCAGCCCCGTCGCGACCATCTGCGCCGCCCACGAGTCGTCCTCGGTGAGCCGGGCGGGCGGCGCGCCGCGGTCGTCCGGCACCCAGTAGGCCCGGCTGTCGCCGACCCAGCCGACGACGAGCAGGCCGCCCGCGATGATCGAGCCGACGATGGTGCAGGCCGGGGCGTTCTGGTGCTCGCGCTCCCGGGAGGGCTCCGCCGCCAGGGAGTTGACCGCCTCGGCGGCGGCCACGATCGCCTCGTGCATGGCCTGCTGCGGGTGCGTCCCGCGCGGCAGCGCGGCGAGCAGCGCGGCACCGGCGGCGGAGGCGGCGGCGCTGGACGCCTCGTCGGGCCGGGTCGCCGAGGAGACCCCGTCGCAGACGATGGCGAGCGTGGCGGGGGAGCCGTCCGGCAGCGCGGTCGAGGACACGGCGAACGCGTCCTCGTTGCGGTGGTGGCGCAGTCCCCGGTCGCTCACGGCGGCGACCGAGGGCAGCTCCTCCTCCATGTGGTCGCGCTCGCGCGGCTGGGCGTGCCCGCAGTGCTCGCAGTAGCCGTCCCGGTCGACCCGCCCGGTCCGGCAGGCCACGCACAGCTTCCGCCCGTCGCCCTCGGACCGGAGCGCGGCCCGCGGATCGGGCGCGGCGAGGGTGAAGTCCCCGCCGGGGACCGGAGCCGGGCCGGTGGCGGCTCCGGCCGGTGCCGCGCCCGGCAGGTCCCGGCCGCCCGAGTCGGTGCCCGGCAGGTCGCCGGGGTGCTGGGTGGCGGTGGTCAGCGACTGGGCGTCCCGGGGCGGCGCCTCGGGCCAGTCCACCGGCAGCGCGATCGGCACCGTCGGCCGGTCCGCCCCGGGCCCGGCCGCCGGCACCGCCGACAGGTCGAACCCGCAGGCCCCGCAGTAGCGGTCGCCCGATTCGACGGGCTCGGCGCACTCGGGGCAGGTCCCCAGGGGGTGCGGGAGCTTGGGCTTCAGGGACATACTCACACCCACGTCCTGGGGCGGAAGCGGTTGGCCCGCTCCACCAGTTCGATCCTCTCCTCGCCCCGCTGGGCGAGCCGGGCGAGCACCCGGTACGAGCGTTCGAGGCCGAAGCGCAGTCCGCGCTCGTCCAGTGCGCTGCCGAGCAGCACCGTGCCGGCCGGGCCCGCGCCGGGGCTCCCGGACAGCACCCAGTCCAGCGCCGTGCCCAGCACCTCCGTCGACAGCCGCTCCCGGCGCACCGCGTCCAGGCCGAAGCCCTGGAGCGCCGAGACCTGCGCGGCGGCGGCCGTCAGGTCCGCACCCAGCGGCTCGTTCGCCGGGCGGCGGCGCAGCCGGGCCCGCACGGCGGCCACCCGGGCCGCCGTGTAGTGGATGGACGACTCCGGCACCGACTCCAGCGTGCGCACCGCGCCCGCCCGGTCGCCCGCCGCGAGCTGCGTCCGGGCCAGCCCGAAGGCGGCGCTGACGTAGCTCGGGTCGGTCGTCCACACCAGCCGGTAGTACTCCGCCGCGTTGTCCAGCTGGCCCAGGTACTCGGCGCAGACGGCGAGCGCCAGCTTCGGCGCGGGCTCGCCCGGGAAGGCGTCGTAGATCGCGTCGAAGGAGAGCGCGGCGCCCGCCTGGTCGCCGGTGACCAGCGAGGTCACGCCCCGGTACCAGACCACCCGCCAGTCGTCCGGGTGCCGCTCCTCCAGCGCGGCCAGCGCCCGGCCCGCCTCGGCGGTCTCGCCCATCTCCAGGCGCGCCCGCAGCTCCCGCAGCCGCAGCTCCAGCGAGGGCACCGGGGCGGCGCCCAGGGCGGTGAGCAGTTCGGCGGGGGCGGCGGCCAGCAGACCGGCGAGGAAACCGGCGTTGGGGTCGCCCGGGTCGACCCGGGGCACCGGCAGCGCCAGCGCGGTGGCGGGCACGTCGAGCGGGCGCAGGAAGCTGCCGCCGCGCCCGGCGACGGAGGTCGGCAGCGCCTTGCGGCCGCGCCGGGGCGCCCGCGCGCCGAGCACCGACACGTCGTCCGTGTGCTCCGCGAACAGCTCGGAGTCGGTGACCCGGGTCTCCGGCCCGAACAGCGTCGACAGGGCCGGGCGCGGGCGGCCCGACTGGAGGGCGACGACCTCGCGCAGCACGCCCGTCAGCTGCTCGGCCATCTCCTGCGCGGAGCCGAAGCGGCGCCCCGGGTCCGGGTCGGTGGCCCGCACCAGCAGCCGGTAGAACGACTCGTAGGTGCGCAGCACCTCGATGCCCTCGGGGTCGGGCAGCGCGTCCACGAAGACGGTCGTGTAGCCCTGGAAGTCGAAGGTCAGCACGGCCAGCGTGCGGGCCACCGTGTACAGGTCGCTGGCGACCGAGGGGCCGAGCTCGGCGACCTCGGGCGCCTGGTAGCCGACCGTGCCGTAGATGGCCGACTCCTCGTCGTCCATCCGCCGGACCGCGCCCATGTCGATGAGCTTGAGCTGGTCCTCGGTCTGGATCGCGTTGTCGACCTTGAAGTCGCAGTACAGCAGGTTGCGGCTGTGCAGGTGGCCGAGGGCCTCCAGGGCCTCGATGCCGTACGCGCACGCCTGCTCGACCGGCAGCGGGTCGCGGCGCCCGTCCGGGGTGCGCCGGTCGTTGGCGATCTCCTTGAGGGACTTGCCGCCCACGTACTCCATGACGATGTAGCCGTCGAGGGAGCCGGTGCGCGGGTCGAGGTGCTCGACGAAGTTGTAGATGCGGACGATGTTGGAGTGCTCGATCTCGGCGAGGAAGCGGCGCTCGGAGATCGCCGCCTCCATGGCGTCCTGGTCGCCGGTGTCGAGCAGGCCCTTGAGGACCACCCAGCGGTCCGAGACCGCCCTGTCGACCGCGAGGTAGATCCAGCCGAGGCCGCCGTGCGCGAGGCAGCCCGCCACCTCGTACTGCCCGTGCACCACGTCCCCGCCGCGCAGCTTGGGCACGAAGGAGTACGGGTGCCCGCACTTGGTGCAGAAGCCCTCGGTGCGGCCGGGCCGCTCGCCGCGCGAACGGCCCACCGGGGCGCCGCAGTCGGAGCGGGAGCAGAATCGCTTCCGCTCGGGCACCTCGGGGTTCGCCATCACCGCGGCGCGCGGGTCGGGGCGCGGCACCTCGGGGACCGCGACCAGGCCCGCGCCGAGCCGGCCCCGGCCCGACTGCGAGCCGGCCGAGCCGGAGCTGCGCACCGACACCGAGGGCGCGGTGCCCGGCGCGGAGAGCGCCCGGGAGAGCCGGCCGGACACCGAACGGCGCGACGTCGACGAGCGCGAGGAGCGCGACGAGCGCGAGGAGGCGCGCGAGCCCGACCGGGCGGAGCCGGAGCCCCGGCCGGCCGCGGCCAGCCCGGTCGGGGTGGCGGCGAGCAGCCCGTCGGGGGCGACGACCGGGGCGAGGCCGCAGGTGTCGCAGTACAGCTCGCCGCCGCCCATGTCCTCGTACGCGCCCTCGCACGTCGGACGCTGGCAGCCGCCCACTCCGGACTCCCCGCTCACCACTCGTTCCCCCTGTCGTCCCTCGGCCCCGAGAGCGTCTCGGTCGCCGCCCGCTGGTAGCGCAGCACCGCCTGCTCGGCGACCCGCAGGTCGCAGGGCGCGCTCCACAGCATCCGGCGGGCCGCGTCGTACCGCTCGATCAGCAGCGGGTCCTCCGCCGCGCCCAGCCGGGCCACCTTCGCCTTGTACGCGTCGAGCCGGCCGCGCAGCTCGGCGCGGACCGCCAGCGGCGCGGTCACCGCGGTCAACGACTCGCGGGCCCGGTGCAGTTCGTCCTCCGCCTCCCGTTCGAGCGCGTCCAGGAGCGGGGAGAGCCGGTGCCACTGGGCGTGCCTGCGGTATTCGGCGGCGGCGGCCAGCCGCTCGTGCAGCGCGGTCGGCGGCCCGCTGACGGCCGGCACCTCGGAGGCGGCGATCTTCGCCAGCACCTCGCCGCGCGCCGACCGGGCCTCGGCGAGCGTGCGGTCCGCGCGGGACAGCACGTCCCGCAGCCGCAGCAGCCGGTCCTCCGAGTCCTGCCGGACCTGGAGCACCGCCTCGATCTCGCGCCGGACGTCCTCCAGCGCGCGGGCGGCGGTGTCGTACCTGGCGGTGTCGGGACGGCCGCCGCCGGGGGCCGAACTGCCCGCCGCGGGGCGCCAGAAGGCCAGCGGGTCGGAGACCACCTGGGAGCGCAGCGCGGTCAGCTCGGCCGTGATCCCGGCCAGCTCGTCGCCGGCCGGGTGCTCGCCGGGGCGGACCCCGACGGAGTGCGCGAGCGAGCGGGTGCGGCCCAGCTCGGCGGCGAGGAGGTCTATCCGGGCGGGCAGCGCCGACCAGACGGAGTCGGCGGTGACGATCACGTCGAGGGAGGCCGCGTACAGCTCGTTCATCCGCCGCACCAGCCCCTCCAGGGTGAACGTCTCGGACAGCGGGGCCTGTTCGAGACCGCCGCCCGGGACGTGCACGCTCTCGCCGCGCAGCCGGTCGGTCAGCTCGGCGAGCTCCTCGCGGCCGGGCCAGCGGCGCCGGGCGCGCACCTCACGGGCGTCGCGCAGGGCGGCGGTGTAGACGTCGAAACAGCTCCAGAGCAGGGTGATCGTGCGCTCGGTGGACTGCCAGCGGTCCCGGGTGGTGCCGGTCAGCTCGGCGCCTTCGAGCAGCCGCCGGCCGGCGTGGTCCTGGAGCGCGAGGAGCGAGTCCTCGACCGCCTTGTGCTCCGCGCCGAGGCGCGCCAGCGCACGGTCCACCTCGTCCCGGTCCATCACCGGCCCAGGGGGTCCCGTGACGCCCATCGGTCACCTCTCGCTCTACTTGTACGTGGGTGCGGGCGGCCCGGATATCCCGGGCAGGTCCGCCTTCAGCCAGGTCTCGTACGCCTTCTGCCAGGGGCCCTGCCGGTAGTCCACGAGGACCTTGTTGACCCGGCGGACCAGGTCGTCGTCGCCCAGCTTGGCGGCCACTCCGTAGTACTCGGTGGTGAACGGCTTCCCCTTGAGCTCGACGGCCGGGTCCTGGGCGGCCTGGCCGGCGCCCAGCGCGTTGTCCGTGAGGACCGCGTCGACCTCGCCCATCTGGAGCCGGGCCAGGCAGTCGAGCTGGTTGGGGACGGTCAGCAGGTCCGGGTCGTCCTTGGTGCCGTCGCCCACGTCCTTGTAGACCGCGCCGAAGGACTTCTCCTCCAGCTCCTCGTAGGCCGTGGAGCCCTCGGCGGTGCAGACCCGCTTGCCGCTGAGGGAGGTGTCGTAGCCGGTGATCTCCGAGTCCTTGGGGGCGAGGATCTGCTGCCCGACCTGGAAGTAGGCGGTGGAGAAGGAGACCTGCTGGATGCGCTTGCAGTTGATCGTCATCGTGCGGACCACGAGGTCGACCTTGCGGCTCTCCAGGGCGGCGATCCGCTGGTTGGTCGGGATGGTCCGGAAGACGATGGCGTCCTCGTCGCCGAGGATGTCCTTGGCGATGGCGCGCGCCAGGTCGATGTCGAAGCCCACCAGCCTGCCGGGGCTGGCCTCCTTGCGCCCGTCGGGCAGCACGGTGGTGGTGGCCGGTGTGCGGTAGCCCCAGCGGTAGCTGTTCTGGTCGACGCCGACGATCAGCTTGCCGCGCTGCTTGATCGCGGCCACGGCGGGGCCGTCGGCGCTCGACGGGGTCAGCGACGCCTCGGGGCGGCGGCACTCGTCGGCGCTCTCGCCGCTCCCGGCCCGCACCTGCACGCCGACGCCCACCCCGGGTCCCGTCACGGGCCCCTGCGCGGCGCCCGGCGAGGCGTGCGGCAGCGACAGCAGCGTCAGCGAGGCGGTCAGCGCGCAGACCGTGGCCATGGCGGCGACCCCGCCCCAGCCGCGCAGCCGTCCGGCGACCCGGCGCGCGGTCAGGCGGACCGCCCCGGGGCCGGAGGCCGCGCCGGATGACGGGCCCGCCAGGCCCGTCGGGTCCTCCGCCGGGCCCGCCGGGTCCGTGTGCGTGATGCCGTCCGGCATTCCGCCCCCTCTCACCGGTACTCCGACAGTCTGCGGTTGACGCCCGTCACGGCGCACGCCGCGCCGAGCACCCCGAGCACCGCCGCGCCCAGCGGCAGCCCGGTCAGCGCGGCCCGGCTGCCCTCGGCGGCGCGGGTGAACTCGTCCTGCTCGTGGGCGAGGGCGCGGCCGAGGGCCGCGTCGAGCTGGTCGAAGGACTGGCCGGTCGACTCCGTGGGCCCGATGATCCGCTGCATCGCCCCGTCGAAGTCGCCCGCGTCGTCCTTCTCCCGCGCCTGGGCGTGCCGTTCGCGCCATTCGCCGGCCCGGGCGGCGGCCTCGGTGAGCGGGCCGCGGCCCTCCTCGTCGTCGGCGAGCCGGGTCGCGGAGGCGAGCGCCGAGGCGAGGGCGGAGGCGCTGGCGGCGTAGTCCGCCTCGTACTTGTCGCGCTTGCCGTCCTCGGTGAGCACGGCGCCGCGCGCCACCACCGTCAGGTTCTCGCTGGCGCGGGCCTTCAGGGAGCTGATCCGGGCCTCGTTGAGGACCTGGAGGGAGTCCTGGCCGCGGGTGCGGGCCTCGTCGAGCCCCGCGCGGGCCAGCCCGTGCCCGGCGAGCAGCCACAGCAGTCCGGCCAGGCAGGCGGCGGTCGCGCCGAGCAGCCCCCGGTTGAACACCCGGTGGGTGCGCGCGTAGGTGCGGCGCTGGGCCCAGACCAGGACGGCGAGCGCCGCGAGGCCGAGGGCGACGGAGAGGAAGGGCCAGATCCGGGCCGCGTCGTCGTCCTCGTGCAGCCGCCGGGTCTCCGCCGCGTACAGTCGCTCGGCGGCGGGCAGCAGCTCCTGGGCCATCGTCTGGTTCGCGTAGCGCAGGTAGGCGCCGCCCAGCGGCAGGCCCTGCCGGTTGGCGGCGCGGGCCCGCTCGACCAGGCCCGTGTAGCGGGGCAGGTGCTCGCTGAGCGTGGCCAGTTCGCGCGCCGACTCGCCGGAGACCTCGGTGCTGGCGGCGGCCTTCACCAGGAGCCGGGAGGCGGTGGTGACGTCGTCCGTGTACCGCTCGCGGATCTGCTCGGGCTCCTGCGGGCCGGCCAGGAAGCCGCTGGCGGCGGTGGCGTCGGCGTCGGCGAGCGAGCGGTAGATGTCGGCGGCGTCGGCGCTCAGCGGCTGGCTGCGGCCCACCACGTCGTCGGTGGCGGCGGCGCGGTCGGAGACCTCGAAGGCGGTGACGGCCCCGAAGGCGACGACCAGCAGCGCCAGCAGGGCGCCGAGGATCCGCAGCCGGCCGGGCTCGGTCGTGGCGGCCCGGCGCAGCAGCTCGCGGCCCTGCGTCCAGGCGCCGGGCGCCGCGGGCGGCGGCACCTCGGCCGGGACGACGGCCCCGGACTGCGCGGGCACGCCGGAGCCGGGTCGCGCGGGCGCGCCGCCGGTGCCCCGCGCCGCCGAGGTGGCGGGCGCGTTCGGCGGATGTGTCACGTGACCTCCCCCTCGGTCTGAGACGTCGACCGGTCCGTCCGGCGGAGCGGTGGCCGCCTCCCGGCCAGCAGTATGGCCGCAGTGGCCCGGACGCACACCGGGATTGACTCGATCTTGTTCCTATCGTGCCGCATGGCCGCGGACCCTCCGCGGGCGAACCCCCCTTCACACCTTCCTCACTTTGAATACGACGTCCGGCCGCGATCGGTTCCTTCTCGAACGTCGCTCGTGCGGGTGAACATGCGTGCGGGGCGCCCCGTGAGGGAACGCCCCGCGCCCGTAAGGCCCGTCGGTGCCAGTCAGGCCCAGTCAGGCCCCGTCAGGCCCCGTAGTGCTCCCGCAGCCGGTCCGCCGCCTCGGGGCCGGTGCCCCAGGCGTCCAGCGCGAGCAGCCCCGCGCCCAGCACCGGCGGGGCGGTCACCACCCCGATCACCGCCTTCGGCGCCTTCGCGCCCAGGAGTTCGGCGATCCGCGCGTCGAGCCGGGGATGGCGGGCGGCCAGCACGCTGCCGCCCAGCATCACCGGCGCCGCCTCGTCGAGCAGGTCCAGCCGCCCGAGCGCGACCGAGGCCAGCGCCACCACCTCGTCGGCCAGCCGGTCCACGAGCGCCCCGGCCACCGGGTCGCCCCCGGCGCTGGTCCGGAACAGCACCGGCGTCAGCTCGTGCTTCCGCTCGGCCTCGATCCGCCCCAGGTGCAGCGCCTCTATCAGCGCGTACATCGTCGGCAGCCCGAAGTGCGCCGGCAGGGTGCGGGCGAGCTCCGTGGGCTCGCCCCGCCCGTCCTCGGCGCGCGCCGCGAACCACAGGGCCTCGTCGGCGAGTCCGCCGCCGCCGCCCCAGTCGCCGGATATCTTCCCGATCGCGGGGAACCGCGCGGTCCGCCCGTCCGGCAGCATCCCGACGCAGTTGATCCCGGCCCCGCACACCACGGCGACGCCCCGCGGCTCGTCGATCCCGGCCCGCAGGATGGCGAAGGTGTCGTTGTGCACGTGGACCGAGGGGCTCCAGCCGCGCGCCTCCAGGGCGGCCTTCAGCTCGGCCTCCTCCACCGGCAGGTCGGCGTTGGCCAGGCAGGCCGCGACCACCTCGAAGGAGGCCGGGACACGGGCCTCGGCGCAGGCCCGGCCGACGATCTCGGCGAGCGCGCCGACGGCCGTCTCCACACCCACCACGGGCGGCTGGAACCCGCCGCCGCGCGCCGCGCCGAGGACGCGGCCGTCCTCGCCGACGACGGCGACGTCGGTCTTGCTGTTGCCGGCGTCGACGGCCAGCGCGATCCCTCTCACGCCCACGCGAGGTGCTCCCGGTTGTGCGCGATCAGACGGTCGGTCAGCGCCTCGGCGTACCCGAACTGCCCGACCAGCGGGTGCGCGAGCAGCGCCTTGAAGACGCGGTCGCGGCCGCCCTTGAGCGCCGCCTGGAGGGCCAGGTCCTCGTAGGCGGTGACGTTCGCGATCAGCCCCGCGTACAGCGGGTCGAGCCGCGGCACGGCGAGCGGCACGGCACCGGCCGGGCCCACCGCCGCCTGCGTCTCGATGACGGCGTCGTCCGGCAGGAACGGCAGCGTGCCGTTGTTGTACGTGTTCACCACCTGGTACGGCGAGCCGCCGCCGCCCAGCAGCGAGGCGGCCAGGTCCACGGCCGCCTCCGAGTAGAAGGCGCCGCCGCGCTTGGCGAGCAGGGCCGGCTTCTCGTCGAGCGAGGGGTCCCCGTACAGCTCCAGGAGCTCCTTCTCCATCGCGGCGACCTCGGCCGCCCGCGAGGGCTTGCTGCCGAGCTCCTTCACGACCTCGTCGTGCGCGTAGAAGTAGCGCAGGTAGTACGAGGGGACCACGCCGAGCCGGTCCACGAGCTCCCGGTCCATGCGCAGGTCGGCGGCGACGGCCTCGCCGTGCTCGGCGAGCAGCCGGGGCAGCACGTCCTCGCCCTCGGGGCCGCCGAGGCGCACCCCGGTCTCCCAGGTCAGGTGGTTGAGCCCGACGTGGTCGAGGTGGACCTCGGCGGGGGAGACGCCGAGCAGCGCGGCGAACTTCCGCTGGAAGCCGATGGCCACGTTGCACAGCCCGACGGCCTTGTGCCCGGCCTGGAGCAGCGCCCGGGTGACGATGCCGACCGGGTTGGTGAAGTCGATGATCCAGGCGTCCGGGTTGGCGCGCCGGACCCGCTCGGCGATGTCCAGGACGACCGGGACGGTGCGCAGCGCCTTGGCGAGGCCGCCGGCGCCGGTGGTCTCCTGGCCGACGCAGCCGCACTCCAGCGGCCAGGTCTCGTCCTGCTCGCGGGCGGCCTGGCCGCCGACGCGGAGCTGGAGCAGGACGGCGTCGGCGCCCTCGACACCCGCGTCGAGGTCCGAGGTGGTGGTGATCCGGCCCTCGTGGTCCTGCTTGGCGAAGATCCGCCGGGCCAGGCCGCCGACCAGGTCCAGCCGGTCGGCGGCCGGGTCGACGAGGACCAGTTCGGTGATGGGCAGGGTGTCGCGCAAGCGCGCGAACCCGTCGATCAGTTCGGGGGTGTAGGTGGAGCCGCCCCCCACGACAGCGAGCTTCATAACGTCGGCTAGCCCTTCACTCCGGTCAGCGTGACACCCTCGACGAACGCCTTCTGGGCGAAGAAGAAGACGAGGATCACGGGGGCCATGACCAGGACGGTCGCGGCCATGGTCAGATTCCAGTCGGTGTGGTGCGCGCTCTTGAAGGACTCCAGGCCGTAGCTCAGCGTCCACGCCCCCGGGTTCTCCGAGGCGTAGATCTGCGGTCCGAAGTAGTCGTTCCACGCGGCGAAGAACTGGAAGAGCGCGACGGCCGCGATCCCCGGTTTCGCCATCGGCAGCACGACCCTCACGAGGGTGCGCAGTTCGCCGCAGCCGTCCACACGGGCCGCGTCGAGGTATTCGTTCGGGATGGTCATGAGGAACTGGCGCAGCAGGAAGATGGAGAACGCGTCGCCGAAGGCCATCGGGATGATCAGCGGCCACAGGGTGCCGGACAGGTCCAGCTCCTTGGACCAGAACAGGTACATCGGGATGATGACGACCTGCGGCGGCAGCATCATCATCGAGATCACGAGGAGCAGCGAGAGGTTGCGCCCGCGGAAGCGGAACTTGGCGAGCGCGTACGCCACCGGGATCGAGGAGAGCACCGTCAGGACGGTGCCGGCGCCCGCGTACACCAGGGTGTTGCGCCACCAGGTGAGGAAGCCCGGGGTCTCGAAGACGCGGACGTAGTTGCCCCACTCCCAGGTGTTCGGGGTGAGGTCGCGGGTGAGCGCCTGCTGGTCGCTCATCAGCGAGGTGAACAGGACGAAGACGAAGGGCAGGACGAAGAAGAGCGCGGCGGCGACGCCGAGCGAGTGCACCGCGATCCAGTGCAGCAGCGCCTTGCGGCGGGCGGTGCGGGCGGCGGGGGAGGTTCCCTCGGCGCCGCGTGCCGTCGTCTTCGGGGGGTCGAGTACCTGGCTCACGGGTCAGTCACCTGCCTGGATGAGGCCGCCGCGGCGGCGCATCAGCAGCCCGGTGAAGAGCATGGCCAGGGCGAAGAGGACGAGGGCGATGGCGCAGGCGGCGCCGTAGTCGAAGCGCTGGAAGCCGAGGTTGTAGACGAGCTGCGGCAGGGTCAGCGTGGACTTGTCGGGGTAGCCGGGCTCGAAGGGCTGCCCGGAGCCGCCCATGACGCCGGAGGCGACCTTTCCGGCCACCAGCGGCTGGGTGTAGTACTGCATGGCCTGGATGACCCCGGTGACGACCGCGAACATCACGATCGGCGAGATGTTCGGCAGGGTCACGAAGCGGAAGCGCTGGAAGGGCGAGGCGCCGTCCAGTTCGGCCGCCTCGTACTGCTCCTTCGGCACGTCGAGCAGCGCGGCCATGAAGATGACCATCAGGTCGCCGATGCCCCAGACCGCGAGCATGGTGAGCGCGGGCTTGGACCAGGCGGCGTCGGTGAACCAGCCGGGGCCGGTGATGCCGACCCCGTCGAGCAGCGCGTTGACCGGGCCGGTGCCGGGGTTGAGCAGGAAGACGAAGGCGAGCGTGGCGGCGACCGGCGGGGCCAGGTAGGGCAGGTAGAACAGGGTGCGGAAGACCCCGGCGCCGGTCTTGATCTTCGTGATGAGCAGGCCGATGCCGAGGCCGAAGACGACCCGGCAGGCGACCATCACGACCACCAGCCACAGGGTGTTGCGCAGGGCCGGCCAGAACATCGGGTAGTCCCGCAGGACGTACGTCCAGTTCTCCAGCCCGTTGAAGGACGGCGGGGTGAAGCCGTCGTAGTTCATGAAGGAGAAGTAGACGGTGGAGACCAGCGGGTAGGCGAAGAAGACGGCGAACCCGATCAGCCACGGTGACATGAAGGCCGCCGTCCGGAGCGCCGACCTGCGGCGCTTGGCGCGGAGCGTGTGGGTGCTCATCGGCCGTTGTTCGCCTTGGCCATGTCGGTGTCGATCTGCTGGGCGGTCTTCGCCAGGCCGGCCTTGAGGTCGCTCACGCCGCCCTTCTCGTACTGGAGGGCGAAGTCCTGGAGGGTCTTGAGGTACGAGTCGCCGTTGATCGCGCCGGCCGGGGTGTTGGACTTCTCGTGCTGCGCGATCTCCAGGAAGGTCTTGAAGCGCGGGTCGAACTTCAGGTCCGGCGACTTCAGGGCCTCGAAGGTGGAGGGCACGTTGCGGATGCCGTTGGCGAAGGCGACGACGGCCTCGGTGTCCGTGGTCATGAACTTGATCAGTTCCCAGGCCGCGTTCTGCTTCTTGCTCTGCGGCGCGATGCCCATGATCGTGCCGGAGAGGAAGCCCTTGCCGTAGTCGGCGGCCTGGCTGTCCGGTACGGGCATGGGGGCGACGCCGATGTCGAAGGGCACCTTGGCGTCGGTGGCCATGCCGAGCCGCCACTCGCCGTCCATCTGCATGGCGACCTGGCCGGTGTGGAAGGGGTGCTTGGCGCCCCACTCGTCGCCGAAGCCGGTGCGGTAGCGCTCCAGCTTCTCGTAGCCGCCGAGCTCGTCGACCATCTTCTTCTGGACGGTCATCATCTCGGCGATGCCGGGGTCGGTGCCGACGGCCGACTTGCCGTTCGCGTCGAAGTAGGTGGGGCCCCAGCTGCCCAGGTAGTGCTCGCTGGTGGTCTCGTAGCCGTGGTAGTTCGGCATGAAGCCGAGCCGCTCGAAGGAGTCGCCCTTGGGCTTGGTCAGCTTCTTGGCCGTGGCCAGCAGCTCGGAGTAGGTGCGCGGCGGCTTCTCGGGGTCGAGGCCGGCGTCCTTGAAGGCGGTCTTGTTGTAGTAGAGGCCGTAGGCGTCGGTGAGCAGCGGCATCGCGCAGCGCTTGCCGTCGAACTGCGTGTACTGGAGCAGCGTCTTCGGGATGATCTTGTCGAGGTCCAGCTTGGACTTCTCGATGAAGGGCTTCAGGTCGGCGAGGGCGCCGGAGGAGCAGAACTTGCCGACGTTGGAGGTGGTGAAGGAGGAGACCACGTCCGGGCCTTTGGAACCGCCGGTGCGCAGCGCCTGGTTGAGCTTGTCGTCGTTGATGCCGCCGATGACGTCGACCTTGATGTTCGGGTGCGCCTTCGTGAAGCGGGCGATGTTGTCGTTGATCGCCTTCACCTCGGACGGGGCGTTCCAGCCGTGCCAGAAGGTGATCGTCGTCTGCGCGTTCGGGTCGTCGGCGGAGTTCGCGCCCGTCGAGCCGGTACAGGCGGAGGCGAACAGGGCTATGGAGGCGGTGGCGGCGAGCGAGGCGGCGAGCCGGCGCTGACGTGCGGGCATGGCGGGTCTCCCTGGGCGGGGCGGGGGCGTACGAGGGGCAGGGGCGGTACGGGTCGTGCGGTGGTACGGCGGTGCGGCGGTACGGGGTTCAGCGGGAGGTGTCGAAGACCTCGTCGCGGGTGGCGGCCAGGGCGTTCTCCAGCGCGCCGCGCAGCACGGGGTGCGGCGCCACGGCGGCGAGGACCAGCCGGGGCCGGGCGGCGGCCAGATCGGCGAGCTGGGCCTGGACGCGGGCGCGCAGCGGCTCGCCGCCGGGGGTGACGGCCTCCCCGGCGAGGACCAGGAGCTCCGGGTCGAGCACGGCGACGACGGCGGCGAGACCGGTCGCCAGGCGCTCGGCGTACGTGTCGAGGAGCTCGGCGTAGCGCGCGTCCTCGTCGTGGTGGGCGGCGGCGTGCGCGAGGAGTGCGGCGGCGGTCTCCACGTACGGCTGCTCGCGGGTGTCGATGCCGAGGGTCTTGGCGATCCGGGGGATCGACTGGACGCCGGCGAGCTCCTGGAAGCCGCCGGAGTTGGCCTTGGTGACCTGCCGGACGAGCGGGGTGCCGGGCACCGGCAGGAAGCCGACCTCTCCGGCGCCGCCGGTGAAGCCGCGGTGCAGCCGCCCGCCGAGCACGACGGCGGCGCCGACGCCGGTCTCGTTCCACAGCAGCACGAAGTCCTCGTGGCCCTGGGCGGCGCCCAGGCGCTGCTCGGCGACGGCGACGAGGTTGACGTCGTTCTCGTACTCGAAGGGCATCGGCAGGGCGACGGCCAGCTCCTCCAGGAGCGTGGGGGAGTGCCAGCCGGGCAGGTGGGAGGCGTAGCGCAGGCGGCCGGTGGCCGGGTCGAAGGCGCCGGGGGTGCCGATGACCACCCGGTGCAGCGCGTCGAGCCCGCCGAGCCCGGCGGCGGTGACGGCGCCGGTGAGCGCGTCGGCGACCTGCCGGACCACGCCGCCCTCGGCCGGGCGGCCGGGGGTCCGCAGCTCGAACTCGCCGACCACCGCGCCGGTCACGTCGGCGACGGCGGCGCGGATCAGCCGCGGCGAGACGTCGAGCCCCGCCGCGTAGGCGGCCCGGGGGTTGACCGCGTACAGCTGCGCGTTGGGCCCGGGGCGGCCCGCGGTGGTCCCGGTCTCGATCACGAGACCGGCGGCTTCGAGGCGGGCGAGGAGCTGGGAGGCGGTCGGCTTGGAGAGCCCGGTGAGCTTGCCGATCCGGGTGCGCGAGAGGGGGCCGTGCTCCAGCAGCAGGTCGAGCGCGGCCCGGTCGTTCATGGCCCGCAGCACGCGCGGGGTGCCGGGGGTTCCCGGGGTGGTACCTGCCATGTCGGAGCCGCCTTGTCCCGCCGCATTGTTAGGAAACTTTCCTATTGGGTTGGGAGGAAGGTAAGACGCCCGTCGCCGGGGCGTCAAGAGCCCGCGTCGGTCCGGTACGGACCAGGGCGGACCCGCGACGGACCCCGGGCGTACCCCGGGTGTACCCCTGACGGACCCCCGGCGGACCCCCGGCGGACCCCCGACGTACCCCCCGGCGGACCGGTCGGCCGGGGCCCGGAACGCGTGAGGGCGCCCCGCCATCATCGACGGGACGCCCTCGGAAGGTGTGCGGAACGGCTACTTCGTGAGGTCCGGCTTCGGCAGCGGGGTGGCCGCCGCGGACTGGGGGGAGGTCGGGGAGGCGAAGGCCGAGGGGGCCGCCACGGCCGCCGACGGGTCGGCGGGGGAGTCCTCCGCCTGCGCGGGCAGCACCCCGCCGACGATCCGGATGCCCGCCTCGTCCAGCGCCCGCTTGATCCGCCAGCGCAGCTCCCGCTCCACGCCCAGCTTCTTGCCCGGCATCGTCTTCGCCGAGACGCGGACCGTCATCGAGTCGAGCAGCACCTCGGTGAGGCCCAGGATCTCCACCGGGCCCCACAGGCGCTCGTTCCACGGCTCTTCCTTCGCCATGGACTCGGACGCCTCGCCGATCACCGCCGACACCCGGTCCAGGTCCTCCGTCGGGCGGACCGTCACGTCCACCGCGGCGGTCGCCCAGCCCTGGCTGAGGTTGCCGATCCGCTTGATCTCGCCGTTGCGGACGTACCAGATCTCGCCGTCCACACCGCGCAGCTTCGTCACCCGCAGGCCCACCTCGACGACCTCGCCGGAGGCGACCCCGGCGTCGACCGTGTCGCCGACCCCGTACTGGTCCTCCAGGATCATGAAGACGCCGGAGAGGAAGTCCGTCACCAGGTTGCGCGCGCCGAAGCCGATCGCCACACCCGCCACACCGGCCGAGGCCAGCAACGGCGCCAGGTCGATCTTGAAGGCGCCCAGGATCATCAGGCCGGCCGTGCCGAGGATGAGGAACGAGGCGACCGAGCGCAGCACCGAGCCGATGGCCTCCGAGCGCTGCCGGCGCCGCTCCGCGTTGACCAGCAGGCCGCCCAGCGCCGTCCCCTCGACCGCCTGCGCCGACCGGTTCATCCGGTCTATCAGCTTGGTCAGGGCCCGGCGGATCAGCATCCGCAGGGTCAGCGCCACGACCAGGATCAGCACGATCCGCAGGCCCGTGTTCAGCCAGGTGGCCCAGTTCTGCTCCACCCACCCCGCGGCGTTCGTCGCCGTCTCGGCCGCCTCGTCCAGCGTCACCGGGACGGAGGGCGGGGCGTCGGCGGTCGGCAGGGCGGACCAGAACACGGGGGGCACGGGGGGACCTCCAGGGCAGGGGCGGGCAATCCGTGGGGCGATCCGTCCACACTAACGGGGGACACGGCGTGCCCCGGTCGGCGTGCGCGGGCGGGTTCGTGCGGTGCACGGCGGGTGCACAGGGGAAGACGGGCCGCCGCCCGCGAAAGACTCCCCGAACGCCGCCGATGTGGTCGAGAACACCCCCCGCGCGGTACCCGTTACCGGTACGTGGTGGCGCGCCGACCAGGCATGAGGAGAGACTGGGGGCAGTTTCGTCCCGGCGCGAGCCACGCGCCGCCGGCGTCATAGGAGGCATCCGTGCCGCATGTCCTGGTCCTCAACGCGTCGTACGAGCCGCTCGGCGTCGTACCGCTCCACCGCGCGCTCGTCCTCGTCCTGGAGAACAAGGCACTCTGCCTAGAGGAGTCCGGCGCCTTCCTGCACAGCGAGAGCCGGGTGATGGCCGCACCCAGTGTGGTGCGCCTCAAGCGGTTCGTGCGGGTCCCCTACCGGGGGCCCGTCCCCTTGACCCGCAGAGCGCTCTTCGCCCGCGACGGCGGACGCTGCATGTACTGCGGAGGCGTCGCAACCAGCGTCGACCACGTCATTCCGCGCAGCCGCGGGGGGACGCACGCCTGGGAGAACGTCGTGGCGGCCTGCCGCCGCTGCAACCACGTCAAAGCCGACCGGCACCTGCGCGAGCTGGGCTGGCGGCTACGGCACCAACCCGCCCCGCCGACCGGCCTGGCCTGGCGGATCATCGGGACCGGCCATCGCGACCCGCGATGGCTGCCCTACCTCCAGCCGTACGGCGCGGACGACGCGCTGGCCCGGATCGACTCGGTCGTCACCGCCCCCGTGGGGGCCGTGACGACGGGTTGAGCCGGGCCTTTCGCGTTCCGGGCGCGGGGGCTCAGGAGGGGCCGGGGGCCGGGCCGCCGCGCTCCTCCGGGGGCTCCCCGGCCCCGGGCCCGGCCCCGTCCCCGCCCGTGCCGGACGGCGGGTGCGCGTCCCCGGGCGCCGCCGTGCCCTCCGTGTCCTTCCGGCCGTCCGCCGGCGGCTCCGCCACCGCGTACGCCTCCACCGTCCACAGCGAATAGCCGTACGCCGTGGCCCGCGCGTCGCCCTGGACCCGCAGGAAGCGGGTGTCCGGCGCGTCCATCCGCACCGCCTCCCGGCCGCCCCGCCCGTCGCGGACCGTGGCGGCCGTACGCCAGACGCGCCCGTCGGCGGAGACCTGGATCCGGTAGCCCCGCGCGTAGGCGTCCTGCCAGTGCAGCACCACCTGCCCCACCCGGGCCGGCGCCGCCAGCTCCAGCTGCCACCAGGCGCCGTCCTCGGCGGGCGAGGACCAGCGGGTCGCCGGATCGCCGTCCACGGCCAGCGCCGCCGGGAAGTCGGGCGTCTCGTCGCCCGAGGACGAGGCCGTGCCGCCCGGCGCCAGGTCCGGGCCCGCCGTCCGGGGGAACGCCCGCACCGTGAGCACCCGCTCCTCGCCCGCGAAGCTCACCGGGACGGCGTACGCGCCGGGTGGCGTGCCCGCCGCGACCGTCACCTCCAACGGCACCGTGGCCCGGGTGCCGCGCGGCACCAGCGCCTCGGCCGGCAGCCGCACCGTGATCCCCTTCGGCGCCCGCGCGGCCAGCGCCCCGCGCAGCTCCGCCGCCCGCCGCCCCTCCAGGGTCGCGGCCACCCGGACCGCCGGGCCGCCGATCTCCGCGTCGGTCTCCGCGCGCTCCAGTTCGAGCCCGGCCCGCGGCTCGTCCGCGAACCACGGCACCAGCGAGCGCACCCGCCCCGCCGGGCCGTCCCACACGATCCGCACCGCCTCCGCGCGGAGCCCCGCCAGGTCCGCCTGCGTCCAGCCCGAGGCCGCCAGCGGGCCCAGCGCCCGCCAGCCCTCGCCGGGCACCAGGGCCTCCAGGGTGCCCGCGGCGCCCTCGCCGGGCTCCGTCATCACGGTGACCGTCTCCATCGGCCGGGCGTGCGCCATCCGGACCGTGTACGCGTCCGGCGCCGCGTCCGCGCGCAGCCCGGGGCCGGTCACCCGGTCCGCGCCGGTCCAGGCTGCCGACTCCGTCACCGCCCGCGCCAGGAACGGGTCCAGCACGCCCTTGCCGACCGTCACCGGGCCCGCCGCCAGCTCCTCGCGCCGCCGCTCCAGCTCCAGCTGCGCCCGCCAGGCCCCGGCGCCGTCGCCGCGCGCCTGGGCGAGCAGCATGTCCACGGCCGTCTCGCCCGCCCGCCCGTACCGCGCGAGCCGCTCCAGCCACGGCCCCGCCTCCGCGCGGAGCGCGCCGCCCGCCGTCCCGGCCAGCCGCTCCGGCGCCCGCCGCATCACGGTGAACGCGGCCCGCAGCTCGCCCGCAGCCCGCTCCCGGGCCGCCGGGTCGGCGCCGGTGCGGCTCGCCCAGAAGGCGTCGGCGAGCGGCTTCAGATAGGCCGACTCCGCCTCCGGGGCGAGCAGCGAGGAGGCCCCGTTCCCGGCCAGCGCGCCGAGCGCCGCGCGGGCGGCCGGATCGGGCCCGGCCAGGTCCTCGACGGCCGCCCGCCAGGACTCCTGGGGCCGGTAGCCCTTCGGGTTCCAGGCGAAGTCGGCGGCCGTGAACAGCGGCACGCGCGAGGCGGTCGGCTGCTGCATGGCGGTGGCCAGGTAGGCCGCGCTCCCGGCGGCGACGGCCGGCTCCCGGCCCGTCGAGGGGCCGAGGAAGAGCCGGTCCTGGGCGTAGTCGTTGACCGGGTAGTCGTCCATGGTGACCAGCGGGTGGCGCAGCGCGTCGCGGGCGCCGGCCAGGTCGCGCCCCGTGATGGTCCTCGGCACCGCCCCGACACCCGTCCAGGCCAGCTGCACCCGCGGGTCCAGGGCCCCGGCCAGCGCCGTGCGGTACGGGGTCGCGCCGTCCTGGTAGTACTCGGTCGGCACCACCGACAGCGGCTGCGCCCCCGGGTGACGCTCGGCCAGGTGCCGGGCCACCGCGCCGGCCACCCGCGCGTGCGCGCGGGCGGCTGCCTCGGGACCCCGCCCGAAGGTCTCGGCGTCCGCCGCGCAGCGCCACTCGCTGTAGCTGACGTCCTGGAAGCCGAGCTGGAAGGCGCGCACCCCCAGCGCCCACATGGCGTCGAGCTTCGCCGTCAGCGCGGCCAGGTCCCGCTCCGAGGACAGGCACATCGACTGGGCGGGGGCCACGGACCAGGCGAGCGTCACGTGGTTGGCCCGGGCCCGGTCGGCGAGCTCGCGGAAGGCGGCCCGCTCGGCGGCCGGATAGGGCTCGCGCCACAGCGCCTGGCGGTACGGGTCGTCCCCGGGCGCGTACAGATAGCGGTTCTGCTTGGTGCGGCCGAGGAAATCGACCTGGGCCAGCCGCTCCTCGCGGCTCCAGGGGCGCCCGTAGAAGCCCTCGGTGATGCCGCGCACGGCCGTGCCGGGCCAGTCGCGGACCCGGACACCCGGCAGGGTCCCGTCGGCGCGCAGCAGTTGACGCAGCGTCTGGACCGCGTGGAACAGGCCGTCCTCGCCGGTGCCGTCCAGCACCACCGTGTCCCGGCCCTGGACGCGCCCGGCCGCGAGCCGGTAGCCGCCGTCCGGCAGGTCGCCCCGCGCGGGCACCCGCAGCGCCGCCAGCGCCTCCCGGGCCCCGGCGGCGTCCTCGCCGACCCGGAGCACCGCGCCCCGGCCCGGCAGGGCCTCGTGGACCGTGCGCACGCCGCCCGACCGCAGCAGCGCGCGCAGCGCGTCGAGGGCGCCCGGATCGGCGCCGGGCGCCGCCACGAGCGTTACCTCCGCGCCGAGCGCCACCGGCGCGCCCGTGACGGCCAGCGACTGGGGGCGCGGCCAGACGGCGGGCGCGGCGGCGGTGGCGGCGGTGGTGGGCGTGACAGGAGCGGTGGGTGAGGTGGGTGAGGTGGGTGAGGCGGGTGAGGTGACGAGGGTGCCCGGGGCGCCCGGGGTGCCGGGCAGCGCCAGGGCCGGGGCCGGGACGGCGCCGCCGAGGAATCCGCCGATGACCGCGACGGCCACCGCGGTCGCCGTCCGCCTCCTGTGCCCGAGGTGCACGGGTGCTCCCTTCGGTCCCGTGGGTCACGATTCGATGACGGCGAGCCCATCACCCGGGCCGACGGAGTGTCAATGCGACTGGTCGAACTGTCCCGTTTGCCGGAGGGGCTTCCGGCGAGGTGGCACCCGTTCGTCAACTTCCGCCGGTAAAACGGGGAGCGCTGGGTAATCCTTCCCGTGCCGTCCCGGCCGCCCGGCCCGCCGGGACCGACCGGGACCGACCGAGACCGCCGAGCCCGCATGGGGTCCGCCGGGTCCATCGGGCCCGCAGGGGTCCACCGGGCCCGCCGGGCCCGCCGAGACGAACCGGGAGTTCCCGTGCACGCGACCGACCAGCCCGCCCCGCGGATACGCGAGCGGACCCCCGCACCGATCCGCGTCCCCCGGCAGGGCCCGCTCACCAGCGAACCCCCGCTCGCCGACGCCGCACCCCTCACCAGCGAGCCGCCGCTCATCGAGGCGGCCCCCCTGACCAGCGAACCCACCGCCCGGGGCACCGCGGGCGGCACGGAGTCACCCGGAGTGTGAAGTGACCCTGGCCCGTCTCGCCGAACTGCACGGCGTCGCCACCGAGTACGCCCCCTCCGAAGGGGTCACGGTCGCCGTGCCCGAGGCCACGGTGGTGGCCGTCCTGCGCGCCCTGGACGTCGACGCGTCCACGCCCGAGGCGCTCGCCGCCGCGCTCGGCGCGGCCGAACGGGCCGCCCGCGCCCGCCTGCTGGCACCCACCCTCGTCCACTGGCGGGACGGGCCCGCGCGCCCCGCCCTCGGGCTGCCGCCCGGCACCCGGCTCACCGTCACCACCGAGGACGGCACGACCGTCACCTGGCCCACCGTCACCGGCCCCACCGGGTCGGCCGTCACGAGCCCCACGAGCCCCACGAGCCCCACGAGCCCCACGAGCCCCACGAGCCCCGCCGGGGCGTCCGCCGGCGCGCCCCCCGACTGGAGCGCCCTCCCGCTCGGCGTGCACCGGCTCGCCGCCGAGACCCCCGACGGGCGCCGGGGCGCCGCCACCCTGATCGTCGCCCCCGCGCACGCGCCGGGGCCCGAGGGGCGCTCCCACGGCCTGCTCGTCCAGCTCTACTCGCTGCTCTCCGCCCGCTCCTGGGGCATGGGCGACCTCGGCGACCTGCGGGAGCTCGCCGACTGGGCGGGCCGGACGCACGGCACCGGATTCGTGCAGGTCAACCCCCTGCACGCGGCCGTGCCCGGCGCGCCCACCGACCCCTCCCCGTACCGCCCCTCCTCGCGCCGCTTCCCGGACCCGGTGCACCTGCGGATCGAGGACGTCCCCGAGTACGCGCTGCTCGGCCCGGACCGGCGCGAGGAGCTCGAAGCCGTCCTCGCCGACGCGGGCGAGCTGCGCGAACGGGTCATCGGCAAGGGCGCGCTGATCGACCGGGACGCCGTCTGGGCGGCCAAGCTGCGGGCCCTCGAACTGATCCACACCGTGGAGCTCGGCCCCGGCCGCCGCGCCGCCTACCGCGACTTCCTCGCCGAGCGCGGGCGCGCCCTGGAGGACCACGCCACCTACCAGGCGCTCGCCGAGCGGCACGGGCACCACTGGCGCCGCTGGCCCGAGGAGCTGCGCGAGCCGCGGGCGGCCGAGGCGGCCGTCCGGGCCGACGCGGAGCTCGCCGCGCGGGTCGACTTCCACTGCCGGCTGGCCTGGCTGACGGACGGCCAGCTCGCCGCCGCCGCGGACACCGCCCGGCGGGCCGGGATGGCGGTCGGGATCGTCCACGACCTGGCCGTCGGCGTCCACCCGGACGGCTCCGACGCGTGGGCCCAGCGGCACGTCTTCGCCGCCGGGATGTCCGTGGGCGCCCCGCCCGACGCCTTCAACGCCCGAGGCCAGGACTGGGGCCTGCCGCCCTGGCGCCCGGACGCGCTGGCCGCCGAGGGCTACGCCCCGTACCGGGGTCTGCTGCGCGAACTGCTGCGGCACGCGGGCGCGCTGCGGATCGACCACGTCATGGGCCTGTTCCGGCTCTGGTGGGTGCCCGAGGGCGCGGAGCCCGCCGAGGGCACGTACGTGCGGCACGACGCCGAGGCCATGCTCGCCCTCCTCGTCCTGGAGGCCCACCGCGCGGGCGCCCTCGTCATCGGCGAGGACCTCGGCACGGTCGAGCCGGGTGTCCGGGAGGCGCTGGCCCGGCGCGGGGTGCTCGGCACCTCGGTGCTCTGGTTCGAGCGGGACTGGGCGGGCACCGGGCGCCCGCTGCCCCCGGAGGCGTGGCGGCCCGGCTGCGTGGCCACCGCCACCACCCACGACCTGCCCCCCACCGCCGCCCGGCTCTCCGGCGCCCATGTGACGCTCCGCCACCGGCTCGGGCTGCTCCCCGGCGACCTGGAGCGGGAGCGGGCCCGGGACGCCGCCGAGACCGCCGAGTGGCTGGGGCTGCTCCAGCGGCTGGGGCTGCTGCCGGAGGGGCCGGGCGACGAGGCGGCGGAGATCAGGGCCTTCCACCGCTTCCTGGCGGCCACCCCGGCGCGGCTGGTCGGGATGTGGCTGCCGGACGCGGTGGGGGACCGCAGGCCGCAGAACCTGCCGGGGACCTGGGACCAGTACCCCAATTGGCGGCTGCCGCTCGCGGACCCCGACGGGCAGCCGCTGACCCTGGAGCGGCTGGCCGCCTCGCCCCGCGCGCACGCGCTGTTCCGGACGCTCGCGGAGGAGGTCGGGGCCCGTACGGCACCCCCGGGCGCGCGGTCGGTTTAGGTGTTCGCTACTTTTGCACCGTGGACAAGAAGAACGCCCTGCGCGCCGGCGCCGTCGCGGCCGGTACGACGCTGATGATGCTGCTCATGTCGTCCCCCGCGCTCGCGCTGACCCGCGACGACGGTGACGACCCGGCCCCGAAGCTGAGTGTCGCCGAGACCCTCGGCCTGTTTGTCGCGGCACCGGTGGTGCTGTTCCTGGTGATCATCGGCCTGGTGGCGGTGCTCGACAAGTCCAGGAAGAAGGCGTAAGCCCCACCCGCTCCTCATGAGGGCGCCGCACGGCACGTGTTGCCGCGCGGCGCCTTTCTGCGTCTTCGGGGGCCCCGGGGGCCCCGCGCGTCTCACACCGTCGTGGCGAGGAGCTTGCGCAGCAGCGTCGACAGCTGCTCCGACTCCTCCGGGGTGAGCGCCGCCTCCACGGCCGCCGCCTGCTGCGCGAGCCCGGCGCCGACGGCCTGGTCCACGAGGACGCGGCCCTCCTCGGTGAGGGTGACCCGCAGCCCGCGCCGGTCGTTCGGGTCGGGGCTGCGGGTGATCAGCCCCGACCGCTCCAGCTTGTCCAGCCGGCCCGTCATCCCGCCGGTCGTGATCATCAGCGTGGCGGTGAGCTGGCGCGGGGAGAGCGTGTACGGCTCGCCCGAGCGCCGCAGCGTCGCGAGCACGTCGAACTCGCCGAGCGACATCCCCCCGTACGGCGCGTACGCCTTGTCGACCCTGCTCCGCATGGCGCCGGCCAGCCGGTAGATCCGCCCGAAGACCGCCATCGGCAGGGTGTCCAGGTCGGGGCGGACGGCCGCCCACTGGTCGGTGATGGCGTCGACGGCGTCGTGCGCGGGTCCCGCGGCGGGGGTGTGCGTGTCCATGGCCCCATTTTCCCCTCTTCGCTGACTCGGTGGCAAGAAAGCCACTTGCAAGTAAGTAGCTTAGTGGTAAGTTAATTACCAGCAAGCCACACGGCGAGCTGACCACCGCCTCCAGGGGGGAACCTGCCATGTCCCGCAAGGCCGCCACCGTCGCACTGACCGCGCTCGCCCCGATCTCCTGGGGCTCGACCTACTTCGTGACCACCGAGTTCCTGCCGCCCGACCGGCCGCTGCTCACCGGTCTGCTGCGCGCCCTGCCCGCCGGCCTCGTCCTCCTGGCCCTCACCCGCAAGCTGCCGCAGGGGGCCTGGTGGTGGAAGTCGGCCGTCCTCGGCGCCCTCAACATCGGAGCCTTCTTCCCGCTCCTCTTCCTCGCCGCCTACCGCCTGCCCGGCGGGGTCGCCGCCGTCGTCGGCTCGGTCGGCCCGCTCTTCGTCGTCGGCCTCGCCGCCCTGTTCCTCGGCGACAAGCCCACCGTGAAGGGGCTGCTCACGGCCATCGCCGCCGCCTTCGGCGTCAGCCTCGTGGTCCTGAAGGCGGGCGCGGCGCTCGACGCGATCGGCGTGGTCGCCGGACTGCTCTCCGCCCTCTCGATGTCCGCGGGCACCGTCTTCACCAAGCGCTGGGGACGCCCCGAGGGTGTCGGGGCCCTGGCCCTCACCGGCTGGCAGCTCAGCGCGGGCGGCCTGATCATCCTGCCCGTCGCCTTCCTGATCGAGGGCGCCCCGCCCGCCCTGACCGGCACCAACCTGGCCGGCTACGCCTACCTCGCCTTCGGCAACACCGCGATCTCCTACTTCCTCTGGTTCCGCGGCATCGAGCAGCTCAGCGCCTCCTCGGTCACCCTGCTCGGCCCGCTCTCCCCGATCACCGCCGCCGTCATCGGCTGGGCCGCCCTCGGCCAGGCGCTCGGCCCGGTGCAGCTGCTCGGCATGGTGATCGCCTTCGGCGCGACCCTGCTCGGCCAGATGGGACCCCGTACCCCGAAGGCGGGGAAGGCGGGGAAGGTGGCGGAGGGGGCCGCCGGGACTCCCCAGGTCGGCGAATCGTTCAGCTCCACTGAAAAGAACGGTCAGGAAGTTTCGATGGACCTGGAGGGTGCGGCGGTGCGACGGTAGCCCGCATGACACAGACCGAGATCACCACCCGCCACCCCACCGAGAGGCCGGCGCCCGCGAGAGGACTCGCGAAGGGCGCCGGCCTCGGCGTGCTGCTCGCCCTGCTC
This sequence comes from Streptomyces sp. NPDC048659, assembly GCF_040650575.1. Lineage (NCBI taxonomy): Bacteria > Bacillati > Actinomycetota > Actinomycetes > Kitasatosporales > Streptomycetaceae > Streptomyces > Streptomyces sp. NPDC048659. The sequence goes on along the minus strand of NZ_JBEZHM010000020.1, from coordinate 53,314 downwards.
GCAACCGTCGTCTGGTCCGGCAGCTTCGTCGCCACCCGCGACATGGCCGACAGCGTCCCGCCCGTCCAGGCCGTCTTCTGGCGCTGGCTCATCGCCGTCGCCGCCGTCGCCCCCTTCGCCGCCCGCCCCTTCTGGCGGCAGCGCGCCGTCATCCGCCGCCACCTCGGCTACGTGACCCTCGCCGCGCTGTTCGGCGTCACCCTCTACAACACCCTCGTACACCAGGCCGGACTCACCACCTCCGCCTCCAACATGGGCATGATCATGGCCGCCTCCCCGGTCCTCATGGCGGTCTACGCCCGGCTCGGCGGCGAGCGCCTCGGCCTGCGCCGGGTCGCCGGGATGCTGATCGCCGCCCTCGGCGTCCTGCTGCTCGTCGGCAAGGGCTCGCTCGCCGTCGACTTCTCCTCCGGCGACCTGTGGATGTTCGCCGCCGCCCTGTCCTTCGCCACGTACAGCGCCCTGCTCAAGCGCCGGCCCGCCGAGATCGACCAGCTCGCCTTCCTCCTCGCCACCTTCCTGCTCGGCGCGCTGATGCTGGCCCCCGCCTACGCCGTCTCCCTCGCCGTCCAGGGCGGCTTCACCGCCCGCCCCGGGACCGTCGGGCCGCTCCTCTACGTCGGCGTGCTCTCCTCCGCCGTCGCCTTCTTCGCCTGGAACCGGGCCGTCTCCCTCATCGGCGCCGCCCGCGCGGGTGTCGTCTACTACCTCCAGCCCGTCTGCGTCGCCCTCCTCTCGTACGCCCTGCTCGGCGAACACCTCGGCCTCGCCGGGGCCCTGAGCATGGCGCTCATCCTCGGCGGGGTGGCGCTGAGCTCGGCCAGGTAGGTTGCGGCCCATGACCGAGTGGGACATCAAGAAGCTCCGGATCCTCCGCACCCTCCGCGACCGGGGCACCGTGACCGCCACCGCGGACGCGCTCCTGATGACCCCCTCGGCCGTCTCCCAGCAGCTCACCAACCTGTCGAAACAGCTCGGCGTGCGGCTCCTGGAGGCGCACGGCCGCCGGGTCCGGCTCACCGACGCGGCCCACCTCGTGCTGCGGCACGCCGAGGCCGTCTTCGCCCAGCTGGAGCGCGCCGAGGCCGAACTCGACGCCCACCTGCGGGGCGAGGCGGGCCGCGTCCGGGTCGCCGCCTTCTCCACCGCCGTGCCCGCCCTCGTCGTCCCCGCCGTGCAGGCGCTGCGCACCGCCCACCCCGGGCTCGACGTGCGGATCCGCGAGGCCGAGGCCGCCGAGGCGTACGAACTGCTCACCGCCGGCGAGGCCGAACTGGCCCTCTCGCTCGCCGCCCACGCGCCCACCGCCCGCGACCCCCAGTTCAGCCGCTTCCCGCTGCTCGCCGACCCGCTCGACGTGGCCCTGCCCGCCGGGCACCCGCTCGCGGAGGCACCCGGACTGCGGCTGGCCGACCTCTCCGCCGAGCCCTGGATCTACGGCGGCTCGGGCCCCTGGTCGGAGATCACCACCGCCGCCTGCGAGGCCGCCGGGTTCGTCCCCGAGCAGGCGCACAGCGCGGCCGGCTGGACCGCGATCCTCGCCATGGTCGAGGCCGGTCTGGGGGTCGCCCTGGTCCCGCGGATGGCCGCCGCCGAGCGCCGCACCGGGGTCGTCATGCGGGTCCTCTCCGCCGACCAGCCGCGCCGCCACGTCGTCGCGGCCGTGCGGCGCGGGGCCGAGGAGGGACCGGCCGTGGCCCGGGTGCTGGCCGCGCTGCGCGGGGCCGCCGTCCAGCGGGAGGCCCCGGACACCTTTCAACAGAACTGAACGACGACATCGGAAACATTCGATGGACCCGGCCGTGGCGGTGGCGGCACAGTCGGAGCCATGAGCCTCGACGACACCACCGCCCAGGACCCGCACGCCAACGACGCCGCCCCCTACGCGGGAGGCGACCCCTACGCCGACTACCGCGCCGGGGACTTCCCGTACACCGAGCTGGTCGACCTCGCCGACCGCCGCCTCGGCGCCGGGGTGGTCGCCGCCAACGACGAGTTCTTCGCCGAGCGCGAGAACCTCCTGGTCCGCGAGCGGGCCGTCTTCGACCCCGAGCACTTCGGCCACAAGGGCAAGATCATGGACGGCTGGGAGACCCGCCGCAGGCGCGGCGCCGACGCCGCCCACCCCTTCCCGGCCCCCGAGGACCACGACCGGGCGATCGTCCGCCTCGGCGCCCCCGGCGTCATCCGCGGCATCGTCGTCGACACCGCCCACTTCCGCGGCAACTACCCCCAGCGCGTCAGCGTCCAGGCCGCAGCCGTCGAGGGCACCCCGAGCCCCGAGGAGCTGCTGGACGCGAAGTGGGAGGAGCTCGTGCCGCCCACCCCGGTGCGCGGCCACGCCGCCAACGGCTTCACCGTCGACGCCGAGCGCCGCTACACCCACCTGCGGCTCTGCCAGCACCCCGACGGCGGCATCGCCCGGCTGCGGGTGTACGGCGAGGTCGTCCCGGACCCGGAGTGGCTGGACGTGCTCGGCACCCTCGACCTGGTCTCCGTCCTCAACGGCGGGGTGTACGAGGACGCCTCCGACCGCTTCTACTCCTCGCCCACCCAGATCATCCTGCCCGGCACCTCCCGCAAGATGGACGACGGCTGGGAGAACCGCCGCCGCCGGGTGCGCGGCACCAACGACTGGGTGCGCTTCCGGCTCGCCGCCCAGGGCGCCGTCCGCGCGGTCGAGATCGACACCGCCTACCTCAAGGGCAACTCGGCCGGCTGGATCGCCCTCCAGGGCTGCAACGGCGACCCCGACGGCGGCGCCGAGTGGTTCGAGATCATCCCCCGCACCCGCCTCCAGCCCGACACCCTCCACCGCTTCACGCTCCCCGCGCACGCCGTCGTCACCCACGTCCGGCTCGACGCCTTCCCGGACGGCGGCGTCGCCCGGATGCGGCTGCACGGCAGCCTCACCGACGAGGGCGCGGCCGGACTCCGGGCCCGCTACGCGCGGCTGACCGGCTGACCGGCTGACCGGCTGACCGGCTGACCGGATGGCCGCTGAGCGTCTGACGGCCTGACCGCCCGTCGGACGCTCTGGCAGGTCCACGGCAAAAGATCATTAGGCTCTCCGGACATGAGACTCCTCCAGAGAGCGATGGTCGCGCTCACCCTCCTGGTCTCCGCGGTCCTCACGACCGCGGGGCCCGCCGGGGCCGAAGACCTCGTCGAGCCCGCCACCGCGCCACCGGCGCGCGTCCTCTCGTACAACGTCTGCGGCAACTCGCTGCCCTGCCGGAGCCCGCTGGACCTGCCCGCCTGGACCGCCAGGGTCAAGGAGCAGACGCTCGCCTGGGACGCCGACGCCCTGATGCTCCAGGAGCTCTGCTTCGGCCAGTGGACCTCGCTGCGCACCGCGCTCGCCGACGCGGGCTACACCGCCGTCTGGGGCTTCACCACCAAGGTCTCCGGCTGCGAGAAGTGGGGCACCGACACCGGCTTCGGCCTCGGCGTCTTCGTCAAGGCCCCCGCCGTCGACCGGTACACGGCGAGCCTGACCACCGCCTTCGAGCCCCGCTCGGTGCTCTGCGCCCGGGGGCCCGTCGACGGGCGCACCTCGCTCCTGTGCACCACCCACCTCGACCAGAAGATCACGCCCGACAACGGCTCCTCCCAGGTCATGGCCCACATCGACGGCTGGGCCGGCGGAATCCCGGTGATCCTCGGCGGCGACTTCAACGCCGCCCCGTCCTACCCGGCCCTCGACCCCGTCCGCGCCGGCCTGCCCGGCACCGGCCCCTTCGTGGAGGCCGACGCGACCGACGCCGACTTCTTCACCCAGGAGTGCCGGGACAGCGGCGCCACCGCCTGCCGTACGGGCGAGCCCACCACGTACGACGGCAAGAAGTTCGACCACGTCTTCTACAGCGCCCGCGACTTCGACACCGCCCGCGCCGACGCCGTCGAGGCCCCCGACGGCACCGCCCCGCTCTCCGACCACAAGGCGCTGCGCGCCGCCGCGCAGCCGAAGGCCCGGCCCGGCGACCTGACCGGCGACGGGCGGCCCGACCTCCTCGCCGTCAAGGACGACGGCGCCCTGCGCCTCTACCCCGGCACCGGCACGGGCGCCGTCTCCGGGGCGCGACAGCTCGGCACCGGCTGGGCCGGCGCCGCCGTCAGCCACCGCGGCGACTGGACCGGCGACGGCCGCGACGACGTGCTCGCCCGCGTCGGCGACGAGCTGTGGGTCCACCCGGTGACCGGCGACGGCGTCCTCGGCACCCGGATCGCCATGGGCGGCCGGCCCACCGGCTGGTCCAACGGCGGCGCCCTCCCGCTGGCCGCCGGGGACGTGGACGGCGACGGCCTGCCCGACGTCCTCGCCCGCAGCACCACCGGCCTCTGGCTGCACCGCGGCGGCCCCGCCGTCGACGGGAAGCCCACCTTCGCGCCCCGCGCCGCCGTCAAGGTCGGCGGCCCCGAATGGGCCGGCTACGACGTGCTCCTGCCCGGCGACACCACCGGCGACGGCAAGGCCGACGTCTGGGGCCGCGACCGCGCCACCGGCGAGATCCGGGCGTACGCGAGCCAGGGCGCCGCCCCGCTCGCCGCCGCCCCCGCCCCGCTCACCGGCGGCCCCTGGCCCGTCGCCGACCGCCGCCTCGCCGTCTCGGCCGGGGACGTGACCGGCGACGGCCTGCCGGACCTGTGGACCACCCGTACCAGCGGCACCGCCGAGAACCTGGAGCTCCTCCCCGGCACCGCCACCGGCCTCGGCACCCCGGTGACCATCGGGACCGGCGGCTGGCAGTGGCTCACCGCCCTGGGCTGACGCGCCAAGGGGAAGGCCCCGGACCGAGACCGGTCCGGGGCCTTCCCTCGTACGGGGCGGATCAGGCGGCGGAGGCGTCCGCGGCCCGCGCCTTCAGCGCCCGCTCGACACCCGCGCGGGACTCCGTCACCATGCGGCGCAGCGCCGGCGCCGGGTCGTTCGCGGCGATCCACGCGTCCGTGGCGTCCAGGGTGGACTGCGAGACCTGGAGCGACGGGTAGAGCCCGACCACGATCTGCTGCACGATCTCGTGGCTGCGGGTCTCCGCGATCCCCTTGATCGCGGCGAAGTACTTCACCGCGTACGGGGCGATCAGCTCGCGCTGGTCGGCCTGGACGAAGCCGCCGATCACGGCCTCCTGCACCGCGTTGCCCAGCGTGTCGCCCTCGACGACCTGCGCCCACGCCTCGGCCTTGGCGGCCTCGGTCGGACGGGCCGCGCGGGCCGTCGCCGCGTGGCGCTCGCCCGCCGCGGTGCGGTCCCGCTCCAGCTCCGCCGCGATCTCCGGCTCGTCGATCCGGCCGGTCGCCGCGAGCCGCTGCACGAAGGCCCAGCGCAGCTCGGTGTCGACGGCCAGGCCGTCCACCGCCACGTCACCGGAGAGCAGACCCGCGAGCACGTCCAGCTCGGCCTCCTCCCGCGCGGTGGCCGCGAAGGCCCGCGCCCAGGCGAGCTGGTGGTCGCTGCCCGGGGCCGCCGCGCGCAGCTGCTCCTGGGCGAAGGCGCCCCAGCGGGCCAGGCCCTCGGCGCGCCACTCCGGCGCCGCGTACAGGTCGAGGGCCGCCTTGACCTGGCCCTGGAGCGACTGGACCACGCCGATGTCGGTCTCCTTGGCGATGCCGGAGAGCACCAGGTCCAGGTAGTCGCGGGTGGCCAGCTCCCCGTCGCGGGTCATGTCCCAGGCGGAGGCCCAGCACAGCGCGCGCGGCAGCGACTCGGTGAAGTCGCCCAGGTGCGCGGTGACGTTCTTCAGGGACACCTCGTCGAGGCGGACCTTGGCGTACGACAGGTCGTCGTCGTTGAGGAGGACGACCGCCGGACGGGTCTTGCCGACGAGCTGCGGCACGGCCGTCAGCTCGGCCGCCTCGATGTCCAGCTCGACCCGCTCGGTGCGGACCAGCTTGCCGGCCGCGTCCAGGTCGTAGAAGCCGATGGCGATCCGGTGCGGGCGCAGCACGGCCTCGCCCTTGGCGCCGGCGGGCAGCGCCGGGGCGGTCTGGCGGACGGCGAAGGAGGTGACGGAGCCGTTCTCGTCGGTCTCGATCTCGGGCCGCAGCACGTTGATGCCGGCGGTCTCCAGCCACGCCTTCGACCAGGACTTCAGGTCGCGCCCGGAGGTCTCCTCCAGCGCGCCGAGCAGGTCGGCCAGGCGGGTGTTGCCGAAGGCGTGGGCCTTGAAGTACGCCTGCACGCCCTTGAAGAACTCGTCCTGGCCGACGTAGGCGACGAGCTGCTTGAGGACGGAGGCGCCCTTGGCGTACGTGATCCCGTCGAAGTTGACGAGCACGTCCTCCAGGTCGTTGATCTCCGCCATGATCGGGTGCGTCGACGGGAGCTGGTCCTGGCGGTAGGCCCAGGTCTTCTCCGCGTTGGCGAAGGTCGTCCAGGCGTTCGGCCAGCGGGTGCCCGCGACGGACGCCTGGCAGGCGACCGAGGTGTAGGTGGCGAACGACTCGTTCAGCCACAGGTCGTTCCACCACTCCATGGTGACGAGGTCGCCGAACCACATGTGGGCGAGCTCGTGCAGGATGGTCTCGGCGCGCCGCTCGTAGGCCGCGTCCGTCACCTTCGAGCGGAAGACGTACTGGTCGCGGATGGTGACCGCGCCCGCGTTCTCCATCGCGCCCGCGTTGAACTCCGGCACGAAGAGCTGGTCGTACTTCGCGAACGGGTAGTCGTACGCGAACTTCTCCTGGAACCAGCCGAAGCCCTGGCGGGTCACGTCGAAGATGTGGTCCGCGTCGAGGAACTCCGCGAGCGACGGACGGCAGTAGATGCCCAGCGGCACGACCTGCCCGCCGGGGCCCTCGTACGTCGAGTGCACCGAGTGGTACGGGCCGACGATCAGGGCGGTGATGTACGTGGAGATGCGCGGGGTCGGCTCGAAGACCCACACGTCGTCCTTGGGCTCCGGCGTGGGGGAGTTCGAGATGACCGACCAGCCGGCCGGGGCCTTCACGGTGAACTGGAAGGTCGCCTTCAGGTCGGGCTGCTCGAAGGAGGCGAAGACGCGGCGCGCGTCCGGCACCTCGAACTGGGTGTAGAGATACGCCTGGCCGTCGACCGGGTCGACGAAGCGGTGCAGGCCCTCACCGGTGTTGGTGTACGCGCAGTCGGCGACGACCTTCAGCTCGTTGCGGCCCTCGGCGAGGTGCTTGAGCGCGATCCGGGCGTCCCGGAAGACGGCGGCGACGTCGAGGCTGTGCCCGTTGAGCACGACCTCGTGGACGGCGGGGGCGATGAGGTCGATGAAGGTCTCGGCCCCGGCCTCGGCGGAATCGAAGCGGACGGTGGTGACGGACCGGTAGGTGCCGCCCTCCTGCGCACCGGTGAGGTCGAGGTCGACCTCGTACGCGTCCACGGACAGCAGCTTCGCCCGCTGCGCCGCCTCTTCACGGGTCAGGTTTGTGCCAGGCACCCGGTCAACTCCTAGGTTTCGTGACGTTTGGGCCATCCTTCCACGGGGGGTGTCGCGGACGCACGGCGCATTTCCCAGGGCGAACAAGCGAAGGGCGCCCCTCCCGAGGAGGGGCGCCCTTTGGTGCGTTTCCTGCCGGTTTCAGCCCTTGAGCTCGGCCGCGACCAGCTCCGCGATCTGCACCGCGTTGAGCGCGGCGCCCTTGCGCAGGTTGTCGTTGGAGAGGAAGAGCGCGAGGCCGTGCTCGACGGTCTCGTCGACGCGGATGCGGCCCACGTAGGAGGCGTCCTTGCCGGCCGCCTGGAGCGGGGTCGGGATCTCGGAGAGCTCGACGCCCTCGGCGTCCTTCAGCAGCTCGTAGGCGCGCTCGACGCTGATCGCGCGGTCGAAGCGGGCGTTGACCTGGAGCGAGTGGCCGGAGAAGACCGGGACGCGCACGCAGGTGCCGGAGACCTTGAGCTCCGGGATCTCCAGGATCTTGCGGGACTCGTTGCGGAGCTTCTGCTCCTCGTCGGTCTCGAAGGAGCCGTCGTCGACGATCGCGCCGGCCAGCGGCAGCACGTTGAAGGCGATCGGACGCTTGTAGACACCGGGCTCGGGGAAGTCGACGGCGCCGCCGTCGTGAGTCAGCCCGGCTGCGCCCTCGGCGACGGCCTTGATCTGCCCGTCGAGCTCGGCCACCCCGGCCACGCCGGAGCCGGACACGGCCTGGTAGGTGGTGGCGATCAGCGCGACCAGACCGGCTTCCTGGTGGAGCGGCTTGAGGACCGGCATGGCGGCCATCGTGGTGCAGTTCGGGTTGGCGATGATCCCCTTGGGGCGGTCCTTGATCGCGTGCGGGTTGACCTCGGACACGACCAGCGGGACCTCGGGGTCCTTGCGCCAGGCGGAGGAGTTGTCGATCACGACGGCGCCCTGCGAGGCGACCTTCTCGGCGAGCGCCTTGGAGGTGGCGCCGCCGGCCGAGAAGAGCACGATGTCCAGGCCGGTGTAGTCGGCGGTGGCCGCGTCCTCGACCGTCACGCCGTCCAGGACGCTGCCGGCGGAACGGGCGGAGGCGAAGAGCCGCAGCTCGTCGATCGGGAACTTCCGCTCGGCCAGGATCCTGCGCATGACTGTGCCGACCTGACCGGTGGCTCCGACGATTCCGACCTTCACGGGGGTTCCTCCGTACGTTTGTGCAGGGTGCTGGCGCTTCCATGATGCGGGTGTCCCGGCCCGCCTTGTCCAATCCATTGTCCAAGGGCCGGGACGGAACCCGGGACACGGAAGGGGCGGGCACCGGTTCCGGTGCCCGCCCCTCACTGGTGGTACGTCGTTACGGGACGACGTTCCCGATCACCACGTTGCCGGTGCCGGCGGCGGTGCCGCGGGCGTTCAGCAGGCGGACCTCGCCGAAGAACTGGCGGCCCTCGGGAGCCGCGGCGTTGACCACGACCTCCGCGGAGACCTGGGCGGTGCCGCCGTTGGCCAGCGTGACCGGCTTCGACTCGTCGACCTTCACGGAGCCGAGCGCGGACGAGTAGTACACGTCCTTGTAGTCGTAGCTGGTGCCGCCGGCCGCCTGCACCGAGTAGCCGTCGATGATGACGGTGTAGGTGCCGGGGGCGGGCTTGACCAGGCTGACGGACTCCTCGGAGTCGCCGTCGGCGGACTGGCCGACCTGGACGTCGCCCAGCTTGACCGTGAGGTCGAGGTCGGCGGACAGGTCGGAGGTGTTGCCGATCGCGATGTCGAGGCGCTCGACGCCCTCACCGATGGTGACGGTCTTGATCTGCTGCTCGTGGTGCTGGATGGTCGCCTTCTCGGACTTCTGCGAGCCGAGCGAGCCGCCCTTCAGGCGCCCGTCGAGGGCCGCGAACTCGTTCGAGACCTTCCACGACACGGCGGCCGGGATGCCGATCTTCGCCTCGGGGACCGTCTGGACGGCCGGGTCGAAGGTGGCGCCGAGCACCGAGACGTTCAGCTTGAACGGGTTGTCCAGGTCCGGCGAGGTGCGGCGGGACTCGACGATGATCTCCCACACACCCGGCAGCGGGTTGGCGTAGGAGCGCAGGTCCGGACGGCAGGTGTTCGCCGGGTTGTAGTGCGGGTAGCACTGGTTCGTCGCGTTGTCCTCCATGGCGACGCCGTACGGGTGCTGGGTGATGAACCGGGTCTGGCTCTTCTCCTTCAGCCCGCTCAGCGAGACCTCGAGGGTCTTGGCGCCCTTCGGCACGGTGACGAAGTACGACTTGCTGCTGTTGCGCTGCGTCGTGCTGGTGGCCGAGAAGCCGTAGCCCGGGCCGACCAGGTCGCTGGAGACGACCGAGGTGGCGAGGATCTGCTTGTCGACGCCCTCGGTGCGCTCGTCGTCGGCCTCCAGGATGACGCTGTGCACGCCGGCGGAGGTGGGACGGGCTTCCAGCTTGACGGTGACCGGCTTGTTCAGCGGCAGGCGCACCTCGTCGGAGCCGAGGATCCGGAAGGTGCCGTCGTTGTACTTCAGGTCCAGCTCGTGCTCGACCGACCGGTCCGGGCCGCTCGTGCGCGTGATGGTGACGTCGTAGACCTTCTTCTGGCCGACCTTGAGGCCGCCCTGGCGGTCGTACACGCCGGTGCCGGTGTGCGGGGCCGGGAAGATCGCGGTGTCGACCGGGGCCTCGACCTTGTAGTCGTGGGCGGTCGCGCCGTCCTTGATCGACTCCCAGGCGTCCTCGATGTCGATGAGGCCGGCGCCCTGCTCGTGGGCCGCGACACCCGGGATGCGCTTGGCGGTCGAGACGAGCGCGGTGCGCAGGGTGAGCGGGGAGAGCGCGATCTTCTTCTGCTTCGCGGCGGAGATCAGCAGCGCGCTCGCGCCCGCCGCCTGCGGCGAGGACATCGAGGTGCCGTTGAGCATGCCGTAGCCCGCGGGCAGCGGGTAGCCGGCCTCGGGGACGCTGCCGCCGGCCTGCCAGGTCGGGAAGGTGTTCACGGCCGAGCCGGGGGCGGTGATGGTCGGGGTGAAGCCGCCGTCCTCACGCGGGCCGCGCGAGGAGAAGGGGAACATGGCGTACTTCTTCTCGACGGCGGAGCCGTAGTTCGCGGCCCAGGTCTCCTTGGAGACGGCCGCGCCGACCGACAGGACCTTGTCGGCCAGGCCGGGGTCGCCGATCGTGTTGATGCCGGGGCCCTCGTTGCCGGCCGAGATGACCAGCTGGACGCCGTACGTGTCGATGAGCCGCGTGTAGAGGCGGGCGCGCACGTTGTCGCCGTCGTTCTGCAGCGGCAGGCCGCCGATCGACATGTTGACGATGTCGACGCCGCGGTTGGCGACGAGGTCGATCATGCCCTCGGTCAGCGCGGTGTTGGTGCAGCCGCCGGTCCAGGTGCAGGCACGGGCGGAGACGAGCTTCGCGCCGGGGGCGGCGCCGTTCATCTTGCCGCCGAACAGGCCGTTCGCGGTGGTGATGCCGGCGACGTGGGTGCCGTGCGAGGACTCGACGAGACCGATGTTGACGAAGTCGGCCTTCTTGCCGACCCAGGTGCCGCCCAGCGGGTCCATCGGCACGTCCTTGCGGATCTGCACGACGAACGGCGTCTTCTCGACGACCTCGGTGGCCGGGTTGTCGGTGCCGAAGTAGCCGACCTGGTTGCCGTCCTTGTACGGCTTCATCGGCTCGTTGTTGGTGAAGTCACCGTCCTGGTCGGTGTCCACGCGCACGGTGCCGGCGACCGGGTCGTACAGCAGGCCGAAGCGGTCGGTGGTGTCGCCGTCCCGGTTGATGTCGCCCGCCGGGTCGCCGCCCGCGGTGACCGACTCGCTGAAGCGGCTCCACTGGTACGAGCCCTCCGGGGCCTTCCAGCTCTGGCCGCCGGCGGTGAACACGGAGCCCGTGACCGGGGTGATCTGGGCGCGCCAGGTGCCGTCGCTCTCGGTGAGCGGGTCGGTGGCGGTGACCCAGTCGACGATCTTGCGCTCGCCGGTGGTGGTCTTCTGCAGGGCCGGGTGGCCGAGGTCGACACCCGAGTCGAGGATGCCGATGGTCACGCCGCGGCCGTCGGCCTTGGGGTGCTCCTTGACGAAGTCGACCGCGCCCGTCTCGTGCGACGGGTTGTACGGGTTGGCCGCCGGGGTGTTCTTGCTCGGCGCCGGGTAGGTGCGCTTGACGGTGGTGCCGTCGACCGCGCCCGTGGTGCCGGCGTCCGGGGTCGGGTCGTCCTGCTTGATCTCCGCCTGGAGGTCCACCGACTGCACCGAGGACAGCTTGGTGGCGGCCTTGATGGCGGCGTCGGCCTTGGCGGTCGGCAGGGTGGCGCGGACGTAGCCGAGCTTGTCGTCCTGCTTGCCCACGGAGGCGCCGGGCACCGCGTCGAGCTGGCCCGCGACCTGCTCGGTGGCGCCGGGGGCGGTGGCGACGAGCACGGTGACGTTGGCCTGGCCGGACGCCTCGGCCTCGGAGAGGCGCTGGGCGTCGGTGGCGCCGAGCTTGTCGGCGGGGTCGGCGATCTTCACCGGAACGGTGCCGGTCGCCGGGTCGTCGGCGGCGAGGACCGGAGCGGCACCGGCCGCGACGAGCGCGGTCACGAGGCCGGCGGCGGCGGCGATACGGGCCGCACGTCTGGTCCCGGAGGTGGAGCGTCCGGGTATGGAGCTCTGCGTTTCGGGGGTGGTCATTTACATCCCTGAATGTGAAAGAAGAGGGTCCGGATTTCGGTACCGGATGACCGCTCAGCCTTTCGTAAATGACAGGGGTTTGGGGAGAGTTACCGTGGGGCGGAATGCGCACGTGGCATACATCCGCCACTGCGAAAGATGCGCCACAGGGGACGAAAGCCCTCCAACAGGGGCGAGCCGCCCGCCCGTTGGCGGATGACTCGTCTCCCTTTGGACGATCTTTAGCCTTCCTTGGCGCGCGCGTAGTGGCGCGAAGCGCCGCCCTCAGATGGGCAGGGCCCAGCTCGGGCCGTCCGGGTCACCGAGCCACACGCGTTGGGCGTCCGGGGCGATGGTCATCCCGAATCCGGACACATGCGGTGAGCCATGGCTCACCCAGATCGCGAGGGCGTCCTCGACGGCGTCCCACAGCTTGACGGGGCCTCGTTGTGTCACGGTCCACCCGCCGGAGCCGTCCGGCCCGGTCCGCGCCTGCGAGCCGGTCGCCACGTCGAGCAGGATCTGCTCGGCTCCCGCCCCGAGGCGCTCGGCCGACGGCGCGGCGAGCTGCGCGACGAACCGGCCGGACCAGTCGTCGAGCTGGGCGGGGTCGATCCGGCTCGGCCGCTCTTCACCAGGCAGCAGCTCGAAGGGGCCGTGCGGTGGGCGGTCATGCGAGCGGGCCATCATGAACGAGGTGTACCCGGGCAGGAACCGCCCCGTGGCCCCGCCGTCGCCGTCATGGGTCAGGAGTACGAGGCCATGACCGAATCCCCACCCGGCGACGGTGACGAGCAGCGCTCCTCCGGCCTTGATCTGCCGCAGCAGGCCGTAGGGGATGTGCCGCATCGAGCAGAACGCGATGACGACGTCGTACGGCGCGCCGCCAGGGTGTCCGAGCAGTCCGTCGCCCGTGACGAGGGTCGGGGCGTATCCGGCTTCGGTGAGCGCCTTCCGTGCCCGCTCGGCGGCGTCCGGGTCGGTCTCGATCGACGTCGTGTCGGCCTCGCCGGCGATCTCGGAGACGACGGCCGTCGAGTAGCCGGTGCCGGTGCCGATGATCAGTACGTGCTTCCCGGCGGCGACACGGCCCTGCTCGATCATCCACAGGATGACCTCGGGGAGGGTCGAGGACGACGTCGGCTTGCCCCCGGCGACCGGATCGGACGCGTGCTCGGCGAGGACCCCGTCGAGTTGGGTCACCCAGGTGGTGTTCTCGTAGGCGAGGCGCAGCCACTCATCGGCCGGGACGTGGTCGCGGTGCACCGGGGTCCATACGGTGACACCAGGGGGCGGGCTCGGCTTGTAGACGGCGGAGCCGAGGAAGATCTCGCGCGGCACGGTCTCGGCCGCGCGGCGCACGTCGGCGTCGTGCAGTCGGTCGCCGTCGACGAGCTGCTCGACGAGCCGGCGGCGCAGGGACGCCGAGGTGTCAGCGGTCATGCGGGGGTGCCCTTCTGGAGGGTGTCGGCGAGCGCGCTCGCGATGGCGCGGGTCGTGTTGTCGTCGACGAAGGCCCATTGGCCGTTCGGGTTGCATTCGAGGAACCACCATCGGCCCTCGCCGTCGAGGGCGAAGTCGAAAGCCCCGAAGGTGAGCCCGAATGCGTGAAGGTAGGACCGGACGGCGGCACCGACGGCGGGCGGGACCGTGATCGGTGAGCAGGTGATCAGCCGTTGGTCCTGGCGCCAGTCGAGATGGTCGCCGTCGGTGTCGATGCGGGTCGCGAACAGGTCGCCGCCCACCGCGGCGAGGCGTATGTCGGCGACCTTCGGCACGCACGCCTGGAACAGGTGGGGGCACAGCGCGACTGAGTTGTCGAGCTCGTCCGCCCGACCGGGCGCACCCACACGGTGCGGTTCCGCCCGTCGGCACCGGCCAGGTGCACACCGTGAACGGGCTTGTAGATCACCCGCTCGTGCTCGGCCGCGAACGAGCGGGCGTCCTCGGGAACGTTCGTGATCAAGGTGTCCGGTACGAGCAGGCCGAGGCGGGCGGCGGTCGTGAGCTGTACGGGCTTGTGGTCGGCGGCGCGATTCCTCATGGGGTGGTTGACGTGCAGGGCGTCGGGAAGTGCGGTCAGCACTCCGGTGTGCCCGGCGCGGGACTGATCGATGGCGAAACGCCGCTCGGCTGTCTCCGCCCGCCGGGGATCTCCGTATGGAGTGGGGCGCCGCCAGTACACGGAACGGACGACCGAGAGGTCGAGGTGCCGGGACGGCGTCGTCAGCTCGCCGGTGAGGGTGTCGCCCGCGAAGCGCGCGCTCATGCGGGCGGTCCCGGGGAAGTTGGTGGCGGGGTCGAGCCGTACGACCGGGACACCCCGGTCGTACAGCTCGCGCACCACCAGATCCGCCGTGACGTCGCCGAGCGCGGTGATCACGAGAACGGGTGAGTTCGCCATGTCAGTCAGGGACGTTGTCTTCCATGGAGTCCGCGTCCATCGGCGCCGGCGGCTGGGCGCCACCGCCGTCGGAACCGGTCGAGGTCGGGGACGATGTCGAAGTGCTGGTCCCGTGTTCGCCCATGTCCACTCGCCGACCGTCCGCGTCGAAGTAGCGCGTCGTCTGCGTGTCGGGGTCGAGCTCGGTCCGGGTGTACGGCAACTCGATCGTGTTCGGGTAGAGCGCCAAGCGCCCCGTACCCCAGGGCTGTACCGCGGTGGCCATGCCTTCTCCATTCGTGATGTCGGCGTGAACAGGTTCAGCGCGTGCCGTTGCGAGTGCGAGGGGCCTGCGGAACCTCCCAAGGGCGCGCGAAACGGGAGGCTTGTCACGGACGGTATGCGCATCGCAACACGGGGAAGGTACCGGCATAGGGACGAGAGTCGCAACGCTGTGACGTCCCAAGGTTGGACCGGCATATGCCAAGCGCCTCCGGCCAGTTGGCCGGAGGCGCGTTGGATGCTTTGCCGATCGGGGGACGGGGCTCAGCCCTGAGAGTGGCCCTCGATCAGATGGTCGAACTCGCCCGCCTTGACGCCCTTGAGGAACGCCTCGAAGTTGGCGCGGCTCGTGACGACGGTCGCCTCGGGCGACTCGCTCTCGACGAGCTCGATCTCGCCGGACTCGGCGAGACGGGCATGGATGCAGTTCTGGTTGTTGTCCGCTCCCGAGAATGAGGATTTCTGCCAAGCGGTGGGGTCGGTCATCTCTCTCACGTTTCCTGTGCCACTCGGTGAATAAACTTACGTGATTCGTCGGCGTCGAGCGAGATTCCCTCGACCGAATCCAGCAGGGCGCGGTACTTGATCAGGTGGGGCTCGGCGTCCAGGAATCCGCCGTCGAATGCGCTGTCGAGCTGCACCGTGTCCAACTGTGGAATAGTCGCGCCCGCGTAGAGCATGGAATGCACGGAACCGGTGATCTGTGCACTGAACGGAACGACCCGGATCGAGACGCTCGGCCACGAGGAAGCTTCGACCAGGAACCCGAGCTGCTCGCGCATGGTGTCCGGTCGGCAGTAGCGCATTCGTAGGGCTGCCTCATGGATCAGCGCCTGAAACGTGGGTGGTTGCGGACGGTCGAAGATCTCGCGCCGTCGCATCCGGTACTCGACCCTTATCTCGGTCTCTTCCGACGGTTCGGAAACGCTACTGAGGATCAGCTCTTTCGCGTACGCCTGCGTCTGGAGAAGGCCGGGGATGTGCAGCATGTCGATCGCGCGCATGTGAAGGGCGTGATGCTCAAGTTCGGCAAGGTCGAGGAAACCCGGCGAGAGGCGCCCCCGGTACTCCTCCCACCAGCCCTTGCCTCGCTCCTCGGCTATGGCTGCGAGAGCGTTGACCAGGTGCTTGTCGGTGGCTGAGCAATGGGCGGCGAGTCGGCGCACACGGTCGGCACTCACGCCGTACCGGCCGGATTCGATGTGGCTCGCTGCCGCGCGTTCGCCGCCGAGGAAGCGCGCGATGTCGGCACCGGAAAGGCCGGCTCGCTCCCTCATCTTGCGGAGCTCCGCGCCCAACCGCTTCTGCCGCGCCGTCGGATACGCCCTCGGTGGCATGGGCCCCTCCCTCCTGTTGTGCCCAAAGTGTGCCGCCCTGGCGGCCCGCCGGTCCACTCTCGGTGTAGGGACGAGCGTCCCACTGTTGCGCCGTCCCTATGTTGTGCCCTAACTTCGGGATCGGCGCCGCACCACTGTGAAGGTCCGAAGTGCAGCCATCCGTAAGCCGTTTGACGACCCCTCGGGGGATGGCCGGAGCCACGGACTCGCGCCCTTGACCCGCGTCACCGTTGGTTGGGAGACGAAGGAATGATGACCGCAGCCTTAATGCCGCCCGAGCGGAACGCTGACTACCGGTTCACCGGTCCGAGACTGCCGAGCATGCCTGCTCTGGCTCGCCACTGGATCGTTGACCTGCTGCGTCTGACTGGCCGCGCCCGCCTTGCGGAGCGTGCCGAACTCTGCGCATCCGAGGTGGTCACGAACGCTGTCCTGCACACCGAGTCGCCCGTGATCACGGTCGAGGTCTCGCTCTCGACGGAGGGGGTGTCCGTGTGTGTGCACGACGGGGCCCCGGGTCGCGCACCACAGGTGCGTCCTGCCTGGGCGGATCCCACCTCGCTCACCCGGACCGGGCGTGGTCTCGGACTCGTCGGCGCGTACGCCGACCTGTTCGGGGCCACATGCGACGAGACCTCGAAGACCGTGTGGTTCGTGCTGTTCGACGACCCGACGGCGGGGTGAGCGGCATGGCCTGCGCCGATCGCACCCTTTCAGTTGTCCTTGGCGCGCGCGTAGTGGCGTGAAGCCTTGGCCCGGTTTCCGCACGCGGCCATCGAGCACCAGCGGCGGGTGCCGTTTCGTGAGGTGTCGTAGAAGTGCAGGATGCACGCCTCGTGCGCGCAGGCGCGGATGCGGTCCGGGCGGGCGCGCAGCAGGTCGAGGTAGTCGCGCGCGGCGGTCCAGCCGGGGCCCCAGGCGGGATCCGCGAACTCCGGCTCCTCGCCCGGGCCTTCGGCGGTCAGCGTGGCCCGGATCCGGCCGTGGCCGAGGACCGCGTCGACCCGCGCGGTGGCCTCCGGGTCGCCGGGCCGGTCGACCAGGGCGGCGAGGGCGTCGCGGGCGGCGAGGGTGTGCCGCAGGGTGGCCGTGTCGGCGCGGAAGCGGCCGTCGAGCCCGTTCGAGACCAGCCAGATCTCCAGGCCCCCGGTCCCGGTGAGCAGGTCCTGCCGGACGCCGTCCGCCATCCAGCGGGTGTTGAGCAGGTCGAGCGAGACGGGCTCGCCGACGAGGGGCCGCGGGTCGGGGACGGTCATGGCGGACGCCTTCCTCGGCGACGGTTTCCGGACTAACCCCTCAAGGTTACGTGAGCGGTTGCACCCGTTGCGTTCTAACCATTAATGTTGAAGTGAAGGGTTAGCTTCGCCGTCCTGTCCGGAATCGAGAAGGACCGAGAAGGACCGAGGAGGTCCGTCCGTCATGCGCGTCTACCACTCCGGCTCCCTCGCCGTGCAGGACCGGGTCGGCGTCCGCGACCTCGCCGAGCGCGTCGGCAGGTCCGTCGCCCCCGGCATCCGGCCCGTCGCCGCCGCCTTCCTGGAGGCCCAGCCGATGCTCGTGCTCGGCGCCGCCGCCCCGGACGGGCGGGTCTGGGCCGGCCTGCTCACCGGCCTGCCCGGCTTCGCCCGCGCCGCCGGCCCCCATACCCTCTCCGTCGCGGGCGGCCTCCCCGACGGCGACCCCCTCGCCGGAGCCGTCACCGCGGCCGGCACCCCCGTCGGCACCCTCGCCCTCGACCCCCGCACCCGCCGCCGGCTCCGCCTCAACGGCACCGCGCGCCCCAGCGCCCGCGGCCTCACCGTGGCGACGGGTCGAGTTTTCGCCAACTGCCCCAAGTACCTCCAGCAGCGCGAACTGCTCGGCCGGGCGGAGGACTCCCGCCCCGGGCCGGTGCGGTACGGGCCCGCCCTCACCCCCGCCCAGGCGGCGCTGGTCCGCGCCGCCGACACCTTCTTCCTCACCACCACCGGACCCGGCGGCGTCGACACCGGCCACCGCGGCGGCCTCCCCGGCTTCGTCGAGGTCGTCTCGCCCGCCGAGCTGCGCTGGGCCGACTACCCCGGCAACGCCATGTTCCTCACCCTCGGGAACCTGGAGGAGGACGGCCGCGCCGGCCTCCTCTTCCTCGACTGGGACACCGGCACCACCCTGCGGCTCTCCGGCCTGGCCCACGCCGAGTACGGCCCCGAGGGCCGGGCCGTCCGCTTCCGCCTGGACGCGGTGGCGGAGACCCCGGACGCGAGCCCGCTCCGCTGGTCGGCCCCGGTCCCCAGCCCCTCGAACCCGCCGCTGCGCCGGGCGTAGGGCCGGGCGGCCCCGCCCCACGCCGCCGGGCGGCCCGCCCGTGTGCTTAGCTCGTCTGTTCGCCCTGCCTCACCTGCGCCTCCCGCCCCGCCCGTACCGCCGCCCCGCCCGTACCCCCTGTCCCCGCCCGTACCCCCTGCCCCGAAGGACCCGCCCGTGACCGCCGCCGCATCCGCCGACGCCCAGGCTCCCGCGCCCGCCCCCGCGGCCCCCGCCGCCACCGCCCCCGCCCCGGCGGCCCTGGCGGCCCCCGCCCCCGCCCGCCCCGCCGCGCCCCCGCGCCCCCGGCCCCGCGTCCTGTTCGGCTCCACCGCCGTCAGCGTCGTCGCGCTGCTCCTGCTCGTCGCGATCGGTGCCGGGCTCCACCAGCCGCTGCTCATCCCGCCGCTCGCCGCGAGCATGGCGCTCGTCGCGGGCGCGCCCGACCTGCCGCTCGCCCAGCCCCGTTCCGTCATCGGCGGGCAACTGCTCTCCGCCCTCACCGGCTTCGCCGTCCTCGCGGTCGCGGGCCCCGGCCCCTGGGGCGCCGCCGTCGCCGGCGGCCTCGCGCTCGGCGTGATGTCCGCCGCCCGCGCCCCGCACTCGCCGGCCGCCGCGACCGCCGTCATCGTCGCCCTCCAGGACCCGCCGTTCTGGACCTTCCTCGGCCTGCTCTCGCTCGCCGTCCTCGTCCTCGTCGGCACCGGCCTGGCCGGCGCCCGGCTGACCGGCCGCCGCTACCCCGCGTACTGGATCCGATAGCCGTAACCTCCTGTCATGCAGACCGAGTTGCGGGTGGCGGCCTACGCCGTGTGCGTACGGGACGGACAGCTCCTGCTGGCCCGCTGGGTGGACCGGGCCGGGGTGCGCCGGTGGACCCTGCCCGGCGGCGGCGTCGACCACGGGGAACTGCCCCTCGACGCGGTGGTCCGGGAGGTCGAGGAGGAGACGGGGTACCTCGCCGAGGCGACCGCCCTGCTCGGCATCGACTCCATCCGGCGGCAGCGGACCCGCCCGCTCGGCGGCTCCTACGACTGGCAGGGGCTGCGGATCCTCTACGAGGCCCGGGTCACCGGCGGCGCCCTGCGCAGCGAGCGGGGCGGCTCCACCGACCTCGCCGCCTGGCACCCGCTGGACGCCGTGCCCGCGCTCACCCGGGTCGAACTCGTCGACATCGGCCTCCAGCTCCTGCGCGACCGCCCGCCGCTCGGGCACTCGCCGCTCCACGACCCGGCGAACGGCTGAAAACGGCTCAACCGTCCCGGAGGCGCTCAACCCGCCGCCGGTGCCCCGGGGTCCCCTCCCGTGACCGAAGCAGCGCACCGAGCCGTACGTACGTCAGGGGAGCCCGCAGACATGTCAGCCGCACGCACCGCCCGCACCGCCTTGGCCGCCACCCTCGTGGCCGGCCTCGCCGTCACCGCCCTCGCCTCGCCCGCCCTCGCCGCCGCGCCGCCGAAGCCCTCGCACGCCGCGACCCAGCAGGCGCTGGACGCGCTCGTGGCGGAGGGCGTGCCCGGAGTCGTCGCCCAGGCCCGGGACGGCAAGGACCGCTGGACCGGCACGGCGGGCGACCGTAAGGGGAACGACCGCTTCCGGGTCGGCTCCATCACCAAGACCTTCACGTCCACCGTCCTCCTCCAGCTCCAGGCCGAGGGCCGGATCGACCTCGACGACCCGGTCGAGAAGTGGCTGCCCGGAGTCGTCACGGGCCACGGGCACGACGGCGGCAAGGTCACCGTCCGCCAGCTGCTCAACCACACCAGCGGCATCTACAGCTACACCAGCGACCCCGCCTTCCAGGAGCGGGTCTTCGGCACCGACTTCCTCCGGCACCGCTACGACACCTGGACCCCGCGCCAGCTCGTCGCCGTCGCCATGGCCCACGAGCCCGACTTCGCCCCCGGCACCTCCTGGAACTACTCCAACACCAACTTCGTGCTCGCCGGCATGGTGATCGAGAAGGTCACCGGCCGCCCGTACGGCAAGGCGGTCGAGAACCGGATCATCAAGCCGCTCAAGCTGCGCGCCACCAGCGTCCCCGGCACCGACTCGCGGGTGCGCGGGCCGCACTCCGGCGCGTACTCGAAGCTCGCGCGGGACACCACGGGACCGACGTACGACGTGACCGCCCTGAACCCGAGCATCGCGGGCGCGGCGGGGGAGATGATCTCCGACTCCAACGACCTGCAGACCTTCTACCGGGCCCTGCTCAAGGGCCGGCTGCTGCCGCCGGCCGAGCTGAGGGAGATGACGGACACCGTCGAGATCGGGCCCGGCACGGGCTACGGCCTCGGCCTCATGCGGCAGAAGCTCAGCTGCGGCAAGGAGGTGTGGGGCCACGGCGGCGGCATCCACGGCTCCAGCTCCCAGGCCGTCGCCACCCGCGACGGCGAGCACTCCCTCGCCGGGAACCTCAACGCCGACTGGGCGGGCGACAGCCAGAAGCTGATCGACGCCGAGTTCTGCGGCACGGCCCCGAAGAAGTAGCGGAGACCCACGGGGGGTTCACACGGGGGGTTCAGCGCGGCAGGACGACGACGTAGGCGGCCGGCTGCCGGTCCGACGCGGCCATCAGGGCCGTACGGACCACGGCCGCCTGCTGGTCCATCGCCTCGCGCAGCTTGCGCGGGGTGAGGTGGACGACGGTGATCCCGAGCCGCTCCAGGTGCTCGCGCTTGCGCGTGTACTCGGACCAGAGCGCGTCGTCGTCCTGCCGGGGCGCCCGGGTGTCCAGCTCCACGGCCACCGCCTGGTCCGGCCAGTAGGCGTCCAGGCCGCCGAGGTGCGGGCCGCCCGGCAGCCGCAGGTCCACGTTCCACACCGGGTCCGGGAGCCCGTACTCGCGCACCATCGTGTACAGCCGCTCCTCCGCGAGCGAGCGCCCCTCGGCCAGCAGGGCGTCCACCGCGTCCACCACGTGCGGCCGGTTGAGCAGCCGGGCCCGGTTCAACTCTCGCACCACGGCCGCCGGTTCGCAGTGCCCGCCGCTCACCGCCTCGGTGAGCAGCCGGCGGACGACGGCCGGGTCGGCGAGCGTCCCGACGGCGTCGGCCAGCGCCCGGGGGACCGGGGCGACGGGCAGCCCGCCGAGCTCCCGGGGGAGCGGCGGCTCGGCCGCGCGCACCACCCGGACCCGGCCGGTGGAGCGCAGCCGCCGGGTGCGCGGCACCAGCACGTCGACCCGGTTGATCATCCCGGCGGGCGGGGTGGCGGTGAAGCCGTGCAGGGCGAGGGCGGCGATCCCGGTCAGCATCGATCCGGCGCCGGCCAGGTCCAGGGCCTCCCGCAGGCGCTCGTCCCCGCCGCGGGGGAGGGCGGGGAGGGCGGGGAGCGGGGTCTTGGGGGTGTTGTGGTTCATGTCGACGGTCTTCCGCCGCGGGGACCGCCCCTAACCGCTGTTACGAAGCGGTCGCCGAATCCGGACAACTCCGCACTAAAGTACGCGCGTTCGACTGCCGATGAACAACGGCCCCCGGCGGGGAATCCGCCGGGGGCCGCTGTTCACGAGGGGGGCGCGGGGAACGTCAGGAGACGCGCCCGTCGCACTCCTGCGCACGCAGCGCACGCGCCAGGTCGTCGCGCGACTCCAGCACGAGCCGGCGCAGCGCCGGGGCGGCCGAGGCGTGCGCGGCGAGCCAGGCGTCCGTCGCCGCCAGCGTCTCGGGGGTGTCCTGGAGCGCCGGGAACAGACCCCGCACCACGTCCATGCCGATCTGGATGGAGCGCTCCGCCCAGATCCGCTCGATCGCCGCGAAGTACTTCTCCGTGTACGGGGCGATCAGCTCGCGCTGCGAGGACTGGGCGAAGCCCGAGATCGTCGCCTCGACCAGGGCGTTGGACAGCGCGTCCGACTCGACGACCTGCGCCCACGCCTGCGCCTTGACCGCCGCCGAGGGCCGGGCGGCCAGGCAGCGCGCCTGGTGGCGCTTGCCGGTCGCGGTGTCGTCCCGGGCCACCTCCGCGCCGATCCGGGTCTCGTCGGCGCGCCCGTGCACGGTCAGCGGCTCCAGGAACGCCCAGCGCAGCTCCTGGTCGACCTCCAGGCCGTCGATCGCGGCGCCGCCGTCGAGCAGGGCCTCCAGGAGCTGGAGGTCTGTGTCGGAGGAGGCCACCGAGGCGAAGAAGCGGGCCCAGGTCAGCTGGTGCTCGCTGCCCGGCTCGGCCTGCCGCAGCTCGCGCAGCCCGCCCTCGGCGAGCAGCCGGCCGCCCTCGGCGCGCCGGCCGGGCACCGCGTAGTAGGTGACGGCGGTACGGGCCCAGGTGTGCACCATCTGGAGCACGCCGATGTCGGTCTCGCGGCCCGCGAAGTCCAGCACGATCCGGAGGAAGTCGCGGGCCGGCATCAGGCCGTCGCGGGTCAGGTTCCACAGCGCCGACCAGCACAGCGCGCGGGCCAGCGGGTCGGTGAGGTCGCCGAGGTGGGCGCGCAGGGTGGCCAGCGAGCCCTCGTCGAAGCGGACCTTGCCGTAGGTGAGGTCGTCGTCGTTGACCAGCACCAGGTCGGGCCGCTCGGCCCCGGCCAGCTCGGTCACGACGGTGGAGGCGCCGGTGATGTCGAGCTCGGCCCGCGCGTAGCGCACGAGCTCCCCGCCGGTCAGCCGGTAGAGGCCGACGGCGGCGCGGTGCGGACGCGGCTCGTCGCCCTCCTGGAGGACGGCGAGCTCGGTGATCCGGCCCTCGGCGTCGTAGGTGACGGCCGGGGTGAGGGTGTTGACGCCGGAGGTCTGCAGCCAGGACTTGGCCCAGCCCTTCATGTCCCGGCCGGAGGTCTCCTCCAGGACGGTCAGCAGGTCCGCGAGGCGCGTGTTGCCGTAGGCGTGGCGCTTGAAGTAGACGCGCGCGCCCTCCAGGAAGGCGTCGCGGCCCACGTAGGCGACGAGCTGCTTGAGGACGGAGGCGCCCTTGGCGTAGGTGATGCCGTCGAAGTTCAGCTTGGCGTCCTCCAGGTCACGGATGTCGGCCGTGACCGGGTGGGTGGACGGGAGCTGGTCGGCGCGGTACGCCCATGCCTTGCGGCCGTTGGCGAAGGTGACCCAGCTGTTGGTGAAGCGGGTCGCCTCGGCCAGCGAGAAGGAGCCCATGAAGTCGGCGAAGGACTCCTTCAGCCACAGGTCGTCCCACCACACCATGGTGACCAGGTCGCCGAACCACATGTGGGCCATCTCGTGCAGGATCACGTTGGCCCGGCGCTCGTAGGCCGCCTGGGTCACCTTGCCGCGGTAGATGTACTCCTCGCGGAAGGTGACCATGCCCGGGTTCTCCATCGCGCCGAGGTTGTACTCGGGGACGAACGCCTGGTCGTACTTCCCGAAGGGGTACGGGAAGTCGAAGTTGTCGTGGAAGAAGTCCAGGCCCTGCTTGGTGACCAGGAAGACGTCGTCCGTGTCGAAGTGCTTGGCGAGGCCCTTGCGGCACATCGCGCCGAGCGGGATGTCCAGCTCGGTGCCGTCGGGCAGCACGCGCGTGTAGCGGTCCGTGACGTAGTGGTACGGGCCGGCCACGACACAGGTGATGTACGTGGAGATGGACGCGGTCTCGGCGAACCGCCACACCCCGTCGGCGCCCCGCTCGCCCGCCCCGTTCGACCAGACGGTCCAGCCCTCGGGCGCGAGCGCCTCGAAGCGGAACGGCGCCTTGAGGTCGGGCTGCTCGAAGGTGGCGAAGACCCGGCGGGCGTCGGCCGGCTCGTACTGCGTGTAGAGGTAGACCTCGCCGTCCTCGGGGTCGACGAAGCGGTGCATGCCCTCGCCGGTGCGGCTGTAGGCGCAGCGGGCGTCGACCACCAGCTCGTTCTCGTCGGCCAGGCCGTCCAGCGCGATCCGGGCCCCGTCGAAGACGACGGCCGGGTCGAGCGCGCGCCCGTTGAGGGTGACGGAGTCGACCGCCGGGGCGATGAGGTCGACGAACGTCGAGTCGCCCGTGCCCGTGCGGCGGAAGCGGATCGTCGTCACGGAGCGGAACGTGCGCACGTCCTCCGTGGACTCGCCGACCGCCGAGCGCAGGTCGAGGCGGACCTCGTACCCGTCGACGGACAGCAGCTCCGCCCGCTCGTGGGCCTCGTCGCGGGACAGGTTCTCACCGGGCACGGTCACTCCTTCGTGGCTCGTTCGAAACAGCACCGATCCTCCCATGTGCACATGACCGCGCGTACCCGGGGAATGCGCGGCGGGCCGGTGGTGTTGCCGCCAGGCGCACCGCACCCGCCTTTTCGAGGAGAGACATGTCCGAGACCAGGACCACCGCCGACTTCTTCTTCGACCCCCTGTGCCCCTGGGCCTGGATGACCTCGCGCTGGATGCTGGAGGTGGAGAAGGTCCGCCCGGTGGACGTGCGGTGGAAGGTGATGAGCCTGGCGGTGCTGAACGAGGACCGGCTCGACGAGGTGCCGCCGGAGTACCGCGAGATGCTGGAGACCCAGGCGTGGGGCCCGGTGCGCGTGGTGATCGCGGCCCAGCGGCTGCACGGCGACGAGGTCGTCGGCAAGCTCTACACGGCGCTCGGCACCCGCTTCCACAACAACGGAGAGGGCCCGACCCGCGAGGCGATCGTCGGCGCGCTGAGCGACGTCGGCCTGCCCGAGGAGCTGGCGGACTTCGCCGACAAGGACACCTACGACACCGAGCTGCGCGCCTCCCACAAGGAGGGCATAGACAAGGTCGGCCAGGACGTCGGCACCCCGGTCATCGCGGTCCCCGGCCCGGACGGCGAGGAGGTCGCCTTCTTCGGCCCGGTGGTCACCCCGGCCCCGCGCGGCGAGGCCGCCGCCCGGCTGTGGGACGGCACGCTGCTGGTGGCGGCGGTGCCCGGCTTCTACGAGATCAAGCGCACGCGGACGGCGGCGCCCAGCTTCGAGTAGCCGCCCCGGGCCCAGGCCCCGGCCTCGGCTCGCCCCCCCCGTACGGAAGAACCCCCGCGATTCACGTCATCGCGGGGGTTCTTCTTCATTCCGCCCGCACGTGAAGGTTGAGAAGACGATCACGAGCAGGACGAACGGGGGGCGCCGGGCGCCCGGGGGGTCAGAACGAGATCAGCGGGACGCTGGCCTTGGCGGCCTGGTAGCGCTTGTTCACGTCCTGCCAGTTCACGACGGCCCACATGGCCTCGATGAAGTCGACCTTCTGGTTCTTGTACTGCAGGTAGAAGGCGTGCTCCCAGGCGTCGAAGACGAGGACCGGGACGGAGCCCTGGCCGACGTTGCCCTGGTGGTCGTAGACCTGCTCGACGATCAGGCGCCCGCTGATCGGCTCGTAGGCGAGCACGCCCCAGCCGGAGCCCTGGGTGGTCGCGGCGGCCTTGGTCAGCTGGGCCTTGAGCTTCGCGAAGGAGCCGAAGGACTCGGTGATCGCGTCGGCCAGCTCGCCGACCCCGTCGGCGGCCAGCGGCTCGCCGCCGCCCTCGCCGGCCTTCGGGCTGGCCATGTTGTTCCAGTAGATGGAGTGCAGGATGTGGCCGGAGAGGTGGAACGCCAGGTTCTTCTCCAGGCCGTTGATGGCGCCCCAGGCGTCCTTGTCCCGCGCCTCCTCCAGCTGCTCCAGGGTGTCGTTCGCACCCTTGACGTACGCGGCGTG
Organism: Streptomyces sp. NPDC048659; assembly: GCF_040650575.1. Lineage (NCBI taxonomy): Bacteria > Bacillati > Actinomycetota > Actinomycetes > Kitasatosporales > Streptomycetaceae > Streptomyces > Streptomyces sp. NPDC048659. The sequence goes on along the minus strand of NZ_JBEZHM010000020.1, from coordinate 27,431 downwards.
GTGCTTGTCGTGGTGCAGCTCGATGATCTCCGGGTTGATCACCGGCTCCAGGGCCGCGTAGTCGTACGGCAGTTCCGGAAGGGTGTAGATGGCCATGTTGCCGAGCCTCTCGCCGACGTCTTCTTATTGCAACCTTTTTGCAGGTGCAGGCTAACAGTAGATGCTGTCTAAGTTGATCAGACGTCCCGTCAGGCGGTCGATCGGACCTTGGCCCTAGGTCCCGCCCGGGTTTCCCCCTGGGGCCGGATGGCGCAAACGGCCTTGAAGCGGGCGAATGGTGATCCATAGCCTGCGCGCGTGAACCTCCCACTCAAGCTCGCGGCGACGACCGCGCTGCTCGCGCTGCTCGGCGCCGCCCCCGCGCCCACCCCCGCCGAGGACGCCTGGCGGCAGGTCGGCACCGACTCCCGCACCGGCGTCAGCGGCCTCGCCGCCGAGCCCGCCGGCACCGCCCTGGTCGCGCACGACAACAAGCGCCCCGGGCAGCCCAGGCTGGCCCGGCTCGGCTACGCGGACGGCGCCGCCGCCCTCTCCCCGGTCGCCTGGGACGGGGCCTACGCCGAGGACGTCGAGGCGGTCGAGGCGGTGCCCGGGGCGCCGGGGGAGTACCTGGCGCTGGCCAGCCGGGGCATCGTCTACCGGCTGCGCGTCGAGGGCGCCACGGCGACCGTCGTCGACTACGCGCCGCTGCCGATGATCAACGAGGGCGCCGACTTCGAGAGCTTCGCGCTGGTGGCCCGGGGCGGGAAGCTCGCCGCGCTGTGGGCGGACCGGGGCGAGGGGCCGGGCCGCCCCGCGACCCTGTACGCGGCGCCGCTCTCCTTCGCCGCCTGGGGCCAGCCGCTGTTCGGCGCGGTGACCAGGCGCCCGTACGTCTCGGCGTACCCGCCCGGCGCGGGCACCCGGCACATCTCCGACATCACGGTGACCGCCTCCGGCCGGATCCTGGTGAGCTCCGCCTCCGACGCGGGCGACGACGGCCCCTTCGACTCGGCGGTGAGCGAGGCGGGCCGGGTGACCGTCTCGGCGGCCGGCTCGGTGCGGGTCACCCTCGCCGCGCGCCCCACCGTGCTCGGCACCTTCCCCGGCTACAAGATCGAGGCCGTCGAGTGCCTGCCCGGCACCTCCGACGCCCTGCTCGGCACCGACGACGAGCACCGCGGCGGCTTCGTCCGCACCGCCCCCTACTGCGGCGCCTGAACGCCGACGCGCCCCGCCGGGCGTGAGCTCGGCGGGGCGCGTGGCGGGCTGTCGGGTGCGGCGTGGCGGGGGCTCAGACCTCCTCGGGGGCCGTTCCGCGCGCGGCGCGTGTCTTCTGGAGGGTGTAGCCGCCGATCGCGAGGGCCAGGGTCAGGCCGCCCGTCGCGTAGAGCTGCACGCGGGTGCCCTCCTCGCGGGCCATCAGGAAGAAGATGACGGCCATCCCCGCGAGCGCGACCCAGGTCAGCACCGGGAAGCCCCACATCCGCACGACCAGCTTCTCCGGCGCCTCGCGCTCGGTGCGGCGGCGCAGCACCAGCTGGGAGGCGGCGATGAAGAACCAGACGACCAGGATGATCGCGCCGATGGTGTTGAGCAGCCAGATGAAGACGTCGTCCGGGCGCCAGTAGCTCAGCAGCACGCAGGCGAAGCCGAAGACCGAGGAGACCAGCACCGCCGGGCGGGGCACCCCGCCGTAGGTGCGGCCGAGTGCCGCCGGGCCCTGCCGGCGGGCGACCAGCGAGCAGGCCATCCGGGAGGCGCCGTAGATGTTGGCGTTCATCGCGGAGAGCAGGGCGATCAGGACGACCACGTTCATGATCTGGCCGGCCGCCGGGATGCCCAGGTGGTCGAGGGTGGCGACGTACGGGCCCTTCTCGACGACCGCCTTGTCGCCCCAGGGGACCAGCGTCACGATGACGGCCATGGAGCCGATGTAGAAGAGCGCGATGCGCCACATCGCCGTGCGGACCGCCTTGGCCACACCCTGGACGGGGTGCTCGGACTCGGCCGCCGCGATGGTGACGGTCTCCAGGCCGCCGTACGCGAAGACGGAGGCCAGCAGGCCGACGATCAGGCCCTCGGAGCCGTTCGGGAAGAAGCCGCCCGCGCCGGTGAGGTTGGCGGTGCCGGGCGCGTCGGTGCCCGGCAGGACGCCGGTGATGGCGAGGACGCCGATGCCGAGGAAGAGGACGATCGCGCCGACCTTGAGCGCGGCGAACCAGAACTCGAACTCGCCGAAGTTCTTCACCGCCGCCAGGTTGGTGCCGCAGAACACCAGCATGAACAGCGCGACCCAGGCCCACTCCGGGGTGCCCGGGAACCAGCCGGTCATGATCTTCGCGGCGCCGATGCCCTCCAGGCCCACGGCCACGCAGAGCAGGAACCAGAAGGCCCAGCCCGCCGTGAAGCCGGCCCAGGGGCCGAGCGCCCGCTCCGCGTGCACGGAGAAGGAGCCCGAGGCCGGGTTCGCCGCCGACATCTCGCCCAGCATCCGCATCACGAGCATGACGAGCACGCCGGATATCGCGTACGCGAGGACGATCGAGGGGCCGGCGGCGGCGATGCCGGCGCCGGAGCCGACGAAGAGGCCGGCGCCGATGACGCCGCCGAGGGCGATCATCGACAGATGGCGCTGCTTGAGGCCGTGCGAGAGGCCCCCGGAGGGGGCTGCGGCGGCGCCGGGCGCGGCGTCCTTGTGGTCGGCCGGCGCGGGCGCGGGAGTCCGAGGCATGGGCGGGCCCTGTTCACTAGCTGAGACGGGGAGGGTGGCCCACAGTCTGGGCGCCCGCACCGCTCACAGGGAACGCGTGTCCGCTATACGGGCACCAGGTTCACACAAGGTGAAGATTTACTTCCGCTTCGTGCGCACTTCCCGCACCCACGCCACCGCCAGCACCAGGGCGGTCGCACCGCCCGACCACAGCACCTGGGGCCGCGCCCCGTCGTCGGTCAGCATCAGCACCAGCACCGCGCCCATCGCCGCCAGCGCCGTCCAGGTCAGCCAGGGGAAGCCCCACATGCGCAGGGTCAGCGTCTCGGGTGCCTCCCGCTCGATCCGGCGGCGCAGCCGCAGCTGCGAGACCGCGATCAGCGCCCAGACGAAGAGCAGCACCGCGCCGACCGCGTTGAGCATGTAGAGGAAGACGGAATCCGGCCACTTCAGATTGAGCAGTACGGAGACGAAGCCGAAGGCCACCGACGCCAGCACCGCCCGGCGCGGCACCGAGCCGCCGGACATCTTCAGCAGCCCCTTGGGCGCCTCCCCGCGCTCGGCCAGCGAGAACACCATCCGCGAGGAGCCGTACAGGTTGGCGTTGAGCGCCGAGAGCAGCGCCACGAACACCACCACGTTCATGATCTGCCCGGCGCCCGGGACCCCGATGGAGTCCAGCACCGCCACGTACGGCGACTGGCCCGGCTCGATCGCCGTCCACGGCAGCAGGGCCACGATCACCAGCATCGAGCCCACGTAGAAGAAGAGGATCCGCCACACCGCGCTGCGCACCGCGCGGGCCACGTTGCGCGCCGGGTCGTCCGACTCCGCCGCCGCGATCGTCACGACCTCCAGGCCGCCGAAGGCGAAGACCACGGCCAGCACCCCGGAGATCACCCCCGACCAGCCGTGCGGCAGGAAGCCGCCCTGCCCGGTCAGGTTCGCGAGGCCGACCGGGTCGGTGTCCGGCAGCCAGCCGAGGATCGCCAGCGTGCCGAGGATCAGGAAGAGGACGATCGCGCCGACCTTGAGCGCGGCGAACCAGAACTCGAACTCGCCGAAGTTCTTCACCGCCGCCAGGTTCGTCACGGTGAACACCACCATGAACAGCAGCACCCACCCCCACTGCGGGATCCCGGGCACCCAGCTGTGCGCGATCAGCGCCGCGCCGGTGGCCTCCACGGCGAGCACCACCACCAGCAGGAACCAGTAGAGCCAGCCCACCGAGAAGCCCGCCCAGCGGCCCAGCGCCCGCTCCGCGTGCACCGAGAAGGAGCCCGAGGCCGGCATCGCCGCCGACATCTCGCCCAGCATCCGCATGACCAGCATCGCGAGCGCGCCCGCGATCAGATACGAGACGACGATGCCGGGACCCGCGACCGCGATGCCCGCCCCGGAGCCCACGAAGAGCCCCGCGCCGATCACCCCGCCGAGCCCCAGCATCGTGAGGTGCCGCTGCTTCAGCCCGTGCGAGAGGGGCTCGGGCGCGGGGGCGAGGGGCTCCGGCGCGGGTTCGAGGGGCTCCGGTCCGGGTGCTGGGGCGTCGTGCATGTGGGGGGCTCGCGCTCTGGAAGGGTTTATGGAGACCCCACAGTCTCCCCGCTGGGGGTCGTCCGGCGCAAAAGGGACCGGAGGGTGCGAGTTCCCAGTGACGAGCGTCACGTGGCGCGCGGTGTGGCCGGGCGGGTTTGTTTGATCTCCACGAATGGCTCAACCCCCGCTTTGTCGGCGGCTGATGGTGATCGGCCGCTCACCCCTGGCATACGGTCGAGCCTGTCCCCACCCGCCCCCCGTCGTCTCACCCCGCGGAGTACCGATGAGCACCGCCATAGCCCCCGTCCGTTCCCTCCGCTCCGGGACGGTCCTCGCCGACCTGATCCCGGCGTCCCGCGCCCGCGAGATCGTCCTGGTCGTCGGCGGCGCCGCGCTGACCGGCCTGGCCGCCCAGCTCACCGTCCCGGTCCCCGGCTCCCCGGTCCCGGTCTCCGGCCAGACCTTCGCCGCCCTGCTCGTCGGCACCGCGCTCGGCGCCCGCCGCGGCTTCCTCGCGCTCGGCCTGTACGCGGTGGCCGGCATGGCGGGCCTGCCCTGGTTCGCCGAGGCGAGCTCCGGCTGGTCGATGCCCTCCTTCGGCTACATCCTCGGGATGCTGCTGGCCGCCACCGTCGTCGGCGCGCTCGCCCGGCGCGGCGCGGACCGCTCGGTGCTGCGGACGGCGGGCACGATGGTGCTCGGCGCGGCCGTCATCTACGCGGTCGGCGTGCCGTACCTGGCCCTCGCCACCGGCATGACCCTCGGCCAGGCCGTCGCGGCGGGCCTCGTCCCCTTCCTCATCGGCGACGCCCTCAAGGCCGCCCTCGCGATGGGCGCGCTGCCCGCCGCCTGGAAGCTCGTCGGCCGCAAGGGCTGACACCCGTCGTACGACATGGGTGAGGCCCCGCCGGACCGGCGGGGCCTCACCCATGTCAGACGGCGGGTGTCAGCCCCGCTCGGCCCCCGCCGCGTCCCGCTTCACGAGCCGCTCCTTGACCACCGCGACCGCCAGCACCAGCGCGGCCACCAGCAGCGAGAGCAGGACCTGCTCCCGGTTGGCGCCGCCTTCGTAGACCATGTAGCCGAGCACGGCGACGATCATGGCGATGGTCACCCAGGTCAGGTACGGGAAGAGCCACATCCGCACCACCAGCTTCTCGGGCGACTCACGCAGGATGATCCCGCGCATCCGCAACTGGGTCACGCAGATGACCAGCCACACGAAGAGGGCGACGGCGCCGGAGGCGTTCAGCAGGAAGGCGAAGACGGTGTCGGGCCACTTGTAGTTGAAGAAGACCGCGACGAAGCCGAAGACCACCGAGGACAGGATCGCCGCCCGCGGCACGCCCCGGGCGCTGGTCCGGGTGAAGGCGCGGGGCGCGTCGCCGCGCTGGCCGAGCGAGAAGGCCATGCGGGAGGCGGTGTAGAGGCCCGAGTTCAGGCAGGACAGGACGGCGGTCAGCACGATCACGTTCATGACCTGGCCGGCGTTCGGGATGCCGATGGAGTCCAGGGCGGCGACGTACGAGCCCTTCTCGGTGATCGACTTGTCGTTCCACGGCAGCAGGGTGAGCACGACGAAGATCGAGCCCAGGTAGAAGACGCCGATCCGCCAGATCACGCTGTTGGTGGCCTTGGTGACGGCCCGCTGCGGGTCCTCGGACTCGCCGGCGGCCAGGGTGACGATCTCGCTGCCCATGAAGGAGAAGACGACCATCAGCACACCGGTGAGCACGGCGCCCGCGCCCATCGGGAAGAAGCCCCCGGCGTCGGTGAGGTGCGCGAAGCCCGCGCCCGGGTTGTCGGAGCCCGGCAGCACGCCGAAGACCGCGAGCAGGCCGATGACGACGAAGGCGCCGATGGCGACGACCTTGATGCCCGCGAACCAGAACTCGAACTCCCCGTACGAGGCGACGGAGGCGAGGTTGGTGGCGGTGAGCACCACCATCACGATGAGGGCCCAGCCCCACTGCGGGACGGCCGGGACCCAGCTCTCCAGGATCTTGGCGCCGGCGGTCGCCTCGACGGCGAGCACGACGACCCAGAAGAACCAGTACAGCCAGCCGATGGTGAAGCCGGCCCAGCGGCCGAGCGCCTGGTCCGCGTAGGCGGAGAAGGAGCCGGAGGAGGGGCGGGCGGCGGCCATCTCGCCGAGCATCCGCATCACGAAGACGACCATCGCGCCGACCAGGGCGTACGACAGGAGGATGGCGGGGCCGGCCGCGGCGATGCCGGAGCCGGAGCCGACGAAGAGCCCGGCGCCGATCACGCCGCCGATGGCGATCATCGAGAGGTGACGGTTCTTGAGGCCCGCCTGGAGGCCGTTCGAGCCGTCGGGCCGGCCGCCCGGCTGTCCTTCGGACTGCCGCGCGGCACCGGTGGTTCCGGTGTCGCCGCCTTCCTTCGCCAGGGTCGGTTGCGTGTTCATGGACGCTTCCTTAGGTGTGGGGGCTGCTCGGGTCGCGAGCGGGAGACATGTAACCCGGAGTCCGAGCGGTACGGAAGGGATGACTCCGGATCGTGATTCAGGAGATATTCAGGACAAAAGGTCCAGACCAGGCGGGACCAAGGTCCCGACCCCGCTGACCGCTACCCCGTCCCCGCCGTGCCACACTCGGAGCCATGCGCGTCTACCTCGGCTCCGACCATGCCGGCTACGAACTCAAGAACCACCTCGTCGAATGGCTGAAGGCCCACGGCCACGAGCCCGTCGACTGCGGCCCCCACATCTACGACGCCCTCGACGACTACCCGCCGTTCTGCCTGCGCGCCGCCGAGAAGACGGCCGCCGACCCGGACAGCCTCGGCATCGTGATCGGCGGCTCCGGCAACGGCGAGCAGATCGCCGCCAACAAGGTCAAGGGGGTGCGCGCCGCCCTCGCCTGGAGCGAGCAGACCGCCGCCCTCGGCCGCGAGCACAACAACGCCAACGTCGTCTCCATCGGCGGCCGGATGCACACCCAGGAAGAGGCGACCAAGTTCGTCGAGATCTTCCTCGCCACCCCGTACTCGGGCGACGAGCGCCACACCCGCCGCATCGACATGCTCTCCCGCTACGAGGAGACCGGCGAGCTCCCGGCGATCCCGGCCCACCACCCCCAGCACGGGGCCTGACCAGCACCCATGCCTGAAGGGCACACGATCCACCGGCTGGCCGCCGACTACCGGGAACGGTTCGGCGGCCGGCCCGTGCGCGCCTCCAGCCCGCAGGGCAAGTTCGCCGACTCGGCCGCCCTGCTCGACGGCACGGTCCTCACCGCGACCGAGGCCCACGGCAAGCACCTCTTCCTCGGCTTCCCCGGCGAGGAGTGGGTCCACATCCACCTGGGCCTCTTCGGCAAGGTGAACTTCGGCGGCACACCCGCGCCGCCCGCGACCGACACCGTCCGGCTGCGCCTCGCCAACCCCGAGGCGTACGTCGACCTGCGCGGCCCGACCACCTGCGCGCTCATCACCGACGCGGAGAAGCGGGCGATACACGAGCGGCTCGGCCCCGACCCGCTGCGCCCCGACGACGACCCCGGCCGGGCCTGGCGCCGGATCTCGAAGTCCCGCACCACGATCGCCGCCCTGCTCATGGACCAGAAGGTCATCGCGGGGGTCGGCAACGTCTACCGCGCCGAGGTCCTCTTCCGGCACGGCATCGACCCGTACCGCGCGGGCCGGGACCTGACCCCGCGGGAGTGGGACGCGATCTGGGCGGACCTGGTCCTCCTGATGCGCGAGGGCGTCCGGCTCAACCGGATCGACACGGTCCGCCCCGAGCACACCCCCGAGGCGATGGGCCGCCCGCCCCGCGTCGACGACCACGGCGGCGAGGTCTACGTCTACCGGCGCGCCCACCTCCCGTGCCTGGTCTGCGCCGAGGAGATCCGCACCGCGGACCTCGCCGCCCGCAACCTCTTCTGGTGCCCCCGCTGCCAGACGGCCTGACCCGCCGCCGGCCGGCCTGACCCGGAGCCGGTCGCGCCCCTCGGGGGGCACGACCGGGCCCCGGCCCGGCCAGGGAGTGTCCGGCGGGTCAGGGTCGGACAGGCCCTAGAAGCCGTGCGGCAGCCAGGGCGCGACCGGGGAGCCGAAGGCGACCGACGCCTCCACCAGCGCCCCGTCCCGCAGCTCCCGCACCCGCCCCGCGGCGGCCAGCGAGACCAGCGACACCCCGCCCAGATAGGCCGCGCCCAACTCCCGTACGGACAGGGCCAGATCGGCCGCGTCCTCGGTACGCGCGCACACCGCGCCCTTCGCGTCCCCGGTCAGCCGCCACCGACCCGCGTTCCACGGACAGAACGCGTCCTCGACCTCGAACACCACGTCCACCGGCGCCTGGTACGTCCGCGCCTCCAGCGCCGCGCCCAGCTCCACCAGCCGCACGAACAGCCCGTCCCGCACCGTGATCTCGCAGCGGCGCACATCGCTCACCAGGTGCTGCCAGGCGTCGTCCACCGGGCGGCTGTGGATCCGCACCCGCGAGGTCAGGTCCACCGAGCACAGGAACCGCCACAGCGCCCCCTCCGCCGCCGGATCCAGCCCCGCCAGCTGATGCAGCAGCACGGAGCCGTCCGAGCCGTTGAACGACCAGTCCGGCTTGATCGCGTACAGCGCGAAGCCCACGACCTCGCCCCCGCGCTCCGCCAGCACGCACAGCCGCGGCGAGGCCCCCTCCCGGTGCTCCGCCGGGTCCAGCAGCGCCAGCCGCTCCCAGCCGGGCCGCCGCTCCAGCATCCCCGGGCGGCCCGCGACCAGGCGCGCGTACACCGCCTCGCAGGCGTCCAGCGCCTCCTCCGGCGTCGCGTACCGCAGCGACACCTCGTCCGCGCCCGGCGGCGGGGTCAGCCGCACCCGGGTCGTGTCCAGGGTCGCCCGCGCCGACAGCGCCGCCACCCCGTAACCGAACCGCCCGTAGATCTCCGGCTCCGAAGCCGTCAGCACCGCGAGCGGCTCGCCCGCCGCCCGCACGTCGTCGAGCTGCCGCCGCATCATCGAGGTCAGGATCCCGCGCCGCCGGTGCGTCCCGGCCACGCTCACCATCGTCACGCCCGCCGCCGGGACCACCGCCCCGCCCGGCACGGACAGCCGGAACGAGTACGCCCCCGCCGTGCCGACCCAGCGGTCCCCGTCCCAGGCGCCGATCGACCGCTCGTACTCCGTCAGCTCCCGCCAGAGCTTCCGCTCCTCCGCCGCCTCCGGAACCCCGCCGAAGGCGAGCTCCAGCACCGCGAACCAGTCGTCCCACTCGGCCGGGTCGAGAACCCGCAGTTCAGTAGTCATATGCCATCGATATCAGCGCCCCCGCGTCCGTCGCGACCCGGTTTCGAATGCAATGTCACCTGGGTCCCTCTGCACGAGCGCCGATCGGGTGGATAGGGTCCAAGCCAATGACACCTCGCGGCGGAGTGGACTCGTACCCGGCCCGGATGCGCAAGAGCGCCCACCGGGTCCGCATCGCGCTGCGTCGCTCCGGCGTCGACTACTTCCGCGGCGACGGCTCCGACTGGATCGCCCTCGCCGGACTCCTGCTCACCATCCCCGCCATCACCGTCGGCACCCTCCTCAACCCCGTGTGGTGCTCCCCGGTCGCCCTCGCCCTCCCGATCGTCGCCGGCGGACTGCTGCTGCGGCCCGCCAGCCTGCTCGGCCTGTACGCCGCCGCCGCGGGCGCCCTCATCGTCGAGTCGCTCGTCCTCGGCCCGTACACCGAGGGCCCCGCCCGGGTCACCCCCGGCACCGTCCTCGTCGTCGCCGCCTGCGGACTCTTCGGCCTGCTCATCGCCCAGTTCCGGGCCCGCGTAGGCGTGCCCTGGCGGCGCGGCGGCACCATGCTCTTCGACCTGCGCGAACGCATCCGGGTGCAGAGCGCCCTGCCCCGCCTGCCCCAGGGCTGGCACCGCGAGATGGCGCTGCGCCCGGCCGGCGGCCAGTCCTTCTCCGGCGACTTCGTCGTCGCCGCCCGCACCAACGGCGGACGCACCCTGGAGGTCCTGCTCACCGACGTCTCCGGCAAGGGCATGGACGCGGGCTCCCGCGCCCTGCTGCTCTCCGGCGCCTTCGGCGGGCTGCTCGGCTCGCTGCCCCCGCACGGCTTCCTGCCCGCCGCCAACGGCTACCTCCTGCGCCAGGACTGGGACGAGGGCTTCGCCACCTCCATCCACCTCGTCCTCGACCTGGAGTCCGGCGACTACGAGCTCCTCTCCGCCGGCCACCTGCCCGCCCTCCAGCTCCACGCGGGCAGCGGACGCTGGGAGGAGAAGTCCGGCGAGGGCCCCCTGCTCGGCGTCTACGACGGCGCCGAGTTCCACCCGGTCAAGGGCTCCCTGCGCCCCGGCGACGTCCTCATGCTCTTCACCGACGGCCTCGTCGAGGCCGCCGACCGGGACATCGCCGAGGGCATCGACCGCCTCACCGGCGAGGCCGACCGCTATGTCGCCGCCGGCTTCGAAGGCGCCGCCTGGCACCTCATCGAGGCGTGCGCCAAGGACGTCAACGACGACCGCGCGCTCCTCGTCATCAGCCGCACGGGCTGACCCGCCGGGCCGGGGTGGGGGTTTCCCCACCCCCGGGAGACCGGCCGCCACCATGGCTGTGACCTGCGTGAATCCATAGATTCGAAGAGTCGCCCACGACGTCGGCCCCTCGATCTGGAACGCACGGAGGACACCCATGGCCCCCCACACCGCCCCCGGCACGGCAGCCGTCGAACTCACCGGGGTACGGCGCCGGTACGGCAAGGGGGCCGGCGCCGTCCACGCCCTGCGCGGGATCGACCTGCGCCTCGCCCACGGCAGCTTCACCGCCGTCATGGGCCCCTCCGGCTCCGGCAAGTCCACCTTCCTCCAGTGCGCCGCCGGACTCGACCGCCCCACCGAGGGCTCCGTCCGCCTCGGCGGCACCGAGATCACCGGCCTCGGCGAGAACGCCCTCACCGAGCTGCGCCGCAGCCGCCTCGGCTTCGTCTTCCAGTCCTTCAACCTGCTGCCCTCGCTCACCGTCGAGCAGAACGTCCTGCTGCCCCTGCGGCTCGCGGGCGCCCGCCCCGACCGGCGGCGCGCCGCCGAGGTGCTCGGCCGGGTCGGGCTCGCCGACAAGGGCGCCCGCCGCCCCGGCGAGCTCTCCGGCGGCCAGCAGCAGCGCGTGGCGATCGCCCGCGCGCTGGTCACCCGGCCCGACGTGATCTTCGGCGACGAACCGACCGGCGCCCTCGACACCACCACCGCCGCCGAGGTCCTCGCCCTGCTGCGCGGCGCCGTGGACCGGCTCGGCGCGACCGTCGTCATGGTCACCCACGACCCCGTCGCCGCCTCCTACGCCGACCAGGTCCTCTTCCTCGCCGACGGCGCCCTCGCCGACACCCTGCCGCGCAGCACCCCGGAGCGCATCGGCGCCCGGATGACCGCGCTCACCGCCCGCACAAGCGCCGGAGTGGCCGCCTGATGCTCCGCACCAACGGCCTCGCCCGCGCCGCCCTCCGCTTCAAGCCCTCCGCCTTCGCCGGGACCTTCGTCGCCCTGCTGCTCGCCGCCGCCGTGATTTCCGGCTGCGGCCTCCTCCTCCAGACCGGCCTCACCGCCTCCGTCCCGCCCGCGCGGTACGCGGGCGCGCCCGTGGTCGCCGCCGCCGACCAGCAGCTCCACACCACCGTCGGCACCGGCGAGGAACGCCACACCGTCTCCACCGCCGTCCCCGACCGGACCCGCCTCGACGCGAGCCTGGTGCACGCCGCCGCGAAGGCCCCGGGCGCGTCCCGGGCGATCGCCGACGTCTCGTACCCGGTACGGGACGGCTCCGGCACCCCCCGCACCGCCTCCGGCTGGGGCTCGACGGCCTTCACCGGCGTCCGCCTCGCCGCCGGTACGGCCCCGGGCCCGGACCAGGCGGTCGTCGGCCCCGGCCACGGCCGGGCGGGCGACCGGATCACCCTGCACACCCCGGCGGGCCCGCGCGACTTCACCGTCTCGGGCGTGGCGACGGCCCCCGGCGTCTGGTTCTCCGACACCGGGGCCCTCGCCCTCTCCGGCCACCCCCGGACCGTCGACGCCATCGCCGTCCTGCCCGCGCCCGGCACCACCCCCGCCGCGCTCGCCGCCCAGGTCAGCCAGGCCCTCGGCGGCAAGGCCCGGGTCCACACCGGCGACGACCGCAGCCGCGCCGAGGGCGCCGCGCTGCCCGCCGCCGAAGAGCTCCTGATCGGCCTCGGCGGCTCCTTCGGCGGCACCGCCACCCTCGTCGCCGTCTTCACCGCCGCCGGGACCGTGGCCCTGTCCGTCGGGCAGCGCTCCCGCGAGTTCGCCCTGCTGCGGGCGATCGGCGCGACCCCGCGCCAGCTCCGCCGCTCGATCGCCACCGAGTCCCTGCTGGTGGCGCCGCTCGCGGGCGCCCTCGGCTGCCTGCCGGGCCTGGCGCTCGCCGCCTGGTGGTTCGGCCAGCTCAAGGAGAAAGGCGCGATCCCCGAGGGCGTACGCCTGGACACCGGCCCGCTGCCGTTCGCCGCGGCCGTCGCCGCCACCGCGCTGACCGCGCTCTTCGCCGGACTTGCCGCCGCCCGCCGGCCGTCCCGGATCGAACCGGGCCGCGCGCTCGCCGAATCCCAGGTCGAGCGGCGCGCCCTCGGCCCGGTCCGCACCGGACTCGGCCTGCTCGCCCTCGCGGGCGGCGCCTCCCTCGCGGGGGTGGCCGCCGGCTCCTCCGGCATGGACGCCGCCAACGCGGCCCTCGGCGTCGTCATGCTCTTCATGCTGGCCGTCGCCCTGCTCGGCCCGCTGCTCGCCCGCTGCTGCGCGGCCGTCCTCGCCCTGCCGCTGCGCGCCTCCGGCGCCGCCGGACACCTGGCCGCCGCGAACGCGCGGAGCAACGCGCGCCGCCTCGCCTCCGCGCTCACCCCGATCGTCCTCGCGATGGCCTTCTCCTCCACCCTCGTCTTCCTGCACACCAGCACCGACCGGGCCGCCGAACGCCAGCAGCGGGCCGGGATCGTCGCGGACCACGTCGTCAGCGCCCCCGGCGGGCTGCCCGCCGACGCGGCCGCCCGCGCCGCCCGCGCCCCCGGGGTCACCGCCGCCGTCACCGTCCAGCGCGCCGGCGTCCTGCTCCCCGACGAGGACACGGGCTTCTTCTCCGCCACCGCCCAGGGCGTCTCGGGCGACCCCACGCCGGTGCTCGACCTGGACGTGCGGGCCGGCTCGCTCGCCGCGCTGCGCCCCGGCACGGTCGCCGTCGACGCGGCGCTGGCCGACGCCAAGGACGTACGCCCGGGGGACCGGCTGGAGCTCCGGCTGCCCGACGGCACCCGGACGGAGCCCCTGGTCGTCGCCACGTACGGCCGAGGACTCGGGCTGTCCGAGGTGACGCTGCCGGCCGCCGCCCTGGCGGGGCACGTCACCGCCCCGTACGCCACCGAGCTCCTGGTCCGCGGCGGCGAGCCCGCTGCCCTGGCCCCGCTCGGCACGGTCACCGACGCCGCGGGCTGGTCGGCGGCGCAGAGCCGGGACCGCGCGCTCAACGCCTGGGCCAACACCACGATGGCGGCGGTCCTCGGCGGCTTCGCGGCGGTCGCCGCCGCGAACACCCTGGTCATGGGCGTCCTCGACCGGCGCCGCGAACTGCGCACCCTGCGGCTGGTGGGCACCACCCGGCGCCAGGTGCTCCGCATGATCCGCTGGGAGTCGCTGCTGGTCACGGTCGCCGGTGTGGCCCTGGGCACGGGCATCGCCCTGGCGACCCTGATCCCGATGGCCAACGGCCTGACCGGGGAGGCCCCGTACATCCCGCCCGTCCTGTACGGCTCCTTCGCGGCGGCGACGCTCGCCCTGGGCCTGGCGGCCACGTCCCTGCCCGCCCGGGCGGCACTACGCTGACCGCATGACGGCCTTCACCCTCTCCGAGATCGAGACCCTCGCCGTCGCGGCCCACGCGGGCCGGACGGACAAGGCGGGCCGCCCGTACGCGGAACACCTGCGGGCGGTCGCCGAGGGGGTACGGGCCCGGGGCGGCGACGAGCACCAGATCGCGGCGGCGTGGCTGCACGACGCGGTGGAGGACGAGGCCCTGTCGGAACGGTGGCTGACGGAGGCGCCCCTGCCGCCGGAGGTGAAGGCGATGGTCCTCGCGCTCACCAGACGCGGGGGTGAGGACCCGTCCTCCTACACGGCCCGGATCCTCGCCACCCCCGGCGCCCTCCTGGTGAAGCAGGCGGACCTCGCCCACAACGCGGATCCGGCCCGCCTGGCCCGCCTCGACCCCGCGACCCGGGACCGCCTGACGGCCAAGTACGCCCACATCCATGCCCTGTTGGGCCTGACCCCGCCGACCTGATCCAGACGAATCCCGTCAGGTTGGCCGGATTTCGACGGCGACGATTGGCCACCCGCCCGTGCTGGGCAGGTAGTTGGTGGCACGATAGATGCGGCGGGGGTGTTCTGTGGCGTGCGCTCCCGGGCGGCAAGGCGAAGACCGACCGAGGGTGTGATCAGTTGTGGCCATTTCACTGTCTGTGGTGCTGCTGTTGGCGATCATCCTGGTGGTGCTGATCCGCGGCGGAAACCTGAAGGCCGGCCCGGCCGTCGTCGCGGTCCTCTTCGGCTTCTTCCTCGCCTCGACGGGCATGGCCGACGACATCCAGCGCTTCCTGGACTCGATAACGCAGACGGTCGGCTCCATCAAGTTCTGACGGGGTCAGCCCTTCTTGACGGCTTTCTTGGCGGGGGCCTTCTTGGCAGGCGCCTTGGCGGCTGACTTGGCCGGAGCCTTCTTGGCGACCTTGGCGGGCGCCTTGCCGGCCGACTTGGCCGGAGCCTTCTTGGCGGTCGACTTCTTGGCTGGAGCCTTCTTGGGGGCGGGCTTGGAGGGAGCCTTCTTGACCGCCTTGGCGGGCGCCTTCTTGGCGGCGGGCTTGGGCTTGGCGGCGGGCTTGGACGAGGGCTTGGCCGCGCTCTTGGAGACCTTGGGCTTCTCGGCGGCCTTGGGCTTGGCGGCGGGCTTGGCCTTGGACACCGCCTTGCCCTTCGCCTCGGCCTTGGGCTTCGGCTCGGGCTTGGGCTGCGCGGAGGGCCTGGTCTTCTGCTTGCCCGTCGACCACTTGAGCTCGATCTCCAGCTCGATCTCCCCGTCCTCGATCTCGATCTCGACCTCACCGGCGAGCTCGTCGGGGATCCGCAGCGCCAGGGTCCCGGTGCCCAGCCGCAGCTCGGCCTCCCCGCCCTTCCTGAGCGCCTGGGCGAGCGCCGCCAACTGGTCGGCCGCCTCCAGCCGGGACAGTGCGCGCTTCTGCTCGAACTTCAGGTCCTTCATGACTGCCTCCGGCGCGGATGGAACGGAAAGCCCAACAAAACGGACAGCGCCCATTCTTCAGCGCCCCTCTCCACCCGGCATCCCACATGCCGCCACAGGAATGACCCTCCGGTCATCGAAGACCCCTGAACCTGTCCGTGCTGCCGGGTGTCACCGGACTGCTGGGCCCCAACGGGGCGGGGAAGACGACGCTGTTCCGTACGCTCGCCACCATCACGCCACCCCGGAGCGGCGCGCTGGAGCTGTTCGGGGCGCCCGTCACCGGTGAGCGGGACGTCCGGAGGGCGCGGCGCCGGATCGGGTACCTGCCGCAGGATTTCGGGTACTACCCGGCCTTCTCGGTGGCCGATTTCGTCCGCTACTGCGCCTGGCTCCGGGAGGTTCCGGCCAAGGAAGCCGACGCGGCGACCGGGGCGGCGCTCGCGGCGGTCGGGCTCGCCGACCGGGCGCGGGACCGGATGAAGACGCTGTCCGGCGGGATGCTGCGCCGCGCGGGGATCGCCGCGGCCATCGTCGGCTCGCCCTCCCTGCTCCTGCTCGACGAGCCGACCGTGGGCCTCGACCCGGCCCAGCGCCTGGACTTCCGGGAGCTCATCCGCTCGCTCGCCCGCGCCGGGACCGCGGTCGTCCTCAGTACCCACCTGGTGGAGGACGTGGCCGCCGCGTGCGACACCGTCCTGGTGCTCGACGGCGGGCGGATGGTCCACAGCGGGACTCCGCAGGGACTCGCCGACCGGGCGACACCGGCCGCGCCGGGGGGCAGCCCCTTGGAACGCGGCTACATGGCGGTCCTGGCCGCAGGCGCCCGGCCGGCCGGGGGAGGCGCCGCGTGCTGAGCGTCTATCGCATCGAGCTGCGGCGGTCCCCGCTGCTCACCGCCTTCCCCGTGATGATCGCCGTGGATCTCGCGGTGCTCTTCGGGCGTTCCCGGTACTGGATCGGAGTCTGGCCCGAGGCCAGCGTGGCGGCCCAGATCGTCACGCTCTTCCTGGGGCCGGTGCTCGCCGGCGTCTCCGCCTGGCAGGCGGGCCGTGCCTCGCGCGCGGGGATGCCGGAGTTCCTGCTGGCCGCCGCGCGGCCCGGCTGGCGGGCCGAGGCGGCCCGGCTCGCCGCCACCCTGACCCTCGGCCTCCTCGCGTACGCGATCGGCTGCCTCACCGCGGCGGCCGTCTCGCTGGGCGAGGCGGGACCGGGCTTCCTGTGGCCGTCCTATCTGCTGCTGGGCGCGTCGACCCTCGTCGTCTTCGCGTCCGTGGGGCACCTCGCGGGCCGCTGGTGGCCCTCGCCGGGGTTCACTCCCGTCGTCTGCGCGCTGGGCTGCTTCGTCAGCATGCTGTCGCTGCCGTTCAGGTTCAACGTCCTGGCGGGACCGCCGGACACCCGCCTGAGCCTGCCGGCACTCGCCGTCCGCCTGGTCATCGCGGCGGCCTTCGCCGTGCTCGCGGTCACGGCGCCGCCGCCGGCGCGGCGGGCCGGACGCCGCGGGACGCCACCGCACGTCCGCGGAGTGGCCGCCCTGGCGGCGGTCGCGGTCGTGGCCGCCGTGGCCGTCGCTCCGGCGGCGGGCGAGCTGCGGGTGGAGCGCACCGCCGCGGCGGACACGCCGCTCTGCGCCCGCGCGGACGAGGACTCCCCGCGCGTGTGCGTGTGGCCCGAGCACCGCACCCACCTGCCGGAGCTGACGGAGATGGCCCGCCGCCTCGACCGGCCCGCCGCCCAGCCCTGGATCAAGGCACCCGACGAGTTCCACGAGTACGGACTGCGGCGGACCCGCTGGGGGGGACCGCGGGTTCGACATCGCCGAAGGGCACGTACGGACCGCCGCCGTCGCCATGGCCGACCAGGTGTTCAGCGCCTCGATCGGCCGGTGCACGCCGCCCCGCGACGCGCCTGGCGCCCGCCGCGCGTGGCAGGCGATCGACCGCATCCGCCAGTGGCTGGAGCACCGGGCGACCGGGGAGGACTCCGGCGGGCGGTCGGCGGCATGGCTCGCGAACGAGCGGGCCCAGCTGCGCGAGAACGTGTGGTGCAGGCCCGATGTCCGGCGCTGACCTGCTCCGCTACGCCCGCGTCCACCGCGCCGTGCCGGTCCTGGCCGGGGCGATGGCGGTCGCCGTGCTCTCCGCCTTCTTCGGGGGAGCCCGCATCGCGCTCCCGTCCATCGGCGAGGCGAGCCTGACCACCGGCATCCCGTACCGGCACCTTCTGCCGCTGTTTTCGGCCGTCTTCCTGACGGCCGCCCTCGGCGGGGCGATGTCCGCGCACGAGGAGACCGCCGGCCGGACGGCGCACCGGGTCCGCGCCGCGTACGGTGCCGGGCTGACGTCCGTGGTCTGCGCCGTCTCCTTCGGCGCCGAGGCGCTCGCCGTCGGACCGGCGCAGGGCGCGGTCTTCGTCCGCTCCCTGCTGATCTGGCTCGGTCTCGCCCTGCTGTCCCTGCGCGCGCTCGGCCCGCAGCTCGCCTGGGCGGCCCCGCTCGCCTCGGCCCTGCTGCTCGCCTGGTACCCGCTCGGCTGGTGGGACTGGACCTCCAACCCTGCCTCGGACGCGAGCAGTTGGACCGCCGCCGTCCTGGCACTCGCCCTCGGCGTCGCGGCGACGGCCGCGACCCCCTGGCGCCGCCACACCCTGCGGCACGGCCGACGCAGGTGAACGGAAAGAGCCGGCCCCGTGACTCACGGGACCGGCTCTGGCCGGGCGTTTCGGCCGATTGGAGCGGGCGACGGGAATCGAACCCGCGTAGCTAGTTTGGAAGACTAGGGCTCTACCATTGAGCTACGCCCGCACAGTGCGCGCCGGGTGGTTGGACGCGGCGACGGACGCCATCGTAGCGGGTCCTCGCAGGTCCCCGCACACCGCTCGGAAAAGTGGGGGCGTCGGACGGTCTCCGTCCATGTACCCTACGTGTCGCACCGACGGGGTGTGGCGCAGCTTGGTAGCGCGTCCGCTTTGGGAGCGGAAGGCCGTGGGTTCAAATCCCGCCACCCCGACCAGCCAAGATCACATTGTGGGCCGTGAGGCGCTTGCGGTTACTATGCAAGCTGCGTGCCCGTGTGTCTCTCTGACCGGGCCGATCGGCCGGAACCGCCCCCAGGTGGTACCGGCGCAACCCAGGAATCAGCCACCAAGGAGACCGAACCGTGAAGAGCGCCGTGGAGACCCTGAACCCGACCCGGGTTCGGCTCACTGTCGAGGTGCCCTTCGAGGAGCTCAAGGACAGCCTCGACGCGGCGTACAAGAAGATCAACCAGCAGGTCACGGTCAAGGGCTTCCGCAAGGGCAAGATCCCGGCTCGCGTGATCGACCAGCGGTTCGGCCGTGGTGCGGTGCTGGAGGAGGCCGTCAACGACGCGCTCCCGAAGTTCTACACCGAGGCGGTCAACGAGGCCGAGGTCAACCCGCTGGGCCAGCCCGAGGTCGACATCACGGAGCTGAAGGACGGCGAGCTGCTGGCCTTCACCGCCGAGGTCGACGTCCGCCCGGCCATCGAGATCCCGGACTTCTCCGGCATCGAGGTCGAGGTCGACGCCGTCGAGGTCACCGACGAGGACATCGAGAAGTCCGTGGAGCAGCTCCGCGAGCGCTTCGCGTCCACCAACCCGGTCGAGCGCGCCGCCGCCGAGGGTGACGTCGTCACCATCGACCTGGAGGCCAAGGTCGACGGCGAGGTCCTGCCCGACGGTGTCGCCAGCGGTGTCTCGTACACCATCGGCTCCGGCGAGCTGCTCGACGGCATCGACGAGGCCGTCACCGGCCTGGAGGCCGGCGGCGAGGCCACCTTCACCTCGCAGCTGAAGGGCGGCTCCGCCGAGGGCAAGGACGCCGAGGTCACCGTCAAGGTCCTCACCGTCGCCGCCCGCGAGCTCCCCGAGCTGGACGACGAGTTCGCGCAGCTCGCCTCCGAGTTCGACACCCTCGACGAGCTCAAGGCCGACAGCCGCAAGCGCCTTGAGAACATGAAGCAGTTCGACCAGGCCACCCAGGCCCAGGAGCGCGTGCTGGAGAAGCTCCTGGAGCTCGCGGAGATCCCCGTTCCCGAGAAGCTGCTCGAGGACGAGGTCAACACCCGCAAGCACAACCTGGAGCACCACCAGCTCGGCCAGATGGGCCTGAGCCTGGAGAAGTACCTGGAGTTCCAGGGCAAGACGGTCGAGGAGTTCGAGGCCGAGACCAAGGACCAGGCCGTCAAGGGCATCAAGACCCAGTTCATCCTCGACGAGCTGGTCAACAAGGAGAAGCTGAACGTGGAGCAGGAGGAGCTCACCGAGCACCTCATGCGCCGCGCCGCCTCCTCCGGCATGTCCCCCGACCAGTTCGCCCAGGCCGTCGTCCAGGGCGGCCAGGTGCCGATGCTGGTCGGCGAGGTCGCCCGCGGCAAGGCGCTCGCGCTGGTCGTCGAGGCCGCCAAGGTCGTCGACACCAACGGCGTCGAGGTCGACCTGTCCGACGAGGACGAGGAGCAGGCCGCCGAGACGGTCGAGGCCGTCACCGGCGACGCCGAGGTCTCCGAGGACAAGTAAGTCCCCCCGGGGGGACGCGGGCGGCCCCGGCCGCCCGCCGAGCCCCGCGCCACGGGCCCGTACGCACCGCTGTGCGTCCGGGCCCGTGGACGTACCGGGGCCCGTTCATGCGCCCCCAACTACCTTGCGCTCCCAGCGAACAGTTCGGGAAGCGGGATGGCGTTGTCCCACCTGCGCGTTAGGGTCCATGAATACGAGGGCAGTGCCCTCCGAACGAGACGCTGAGACGGCCCTGGCCGTCGGAGACGAGCAGGTGGATACGTGACGAATCTGAAGCCTTACGCCGCGGGTGAGCCGTCCATCGGTGGCGGCCTCGGCGACCATGTCTACAACCGGCTGCTCGGCGAGCGCATCGTCTTCCTCGGCCAGCAGGTCGACGACGACATCGCCAACAAGATCACCGCCCAGATGCTCCTCCTGGCCGCCGAGCCGGAGAAGGACATCTACCTGTACATCAACAGCCCCGGCGGCTCCGTGACGGCCGGCATGGCCGTCTACGACACCATGCAGTTCATCCCCAACGACGTCGTGACCATCGGTATGGGCATGGCGGCGTCGATGGGTCAGTTCCTGCTCACCGCCGGCACCCCCGGCAAGCGCTTCGCGCTGCCGAACACCGACATCCTGATGCACCAGGGCTCCGCCGGCATCGGCGGCACCGCCTCCGACATCAAGATCCAGGCCGAGTACCTGCTCCGCACCAAGAAGCGCATGGCCGAGATCACCGCGCACCACTCCGGCCAGACCGTCGAGGCGATCATCCGCGACGGCGACCGCGACCGCTGGTTCACCGCGGAGGAGGCCAAGCAGTACGGCCTCATCGACGACATCATCACGCACGCCGCGGGTGTTCCGGGCGGCGGCGGCACGGGCGCCTGAGCGCCGGCAGCCCGCCGAAGAGCCCCAGCCCCCCGAACGCCACCAGGACGGTGAACACCCAGATGCAGAACAACCTCTCCGCGAGCGGCCTCTACACCGGCGCGCCGATGGACAACCGCTACGTGGTCCCGCGCTTCGTCGAGCGCACCTCGCAGGGCGTGCGCGAGTACGACCCGTACGCGAAGCTCTTCGAGGAGCGCGTGATCTTCCTCGGCGTGCAGATCGACGACGCCTCGGCCAACGACGTCATGGCGCAGCTGCTGTGCCTGGAGTCGATGGACCCGGACCGCGACATCTCGATCTACATCAACAGCCCGGGCGGCTCCTTCACCGCCCTCACGGCCATCTACGACACGATGCAGTTCGTGAAGCCCGACATCCAGACGGTCTGCATGGGCCAGGCGGCCTCCGCCGCGGCCGTGCTGCTCGCCGCCGGCACCCCCGGCAAGCGGATGGCCCTGCCCAACGCCCGCGTGCTGATCCACCAGCCCTCCGGCGGCACCGGCCGTGAGCAGCTCTCCGACCTGGAGATCGCGGCCAACGAGATCCTCCGGATGCGCGACCAGCTGGAGAACATGCTGGCCAAGCACTCCTCGACCCCGATCGAGAAGATCCGCGAGGACATCGAGCGCGACAAGATCCTGACGGCCGAGGACGCCCTGGCGTACGGCCTGGTCGACCAGATCGTCTCGACCCGCAAGAGCACGGCCGCCGCCGCGCACTGACGCCCGACCTTCCCCTGGCACGGGGCATGTGGCCGAATCCCGACCATGTGAACCGTGCCAAGGGGGGCCCGAACGGGGGGCCCGGCAAGGTACCGTCGAATATGAGGCACCAGGAGTCGCTGAACCAAGCGCTCCCAGGCGAAGGGGAAGCACCTCGTGGCACGCATCGGTGATGGCGGCGATCTGCTCAAGTGCTCGTTCTGCGGAAAGAGCCAGAAGCAGGTGAAGAAGCTCATCGCGGGACCCGGTGTGTACATCTGCGACGAGTGCATCGACCTCTGCAACGAGATCATCGAAGAGGAACTGGCGGAGACGAGCGAGGTGCGCTGGGAGGAGCTTCCCAAGCCCCGCGAGATCTACGAGTTCCTGGAGGGCTACGTCGTCGGCCAGGAGCCGGCGAAGAAGGCGCTCTCCGTCGCGGTGTACAACCACTACAAGCGCGTCCAGGCCGGCGAGAACGGCGGCGCGCAGGGCCGGGACGACGCCATCGAGCTGGCGAAGTCCAACATCCTGCTGCTCGGCCCGACCGGCTCCGGCAAGACGCTCCTGGCCCAGACGCTGGCCCGGATGCTCAACGTCCCGTTCGCCATCGCGGACGCGACGGCGCTGACGGAGGCCGGCTATGTCGGCGAGGACGTCGAGAACATCCTGCTCAAGCTGATCCAGGCGGCGGACTACGACGTCAAGAAGGCCGAGACCGGGATCATCTACATCGACGAGATCGACAAGGTCGCCCGTAAGAGCGAAAACCCGTCGATCACGCGCGACGTCTCGGGCGAGGGCGTGCAGCAGGCCCTGCTCAAGATCCTGGAGGGCACCACCGCCTCCGTCCCGCCGCAGGGCGGCCGGAAGCACCCGCACCAGGAGTTCATCCAGATCGACACGACGAACGTGCTCTTCATCGTGGGCGGCGCCTTCGCCGGCCTGGAGAAGATCATCGAGTCGCGGGCGGGCGCCAAGGGCATCGGCTTCGGGGCGACCATCCGCTCCAAGCGGGAGATCGAGGCGAGCGACCAGTTCCAGGAGGTCATGCCGGAGGACCTGGTGAAGTTCGGGATGATCCCCGAGTTCATCGGCCGGCTGCCCGTCATCACCTCGGTGCACAACCTGGACCGCGAAGCCCTCCTGAAGATCCTCGTCGAGCCGCGCAACGCGCTGGTCAAGCAGTACCAGCGCCTCTTCGAACTCGACGGCGTGGAGCTGGACTTCGACCGCCCGTCCCTGGAGGCCATCGCCGACCAGGCGATCCTCCGCGGCACCGGCGCGCGCGGCCTGCGCGCCATCATGGAGGAGGTCCTCCAGTCGGTGATGTACGAGGTCCCGTCCCGCAAGGACGTGGCCCGCGTGGTCATCACCGCCGACGTGGTCCGCAACAACGTCAACCCGACGCTGGTCCCGCGGATCGTGAAGAACGACGGCAGGCACGAGAAGTCCGCCTGACCCGAAGGCAACGGAAAGGGGCGCCCCGCCGCACGGCGGGGCGCCCCTTTCCGTTCCCTTCGGGAGTGCCGAGGCCCGCTGAGCGGGACGGTTCCCTTCCGTCCGCTATGCCTTGCTGCGCGAGCCCTTGTAGTGCTGGGCCGCCACCTCGGCGACCTGGTCCAGGGTGAGGCCCTGCCCGCCGGTCATCATCGTCGACAGGTCGATGACGTTCACGACGCCCAGGGTGCTGTAGTCGGCCCAGATGCAGGTGGGCACCTGGAAGGACTTCGGGCCGGGCGAGGTCTGCGCGCCGGTGTTCTCCAGCTTGAGGTACTGGCACTTGAGCAGCGCGCCGTCGAAGCCCGCCGGGGTCTTCGCCTCGGGGCTGCCGACCGGCGTCACCTTGACGCCTTCCGCCTTGGCGCTCTCGTCCTTCTCGTAGTTCGCGAACGCGGCGTCGAGCGCCTTCGACGGGTCGGCGATGTCGCCCCACATCCCGTTCAGGCTCATGCTCTTGCCCTTGAGCGGGTCGGTCGAGTCGCCCGCCTTGTAGGAGGCCGTGACCGGGTGGGGGTTCTTGATCCCCATCAGCTCCGCGCTGGCCTTCTGCTTGTCGGTCGGGTCGCCGGTCTTGTCGGCGCCCTCCTTCTTGTACTCGCCGACCGTCGTCGCGGGGGTGATCTTGTACCCCTTGGTGGAGTCGGCGACGGCGCCGTTCCCGCCGCCGCCCCCGCCGCCTATGACGAAGTACGCGGCCACCGCGAGGGCCGCGACCGCGGCGACGCCGCCGATGATCCAGCCGGCCTTGCTCTTCTTGGCGGGCGGCGGCGGGGGCAGGTAGCCGCCGGGGCCCTGCGGGGCGCCGTACGGGGGCTGCTGGCCGTACGGGCCGGGCTGCTGGGGGTGGCCCTGGGGCGGGTAGCCGTAGGGCTGCTGCGGCGGGACACCCTGGGGGGCCTGGGGCGGGTAGCCGTAACCGGGCGGCGGGGCCTGCGGGGGCTGACCGTACGGGCCGGGCTGCTGCGGCTGCTGGCCGTAGGGGCCGGGCTGGCCGTACGGACCGGGCTGCTGCGGCTGGCCGCCGTACGGGCCCGGCTGGTTGTAGCTCATGGACAGGATCCCCTCACAAGATGTTTATGCCTGGCGGACATCCTGACGGAAGCCGTGTCCCACCGGGGCGGCGGGGGCCACACCGTTACCGAACAATCGAGTTTCAGGACCGCCCCCGGATCCCCCTAAACTGGGCCCGTGACCGAGAACACTCAGCAGCAGACAGCCGCCCCCATCGAACTGCCGACCGCGTACGCGCCGGCCGAAGTAGAGGGGAAGCTGTACGAGCGCTGGGTAGAGCGGGGCTACTTCGAGGCGGACGAGAAGAGCGACAAGCCTCCGTTCACCGTCGTCATCCCGCCGCCGAACGTCACCGGCTCGCTCCACCTGGGCCACGCCTTCGAGCACACGCTGATCGACGCCCTGACCCGCCGCAAGCGGATGCAGGGCTTCGAGACGCTGTGGCAGCCGGGCATGGACCACGCCGGCATCGCCACCCAGAACGTCGTCGAGCGCGAGCTCGCCAAGGAGGGCAAGTCCCGCCACGACCTGGGCCGCGAGGCGTTCGTCGAGCGCGTCTGGCAGTGGAAGGCCGAGTCCGGCGGCCAGATCTCGGGGCAGATGAAGCGCCTCGGCGACGGCGTCGCCTGGTCCCGCGAGCGCTTCACCATGGACGAGGGCCTGTCCCAGGCCGTCCAGACCATCTTCAAGAAGCTCTACGACGACGAGCTGATCTACCGCGCCGAGCGCATCATCAACTGGTGCCCGCGCTGCCTCACCGCGATCTCCGACATCGAGGTCGAGTACCAGGACGACGACGGCGAGCTCGTCTCCATCCGCTACGGCGAGGGCGACGCCTCGATCGTCGTCGCCACCACCCGCGCCGAGACGATGCTCGGCGACACGGCCGTCGCCGTCCACCCGGACGACGAGCGCTACCAGCACATGATCGGCACCGAGATCGAGCTGCCGCTCACCGGCCGCCGCATCCCGATCGTCGCCGACACCCACGTCGACCCGGCCTTCGGCACCGGCGCCGTCAAGGTGACCCCGGCCCACGACCCGAACGACTTCGAGATCGGCCAGCGGCACGACCTCCCGTCGATCGCCGTCATGGACGAGCACGCGGTCATCACCGTCCACGGCCCCTTCCTCGGCCTGGACCGCCTGGAGGCCCGCTCCGCCATCGTCGCCGCGCTGCGCGCCGAGGGCCGGATCGTCGCCGAGAAGCGCCCGTACACCCACTCCGTCGGCCACTGCTCGCGCTGCAAGACCACCATCGAGCCGCGCCTGTCGATGCAGTGGTGGGTCAAGGTCGGCCCGCTCGCCAAGGCCGCCGGTGACGCGGTCCGCGACGGCAAGGTCAAGATCCACCCGCAGGAGATGGAGAAGCGGTACTTCGACTGGGTCGACAACCTGCACGACTGGTGCATCTCGCGCCAGCTCTGGTGGGGCCACCGCATCCCCGTCTGGTACGGCCCCGACGGCGAGGTCGTCTGCGTCGGACCGGACGAGGAGCCGCCGAGTGGCGAGGGCTGGACCCAGGACAGCGACGTCCTGGACACCTGGTTCTCCTCCGGCCTGTGGCCGTTCTCCACGCTGGGCTGGCCCGAGCAGACCGACAGCCTCGCGAAGTTCTACCCGAACTCCGTCCTGGTCACCGGCTACGACATCCTCTTCTTCTGGGTCGCCCGGATGATGATGTTCGGCCTGTACGCGATGGACGGCACCCCGCCGTTCCACACCATCGCCCTGCACGGCATGGTCCGTGACCAGAACGGCAAGAAGATGTCGAAGTCCTTCGGCAACGTGGTCAACCCGCTGGACTGGATGGACACGTACGGCTCCGACGCCGTCCGCTTCACCCTGGCCCGCGGCGCCAACCCCGGTGTCGACGTCCCGATCGGCGAGGACTGGGTCCAGGCGTCCAGCAAGTTCGCCAACAAGATCTGGAACGCCACGCGCTTCGCGCTGATGAACGGCGCGACGGTCGAGGGCGAGCTGCCCGACCCGTCCGAGATGACCGCCACCGACCGCTGGATCCTCTCGCGGCTCAACGAGACGGTCGCCGACGTCGACGCCTTCTACGACGACTACCAGTTCTCGAAGCTGTCGGACGCGCTCTACCACTTCGCGTGGGACGAGGTCTTCGACTGGTACGTCGAGCTGTCGAAGACCACGTTCTTCGCCGGCGGCGAGGGCGCCCGGGTCTCCGGCCGGGTCCTCGGCGAGGTCCTCGACGTCATGCTGCGGCTGCTGCACCCGGTGGTCCCCTTCGTCACCGAGACCCTGTGGACCACGCTGACCGGCGGCGAGTCCGTCGTCATCGCCGACTGGCCGAAGGACAGCGGCTTCCGCGACACCGCCGCCGAGGAGGAGATCGCGCTGGTCCAGCGGGTCATCACCGAGGTCCGCCGGTTCCGCAAGGAGCAGGGTCTCCAGGACGCCCAGAAGGTGCCCGCCCGCCTCGCGCTGACCGGCACCCCGCTGGCCGCCCACGAGGCCGCGATCCGCCAGATCCTGCGCCTCCAGCCGGAGGGCGAGGGCTTCTCCGCCACCGCCACCCTGCCGGTCGCCGGGGCCGAGGTCGCGCTGGACCTGTCCGGCACGATCGACATCGCCGCCGAGCGCAAGCGCCTCGCCAAGGACCTCGCCGCCGCCGAGAAGGAGAAGGCGCAGGCCCAGGGCAAGCTCGGCAACGAAGCCTTCCTGGCCAAGGCGCCGGACAACGTGGTCGACAAGATCCGCGGCCGCCTCGCCAAGGCGGACGAGGACATCGCGCGCATCCAGGCGCAGCTGGAGAAGCTGCCGCAGGCGTAAGCACCTGCGAGGACCTACGCGGAAGGGCCCGGAACCACGACTGGTTCCGGGCCCTTCCGCGTACCCCCGGGTCCCTCAGGACTCCGTGGCGATGGGGCCGACCCCCGCGGTCTCGGCGTTGCGGCGGGTCTTGGCCCAGCCGGTGCGGCCACGAAGGAGCCGGACGAAGCCGCGGGCGGAGACGATGAACAGGTGGTACGCGTACAGCCACAGCGCCAGGCCCCACAGCAGGCCCTTGACGCGCGAGCGGTCGGGGGCGAACTCGCGGCGGTAGACCGGGCCCCAGAGCAGGAACGGGACGACCGAGGCGAGGCCCAGCGCGAGGGCCAGCGGCCAGGCGGAGAGCAGGACCTCGGCCACGCCGCCGCCGGTCACCAGGGCGACCAGCATGATCGCGGTCAGGACGAGAGTCGCGAGGTGGGCGATGGGCTGGAAGAAGGTGTAGAGGGATTCGAGGACTCCGGATGCCTTGTAGTGGCGGGAGCCGATGATGCGGCCGGTGTAGCG
>NZ_JBEZHM010000019.1:0-123339 GCF_040650575.1 Streptomyces sp. NPDC048659 | reverse complement strand
CGGAGGGCCGGACGACCACCGGCCAGATGGTGACCCTCTATCAGGAGCTGCGCAGGCGGGGGGCGTCGAGCTTCACGGAGGCGGCCGGGGCATTACAGAAGGTCTGCAGGGTCACCAGCGTGATCCGCCGGTCCGCGCCCTCGCCCGCCGTCTCGATCCGCACCCGCTGCCCCGGACGCAGCAGCCGCAGCCCGCCCGCCGCGAATGCGTCGCCCCCGAAGTCCACCGGGGTGCCGTCGTCGAGCAGCACACTGCCGCTGCGGGTCTCGGGGTCGTACGTGTACGCGGTCGCCTGCATGGTCCGCAGCCTATCCGGCCGCGCCCACCCAGCGGGCCGCCGTCCGCGGGCCCACGCCCAGCGCCAGCGCCGCCGCCAGATCCTCCCCGGTGTCCACGTCCCGGCGCACGGAATCCACCCCGGCCAGCCTGATTTCCACCGCCCCCGTGGACAAATGCCGCAGGCGCGAAGCGCCCCCGAATGCCGGTTCCAATTCCGTACCCGAGCCCGCCGAGAGGAATGTCGTACCTATTTCGGCGGCATCCGCGAGAAATGCCCGCGGGAATTGTCCGGCCGCCTCCAGGACCCGGCCCAGGTCCCCGGGGCGCAGCGCCGGCAGGTCCGCGTTGAGCGCCGCCACCGGTGCGCCCGGCCGCCGGGCCCGCGCCGCCCGGGCCCCGTGCGCCAGCGCCGCGTTGAGCCCGCCGCCCGGCACGTCGGGCACGATCCGCGCCCCGAGCGCCGCCAGCGCAGCCGAAGCCGCCCGGTCGTCCGTGACGACCACCACATCCCGTACCGCCGCGCAGGCCAGCACGGCCGCCACGGTGTCCTCGGCGAACGCCAGGGCCAGCCGGGGCCGCAGCCGCCCGGCCGCGACCGGGGCCAGTCGGCTCTTGGCGCGCGCCAGCGGCTTCAGGGGGACGACCAGGGACCAGCCGTCGGCGGCGGTATCGCCGGGGCGGCCGGCGGCGGAGTTCCTCATCGGGCCCCATTCTGTCCCGCCCGCGCGAGGGGGCCGAGCCCCGGGGCGTACGGTGTCCTCGACAGACCAGGAGCGGGGAGTGACACTTGACCCCCTGCGAACAAGTCCCGGAGAAAGGTGTCCGAGTGCCCCGCCGCAGAATCGGCTTCTGGTACCGCCTGGCGGCGGTCATCGCCAAACCCCCACTGGTGGTTCTGTTCAAGCGGGACTGGCGAGGGACGGAACACATTCCGGCCGACGGCGGATTCATCACCGCGGTCAACCACAACTCGTACCTGGACCCGCTGTCGTACGCGCACTACCAGTACAACACCGGCCGGGTGCCCCGCTTCCTCGCCAAGGCGGGCCTCTTCAAGGGCTTCGTCGGCACCATGCTCACCGGCACCGGCCAGATCCCGGTCTACCGCGAGACCACCAACGCCCTGGACGCCTTCCGGGCCGCTGTGGCCGCCATCGAGCGCGGCGAGTGCGTCGCCTTCTACCCCGAGGGCACCCTGACCCGCGACCCCGACATGTGGCCGATGGCCGGCAAGACCGGCGCCGCCCGCGTCGCGCTGCTCACCAGGGCGCCGGTCATCCCGGTCGCCCAGTGGGGCGCCAACCTGGCGATGCCGCCGTACGCCAAGGAGCGGAAGTTCCGGCTCTGGCCGCGCAAGACGCTGATCGTGCAGGCCGGTCCGCCGGTCGACCTCTCCCGCTTCCACGACCTCGAACCCACCCCCGAGGTGCTGCGCGAGGCCACCGAGGAGATCATGGCCGCCATCACCCGCCTCCTGGAGGAGGTCCGGGGCGAGCAGGCGCCGGCCGAGCCGTACGACCACCGCAAGGCCCGGCTGGAGCAGCGGCGCAAGGCCGCGGAGAAGGGCGAGAAGTGACCAAGGCAGCCGTCTTCGGCAACGGATCCTGGGGCACGGCCTTCGCCATGGTGCTCGCCGACGCGGGGTGCGAGGTGAGCCTGTGGGGCCGCCGGGCCGCCCTCGCCGAGACCATCAACGCCACCGGGACCAACCCCGACTACCTCCCCGGGGTCGAACTCCCCAAGGGCATCACGGCCACCGCCGACCCGGCCGAGGCCGCCCGCGACGCCGACTTCACGATCCTCGTCGTGCCCTCCCAGACGCTGCGCGAGAACCTGGCCGCCTGGAAGCCGCTGCTCGCCCCGGACACCGTCCTCGTCTCCCTGATGAAGGGCGTCGAACTCGGGACGGCCGAGCGGATGAGCGAGGTCATCCAGGAGGTCGCCGAGGTCCCCGCCGAGCGCGTGGCCGTCCTCACCGGCCCCAACCTGGCCCGCGAGATCGCCGCCCGGCAGCCCGCCGCAGCCGTCGTCGCCTGCGTCGACGAGACGGTCGCCCAGCGGTTCCAGGCGGCCTGCATGACGCCGTACTTCCGCCCGTACACCAACACCGACGTGGTCGGCTGCGAGCTCGGCGGAGCGGTCAAGAACGTCATCGGGCTCGCCGTCGGCATCGCCAACGGCATGGGCCTCGGCGACAACTCCAAGGCCACCCTCATCACCCGGGGACTCGCCGAGACCACCCGCCTCGGCCTCGCCATGGGCGCCGACCCGCTGACCTTCTCCGGCCTCGCGGGCCTCGGCGACCTCGTCGCCACCTGCTCCTCGCCGCTCTCCCGCAACAACACCTTCGGCACCAACCTGGGCCGCGGGATGACGCTGGAGGAGACCATCGCGGCCACCAAGCAGACCGCCGAGGGGGTCAAGTCCTGCGAGTCCGTGCTCGATCTGGCCCGGCGCCACGGCGTCGACATGCCCATCACCGAGACGGTCGTGTCCATCGTCCACGACGGCAAGCCGCCGGTCGTCGCCCTCAAGGAGCTCATGTCCCGCAGCGCCAAGGCGGAACGGCGCTAGTCCGCCCGTCTTGACCCGTACGCGCGCGGGGGCAGCGGGGCGCTCAGCAGTTCGGACGTCGCAAGGTACGCTCAACGCGATATGAGCGAGAACACCCAGAGCCCCCGCAAGCCGCGCGTGGCCGTCGTCTTCGGCGGACGCAGCTCCGAGCACGCCATCTCCGTCGTCACCGCGGGCGCCGTCCTCGGCGCCATCGACCGGGACAAGTACGACGTGCTGCCCATCGGCATCACCACCGACGGGCGCTGGGCGCTGACCGCCGACGCCCCGGAGCGGATGGCCATCGCGGACCGCGCCCTGCCGAACGTGAGCGAGCTCGCCGAGTCCGAGACCGGCGGCGTGGTCCTCTCCGTCGACCCGGCCAGCCGCGAGGTCGTCCACACCGAGCCCGGCGCGGTGCCGAAGGCCCTCGGCGAGGTCGACGTCGTCTTCCCCATGCTGCACGGCCCGTACGGCGAGGACGGCACCCTCCAGGGCCTGCTGGAGCTCTCCGGCGTCCCGTACGTCGGCGCCGGCGTCCTCGCCTCCGCCGTCGGCCAGGACAAGGAGTACATGAAGCGGGTCTTCGTCTCCTTCGGCCTGCCGGTCGGCCCCTACGAGGTCATCCGCCCGCGCGAGTGGGAGCAGAACCCCGCCGCCGCCCGCAAGAAGATCGTCGAGTTCGCCGCCGACCACGGCTGGCCGCTCTTCGTGAAGCCCGCCCGCGGCGGCTCCTCCATGGGCATCACCAAGGTCGACGACCTCTCCGGCCTGGACGAGGCCGTCGAGGAGGCCCGCCGGCACGACCCGAAGATCATCGTCGAGTCGCTGATCCGCGGCCGCGAGATCGAGTGCGGCGTCCTGGAGTTCGAGGACGGCCCGCGCGCCAGCGTGCCCGCGGAGATCCCGCCGGTCACCGACCACGACTTCTACGACTTCGAGGCCAAGTACATCGACTCGGCCTCCGGCATCGTGCCCGCGCCGATCGGCGACGAGGCCACCGCCGAGATCCAGCGCCTGGCGATCGCGGCCTACGAGGCCGTGTCCTGCGAGGGCCTGGTGCGCGCCGACTTCTTCCTCACCGAGGACGGCGGCTTCGTCATCAACGAGATCAACACCATGCCCGGCTTCACGCCCATCTCCATGTACCCGCGCATGTGGCAGGAGAGCGGCGTGAGCTACCCGGAGCTGGTCGACCGGCTCATCCAGGCCGCGCTGAACCGCTCCACGGGCCTGCGCTAGCGGCGCCTCGGGGCCGGCTCCCGGAGCCGGCCCACCGGGCGCGCCCAGGGCCTAGAGGCTCGCGGGCACGGCCTTCTTCACCGGGGCGGCGAGCTCCGCGAGCGGGCCGACGTCGTGCGCGTACCGCTCGTCCAGCGTCACCTCGACGTACGCCTTGCGGTACGTCGTGGTGAAGCGGGGGCCGTCGTCCGCGCGCCGCTCGTAGAGCCAGTTCACGCCGTTCGCGTCGATCCCCTGTGCCTGCGGATCGTTCATCTTTTCGGGCCGGGGGACGCCGCAGCGCAGTACGATCGCCGCATCCCCCCACGCGGCGGTCAGCTCGGAGTCCGGCTCGGTGCCGGAGCGCTCCAGACCCGCCACGGTGCCGGGCAGCTCCTTCGCGAGCGAACGGCAGACGGCGGCCTCGGCCGCCGGCGGACTGGGAACCGGGACCGACGCCTTCGCGTCCGGAGCGGAACAGCCCGCGACGGCCAGCAGCAACAGGGCCGCGGCGGCGGAAGCGGGCAGGCCGAAGGGCCGGTGGGAAGACATCACCGGCCTAGGGTAGACGGGGGCTAGATATGCACGACCGGGCAGGTGAGGGTGCGCGTGATGCCTTCCACTTGCTGGACCTTGGCGACCACCATGCGGCCCAGCGCGTCCACGGTGTCGGCCTCCGCCCGCACGATCACGTCGTACGGACCGGTCACGTCCTCCGCCTGGATCACCCCCGGGATCTTGGCGATGGTCTCGGCGACGGTCGACGCCTTGCCCACCTCGGTCTGAATAAGGATGTACGCCTGTACCACGGAACCTCCAGGGCGGCCACGAGGATCTTGTGGGAGAAAGAGACGCCACGTTACCGCGTCGCCTCGCGTCGCGGGGAGACCTGCGCGCCCCGAGGCACTCGCAGTGTGGCGTACGCACGTAAGAAGTTGACGGTCTACTTGACGGTATCCGGCACGGTGACGGCCCGCGACCCGCAGCGCGAGGAGCTGCGGAGCGGCGCGGCGGCCGGCACGACGACACGAGGTGAGACGCGGTGAAGGGCACAGTCGGAGAACTGGGCGAGTTCGGGCTCATCAAGGAGCTCACCTCCCGGCTCACCGCCACCCCGGCGGTACGGATCGGACCCGGCGACGACGCCGCGGTCGTCTCCGCCCCCGACCGGCGGGTGGTGGCCAGCACGGACATCCTGCTCGAAGGGCGCCACTTCCGCCGCGACTGGTCGACGGCGTACGACGTGGGCCGCAAGGCCGCGGCCCAGAACCTCGCCGACATCGCCGCCATGGGCGCCGTGCCCACCGCGCTGCTCCTCGGCCTGGTCGTCCCCGCCGAACTCCCCGTCACCTGGCCCACCGAGCTCATGGACGGCCTGCGCGACGAGTGCCAGGTGGCCGGGGCGGCCGTCGTCGGCGGCGACGTGGTCCGCGGCGACACGATCATGGTCTCCATCACCGCCCTCGGCGACCTGCGCAACCAGGACCCGGTGACCCGGGGCGGCGCCCAGCCCGGCGACGTCGTCGCCTACACCGGCTGGCTCGGCTGGTCCGCCGCCGGTTACGCGGTGCTCTCCCGGGGCTTCCGCTCCCCGCGCGCCTTCGTCGAGGCGCACCGCCGCCCCGAGCCCCCGTACCACGCGGGCCCCGCGGCGGCCGGGCTCGGCGCCACCGCCATGTGCGACGTCAGCGACGGCCTGATCGCCGACCTCGGGCACATCGCGGAGGCCAGCAAGGTCCGCATCGACCTGCGCTCCGGCCTCATCGACATTCCCACCCAGATGAACGACATCGGCCAGGCCGTCGGGGTGGACCCGCTCCAGTGGGTGCTCACCGGCGGCGAGGACCACGCCATCGTCGCCACCTTCCCGCCGGACGTGAAGCTGCCCGCCCGCTGGAAGGTCATCGGCGAGGTCCTCAACCCCTCGGCGCTGCCCCAGGTGACCGTCGACGGCGCCCCCTGGCACAGCGTGGGCGGCTGGGACCACTTCGGGGAGACCGAGTGACCTCCCGGCCCCCGCTGGTGCTCACCGTCGCCGGATCCGACTCCGGCGGCGGCGCGGGCATCCAGGCCGACCTCAAGACGATGCTGGCGCTCGGCACCCACGGCATGAGCGTGCTCACCGCCGTCACCGCGCAGAACTCGGTGGGCGTCCAGGGCGCCTGGGAGCTCCCCGAGGAGGCCGTGCGGGCGCAGTTCCGGTCCGTGGCGGACGACATCGGCGTCCAGGCCGTGAAGACCGGGATGCTCGCCTCCGCCGCGCTGGTGGAGACCGTCGCCGACCTGCTCGCCCCGGTCGGCGTGCCCGTGGTCGTCGACCCTGTCGGCGTCTCCAAGCACGGCGACCCGCTGCTCGCCGCCTCCGCGCTCGACTCCGTCCGTACGAGACTGCTGCCGGCCGCGACCGTCGCCACCCCCAACCTGGACGAGGTGGCGCAGCTCACGGGCCTGGTCGTCGAGGACGAGGCGGGGATGCGGCGGGCGGCCGACGCGATCCTGGCGTACGGGCCGCGCTGGGCGCTGATCAAGGGCGGCCACCTGCCCTCCGGCGAGCAGGCCGTGGACCTGCTCACGGACGGCGCCGAGGAGCACTGGCTGCGCGCCCCGCGCCACGACAACCGGCACACCCACGGCACCGGCTGCACGCTCGCCTCGGCGGTCGCCGCGGGGCTCGCCAAGGGGCTGGCCGTGCCGGCGGCGGTGCGGGCGGCCAAGGAGTACGTGACGGGGGCGATCGCCGCCGGTTTCGCGCTGGGCGCGGGCATCGGCCCGGTCGACCACGGCTGGCGCTTCCGGGGCTGAGGGCGGAGGGCGCACGGGCGGCCGGGGCCGAGGGCCCACGGGCGCCCGAGGGCCGTTCCCGGGCATGGCAAAAGGCCGGTTCACCTAGGTGAACCGGCCTTTCAAGGCAACCGCAGGGGCTGCGCTACGACGTGACGTCGGCGGGATGACCCCCGCTGACGCGGGGAGCATCTCTTAGCGCGAGACCTTGCCGGCCTTGATGCACGAGGTGCAGACATTGAGCCGCTTCGGCGTCCGACCGACCACGGCACGCACACGCTGGATGTTCGGGTTCCAGCGACGAGACGTACGGCGGTGCGAGTGCGAAATGTTGTTGCCGAAGCCCGGCCCCTTGCCGCAGACGTCGCAGTTGGCAGCCACGGGTCACTCCAAAGACTTCAGATTTACAGTGAAACCGGCGCACCGGAATCAGGTATCTGAAGTGGCTTGCCGGGGGAATGGCCCGACGTGTGTCGGGCAACCGAAGCAGCATACAACGACTGCTTCGGTGGAACGAAACTACCACGGTCTCCGCGGCCCCCGCCCCGGGTCAGGGGCGATCACCGGTCTACCCTGCGGTGAACCGAACGCAGCGCACAGGAGGACCACCCGTTGCCGCGAGCTCCGCAGACCCTCGACGCCGAAGCGGTCCGATCCTGGTGCGCGGGGGCGCTGAAGGCCCTCGGCCGGGAGCGCGAGGAGATCGACGCCATCAACGTCTATCCCGTCGCGGACGGCGACACCGGCACCAACCTGTACCTCACCGTGGAGTCCGCCGCGCGGTCCGTGGAGGAGGCGTTCGACACCGCCGCCGGGCGGCCCGATGTGGCCGAGGTCATACGGGCCATGGCGCACGGCGCGCTGCTCGGCGCCCGCGGCAACTCCGGCACGATCCTGTCCCAGCTGCTGCGCGGCATGGCCGCCGTCCTCGCCGACGGGAGCGACGGCGACCACCTCGCCCGCGCGCTCGCCGAGGCCGCCGACGCGGCCCGCGACGCCGTCGCCCACCCCGTCGAGGGCACCGTCCTGACCGTCGCCCGTGCCGCCGCCGACGCCTGCGCGGGGGGCGGGGAGCTCGTGACGGTGGCCACGACGGCGTACGAGGGGGCCAGGAGCGCCCTGGAGCGGACCCCCGGACAACTGGACGTGCTGCGCCGCGCGGGCGTCGTGGACGCCGGGGGACGCGGCCTGGTCGCCGTCCTCGGCGCGCTGGTCCGGAGCCTCACCGGGGAGGCCCCCGAGCCGCCCGCCGCCCCCGCCCACCGGCCGGTCCTCGACGCCCTCCTCGACGCGGGCTGCGAGGCCGCCGACGGGCCCGGCTACGAGGTGCTCTACCTCCTGGAGGCCGAGGACGACGCCGTGGAGCGGCTGCGGACCCGGCTGGACGCGCTGGGGGAGTCCCTCGTCGTGGTCGGCGGCGACGGGCTGTGGAACGTGCACGTCCACGTCGACGACGCGGGCGCGGCCGTCGAGGCGGGTGTGGAGGCGGGCCGCCCGCACCGGATCCGGATCACCCACTTCGCCGCCGCCGGGCAGTCGCGCGAGCCCGCCCAGCGGGCCGTCGTCGCGGTCCTGCCCGGCGAGGGCCTGGCCGGGCTCTGCGCCGAGGCCGGGGCCACCACCCTGCTCGCCCTGCCGGGCGCCCCGCCGTCCGCCGAGGAGCTCGCCGAGGCGATCCGGCGCGCCCACGCGCGCGAGGTCGTCCTGCTGCCCAACGACACCGAGCTGCGCCAGGCCGCCGCCGCGGCCGCCGAACGCGCCCGCGCGGAGGGCATCCGGGTCGCCCTCATCCCGACCCGCGCCGCCGTCCAGGGCATCGCCGCCCTCGCCGTGCACGAGCCGGACCGGCGCTTCGACGAGGACGTCGTCGCCATGAGCGCGGCGGCGGGCGCGACCCGCTACGCCGAACTCGCCGTCGCCGAACACCAGTCCTTCACCTCGGCCGGCGTCTGCCAGGCCGGCGACGTCCTGGGCCTGATCGAGGGCGACGTCGCCGTCATCGGCCAGGACCTCACGACGACGGCCCGCACCGTCCTCGACAGGATGCTGTCGGCCGGCGGCGAACTCGTCACCCTGGTCGTCGCCGCCGACACGCCCCCGGACCTGGCCCGCACCCTGGAACGGCACGTCCGGGCCACCCACCTGGCCGTGGACACGACCGTCTACGAGGCGGGCGCGGGGGCGCCGGCGCTGCTCATCGGGGTGGAGTAGGCGCCCCGCGCGGGGCGTTCCCGCCGACGGCGTACGGGCGGTCTCGGTACGCGGCGGGGGCGCCGGTCTCGCAGGGCGCGCCGGTCCCGGCCCGCGCCCGCCCCCGACTGCCCACCTGCCTGCCCGCCTCAGCCCGGCGGCTCGCTCGCGCGCGCGAGCAGGGTGGCCGCCTCCTCCCGGTGGTCCGCCGAGGCCGTGGCCAGGACCGCGCGGGCCAGGGCCGCCGCCGGGACCGGCTCGCCCAGGTCCAGGTGGATCCAGCCGGTCAGCAGGTCCGTGGAGAGCCGGGCCCCCGTCCTGCCCGCTCCCGCGTAACCTGTCGCGGCCCGCTCCGCGTACGCGAGGGCCTCCCGCAGCCGCTCGGGGTCTCCCGCGCGGGCGAGCAGTTCGGCGGTCTGGCGGTGCGTGTCGGCCAGCCCCTCCGGGTCGTCGGCGCACGCCTCGGCCGCCGTCGCCATCAGGGCCCGGCCCCGCTCGTCCGGGCCCGCGATCCAGGCCCGGATCCGCAGCGTGCGGACATGGGCGGGGATGTCGCCGAGGGCCAGCCACAGTTCCCCGGCCCGCTCGAACGCGGCCTCCGCCGGCTGCTCCAGCTCCGCGCGCAGCAGGGCCTGCGCGGCCAGGTTCGCGAGCATCGCGTGGTCGTGCTGCTCCGGCCACGCCGCCGCCAGCTCCGCCGCCCGCAGCCACTGCTCGGCCGCCGAACGGTGCTCCGCCAGGCCCGACAGGCAGTCGCCGAGCCACCACAGCGTCTGGACGACCGTCCCGTCCCCGTGCTCCTCCGCGGACAGGTCCGGCAGCACCGCCTCCAGGATCACCGCCGCCTCCTCGCGCCGGCCCTCGCGCAACAGCCAGCCGCCGAGCAGATGGCGCGCGTACGCCCCGAGCCCGCGGCCCTCGCCCGCCTCGTCCGCCCAGTGCGCCGCCTCCAGGCCCTGCTCGGCCGCCTCGCCGAACCGGCCCGCCGCCGCCAGCACCTCCGCGAGCCGCAGCCGCAGCCGCGCCTGCCAGGCGGGGCTCGCGTCACCGGCGCCGTGCGCCAGGGCCGCCCGCGCCGCCCGCTCGGCCGTCACGAGGTCCCCGCCCCGCTGCGCCAGCGCCGCCAGCCGGGCCTCGGGCTCCACCGCGTACCAGGGCAGCCCGGCCTCGTGGAACAACCGGGCCGACCGCTCGTACCGCTCGGCCGCCCCCTCGTCGTCACCGTCCCGCGCGGCCGCGTCCCCGAGCAGCCACTCGGCCTCGGCGAGGCGGTCGGCGATGTCGGGGGCGCCCGACGGGCTCTCGTCCGGCGCGTCCGCCGGGGCCGTGCGGGGAGTGCCGTGCGGGGTGTGGGCGGGGGCGCCCGAAGGCCCTCCGGCCAGCGCGTCTGCCGGGCCTGTGCCGTGCGTGCCGCGCGGGGTGTCGGCGGGTGCTCTCGCCGGAGCCTCGTCCCGCGCGTCCGCCGGATCGCGGTCGAGCGTGCCCGACGGCCTCCCGTCCTGTGCGTCCGCCGGGCCCGTGCCGTGAGTGCCGTGCGGGGTGTGGGCGGGCGCACCCGCCGGACTCTCGTCCCGGGCGTCCGGATCGTGGTTGAGCGTGCCCGCCGACCCGTCGTCCTGGGGGCCGGCCGGGTCGCCGTCCCCCGTGGCCGCCTCCCGCGCGCCCGCCGGACTGTCGTCGGGCCCTGACGGCTCGCCGCCGCGCGTGTCCGCCGGCCCGCCGCCCCGCGCCCCCGCCGGGCCCGTGCCGTGCATGCCGTGCGGGGTGTCGGCGGGCGTTCCCGCCCGAGCCTCGTCCCGCGCCCCCGTCGAGCCCGTGCCGTGCATGCCGTGCGGGGTGTCGGCGGGCGTTCCCGCCCGAGCCTCGTCCCGCGCGTCCGCCGGATCGCGGTCGAGCGTGCCCGCCGGCCCCCCGTCCCGCGCCCCCGCCGGACCCGCGCCGTGCGTGCCGCCCAGGGCGTCCCCGGGCGCCCCCTCCGCACCCTCCCCCCGCCCGTCCCGCCCGAACGCCAGGACCTCCTCCGCCGCCTCCGCCGTCCCCAGCAGCCGGGCCCGCAGGAGCAGCGCGCCCGTCAGTCGCCGGGCCTCCGCGTCGCCCGACACCGCGTGCAGTGCGCGGAGCCGGGCGATCGGCTCCGCGCAGGCGTCCGGGTCGCCCAGGGCGTACGCGGCGCGGGCCCGTGCGGCCCACGCTTCGCCGGGCTCGCCCGCCGCCTCGTACGCCTCGGCCGCCGCGCGGAACAGCGCCGCCGTCTCGGCCGGGTCGCCGGGGTGGGCCATCGCGCGGTGGTCGGCCAGCTCGGCAGCGCCCTTCGCGTCGGGTGTCAGCCGGCCCTCCGCCACCGCCCGGTCCGCCGCCGCCCACGCCGCCGCGGCCTCCGGGCGCCGCTCGGCCGTCAGCCGCCGGGCCTCGGCCAGCGGATCCCGCGCCTCCGGTGGGGCGGGCGGCACCGGGGCGGGCCGCCCGGCCGCCCGGACGCCCAGCGGCAGCCGCCCCAGCAGCGGCCGCGCCGCCATCCGCTCCCGTACCAGCGTGCTCACCCGGTCCGAGCCGTTGCGCGCGTCGAAGCGCGCGGCCAGCGCCTCCGCGCCGTCCCGCGCGTGCCGCGCCAGCGCCGCCGCCGTCCAGCCGTCCGCGGGCTCCGCGTCCGCCGGCCCCGGCACCTGCTGCCCGCCCAGCCCGAGCGCGACCAGCCGGTCCATCAGCAGCGCCGTCACGGCCAGGAAGTCCAGCTCGCTGTCCGGGTCGCCGTGGTCCGTCAGATACGCCGGGCGCTCCGCCAGCAGCTCCAGCGCCCGCGCCTCGTTCCCGGTCAGCGCGCAGAACTCGATGTGCAGCGCCATCGCGCCGCGCATGCTCTCCATCGGCCGCACCAGCCGGTGCCCGCGCAGGTGGTTCGCCCGCGCCCGCTCCGCCCGCCCCAGCCGCAGCAGCGGCAGCAGCGAGGAGGCGAGCACCGCGTGCGGCTCGTGGGCGCAGGAGTGCTCGCCCTCCAGGACCGGCGCCCAGGCCGCCAGCGCCGCCTCGTCGTCGCCGAGCTCGGCCTGCCACAGCCCCTGCCCGTGCAGCTCGCAGGCGTGGCAGTCGGCCATGTCGTCGCGCTCCGCCGCCAGCCAGGCCGCGTACGCGCGCCCGGCCCGGTCCAGGTCGCCGATGTGCCGCGCCACCCGGAACTCGCCCTGCCGCACGGCCCGTTCGGAGTGCCCGGCGAGCCGGTAGCGGTGCTCCATCTCGCCCAGCCACTTCTCGATCGAGGCGAGCGGGATGTGCGGCTGGTCCAGCATCCCGCTGGAGACCCACTTGAAGACCCAGTGCAGCGCGTACGTCTCGTAGGCGTCGAAGTCGCCCGGATTCCGGTCCCACATCGCCAGCAGCCGGGAGAAGGGCACGAACATCTTCGCCTTCTCCGAGCTGTAGTTGTACACCTGCAACTGGTGCCCGAGCGCCTCGATCACCGCGAGCGGCTCGCCGATCCGCTCCGCGTCCGCCAGCAGCCGCTCCGCGCGCGCGTTGCGCTCCGCGCCCTCGGGCCGGGTGTGGTTGTCCCGCATGGCCTCGCGCAGGGCCTGGAACTCCGGACTCGTCATGCCCCGGTCCCCCCGTCCGCGCCGTGCCCGGTGCCCCATTCGAGGAGGCCGAGGAAGGTGCGGTTGAGGAGGGCGTTGTCGGCGGGGCGGAGGGGGCGTTGGGCCATGAGGAGGGCTTGTCCGTAGAGGGCTTCGACGGCCGTCGTCGTCAGCCGCGGGTCGTCCAGGGCGGCGATGCGGCGGACGAGGGGGCTGTGGTGGTTGAGGACGAGGCGGGCGCGGGGCGCGCTGCCGCGCAGGGAGCCGAGGATGCCGGCCCACAGGGCGTCGGCCTGCTCCTCGGCCTCCGCGCGGGCCTGCTCGTGCCGGGCCGATCGGTCGTCCAGGTGCAGGGCGGGGACCGTCACCGGGTGGAAGGACCGCAGCGACACGTCGCAGCCCAGCGCGTCCAGCGTCGCCCGCGCCACCGTCAGGAAGCCCGTTAGGGCCAGCTCCCGCGCGGGATCGACCGCGTCCAGGTGCGCCGTCACGGTGTCCGCGTCGAGCTCGGCCACCACCGTCCCCGGCCGCACCCCGGGCAGCCGCTCGACCAGCTCGGAGTCGTAGGTGTAGCCGCCGTTGACGACGCCGATGCCCTGGGCGGCGGCGATGGCGGCGACCTGGCGGAACTCCTCGACGGTGCGGGTGAAGTGGACGACGGGGTGGCGGCGGGCGAAGGCGTCGAGGGAGAGCTGGCCGTCGGTCGTCTCGAAGGGCAGCCAGGGCAGCATCGCGGCCAGGATCCCGTCGTCGTGCCGGGCCAGCGACTTCACCCCCAGGTGGTGCACGGCCAGGAACTGCCCGAGCCGCTCCGGCGCCCCGGCGGCCAGCCCGGTCAGCCAGTCGCGGATCGCGTCGCCGAGCGCGTCCCGTACGCCCGCCAGGGCCTCGTCCTCGTAGAGGGCCTCGCGGGAGGCGGTGGGGCGGAGGGTGTCGGTGTCCAGGACGCAGCGCACGAAGAACGCCCAGTCGGGCAGCAGCCCGTCGGCCTTCTCGGTGAGCAGCATCCCCTTCAGGTGCACCCGGTGCCCGGCCCGCTGCGCCGGACTCACCGCCGACGGCAGCACGTACGCCACTCCCCGTACGCCCGCCAGCGGGAGGTCCAGGTCGATGACGTCCAGCGGCGCGAACCCGAACAGGCCCTCACAGTGTGCGGCGAGTGCGGTGCGGCGGGTGGTGGGGGTGGGGTGGGTGCGGTTCCAGGGGGCGGGGTGGTCGGTGACGGGGTGGTTGTCGACGTGGATGGGGTGGGGGAGGAGGGAGGCGTAGTGGCGGGCGAGGGTGAGGACGCGGTCGTGGGTGAGCCAGTCGGTGGTGCCGGGGCGGGCGGTGAGGTGGACGGTGGTGCCGGGTTCGGGGTGGGTGTCGTCCGGGAGTGTGGTGACGGTGTAGGAGCCGTCGTCGTGGGCGTGCCATTCGACGGGGGGTGCGTGGGGGGTGCGGGCGGAGCGGGAGGTGACGCGGATGTCGGCGGCGACGACGAAGCAGGCGAGGAGTCCGATGCCGAACTGGCCGAGGAATTCGGTGCGGGCGGTTTCGAGTCCGTGGGTGGTGTCGCGTTTGGAGCTGTTGCCGATGGTGGCGAGGAGGCTGTGGACGTCGTGTTCGGTGAGGCCGATGCCGGTGTCGGTGACGCGCAGGGTGGTGGTGCCGGTGGCGGGGTCGGTGTGGGTGTCGATGCGGACGCGGGCGGGGGCGTCGGGGTCCAGGGCGTGGCGGGCGGTGAGCGCGTCCACGGCGTTCTGGAGGAGCTCGCGGAGGTAGACCCGGGGGCTGGAGTACAGGTGGTGGGAGAGCAGGTCCACCAGGCCACGCAGATCGACCTGGAACGTGTGCGGTGTCTGGTCAGCAGTCATCGTCGCTGCGCCGGTGGGGGGACGGGCGACGGCGCGGGTCGGGCGATCCCGGCGTCCGGTGATCGCGGGGGAGGAGCGGAAGAGCGGCCATCCTAGGCGCGCCGGAGCCGACGTGACCAACGGGTTTGCGCGGCCTGTGCGACGACTGTCGGTGCCGTGGTGTGCAATGGACCGCGTGCTTGTGTCCGACGAACCACCGCAGCAGCCGTCCGGAGCCGCCGCCCGACCGCAGAAGGAGGAGCCGTGCGGCTCGAAGACCCGCTGAAGACCCTGCTCGGCGCCGCCACCGCCAAGGTGATGGCCGAGCACATGGACCTGCGCACGGTGGGCGACCTGCTCCACCACTACCCCCGGAAGTACGCCGAGCGCGGCGAGCTCACCGCGCTCTCCGACCTGCCGCTCGACGAGCACGTCACCGTGGTCGCCCAGGTCGCCGACGCCCGCGTGCACACCTTCAACAAGGGCGGCCGCGGCAAGGGCCAGCGCCTGGAGGTCACCATCACCGACGGCAGCGGCCGGATGCAGCTGGTCTTCTTCGGCCGCACGGTGCACTTCCACCAGAAGGAGCTGCTGCCCGGCCGGCGCGCCATGTTCGCCGGCAAGGTCGGCCTCTTCAACCGCAGGCTCCAGCTCGCCCACCCCGAGTACAAGCTGCTCGACGCCGAGAGCGGCACCGACACCGTCAAGGCGTTCGCGAGCGAGCTGCTGCCGCTCTACCCGGCCTGCAAGCAGCTGGAGTCCTGGACCATCGAGCAGTCCGTGGCCATCGCCCTGGACTCCATGGCCGCCACCGGCTGGTCCGGCCTCGCCGACCCGCTGCCGCCCGCCCTGCGCGAGGGCCGCGGCCTCACCGACCTCGCCGACGCCCTCGTCAAGGTCCACCGCCCGCGCACCAAGGCCGACATCGCCGACGCCCGCGACCGCCTCAAGTGGGACGAGGCGTTCGTCCTCCAGGTCGCCCTCGCCCGCCGCCGCCACGCCGACACCCAGCTCCCGGCCGTCCCCCGCCGCCCGGCCCCCGGCGGCCTGCTCGACGCGTTCGACGCGAAGCTCCCCTTCACCCTCACCGAGGGCCAGCGGAAGGTCTCCCGGGAGATCTTCGACGACCTCGCCACCGACCACCCCATGCACCGGCTCCTCCAGGGAGAGGTCGGCTCGGGCAAGACCATGGTCGCCCTCCGCGCCATGCTCGCCGTCGTCGACGCCGGGGGACAGGCCGCGATGCTCGCGCCCACCGAGGTGCTCGCCCAGCAGCACCACCGGTCGGTCACCGAGATGATGGGCGAGCTCGCCGAGGGCGGGATGCTCGGCGGGGCCGAGCACGCCACCAAGGTCGTGCTGCTCACCGGGTCGATGGGCGCCGCCGGACGGCGGCAGGCACTCCTCGACCTGATCACCGGCGAGGCCGGGATCGTCATCGGCACCCACGCCCTCATCGAGGACAAGGTGCGCTTCGACGACCTGGGCCTCGTCGTCGTCGACGAGCAGCACCGCTTCGGCGTCGAGCAGCGCGACGCCCTGCGCGGCAAGGGCAAGCAGCCCCCGCACCTTCTGGTGATGACGGCCACGCCGATCCCCCGGACGGTCGCCATGACCGTCTTCGGCGACCTGGAGACCTCCGTCCTCGACCAGCTGCCCGCCGGGCGCTCCCCGATCGCCAGCCATGTCGTCCCCGCCGCCGACAAGCCGCACTTCCTCGCCCGCGCCTGGGAGCGGGTCCGCGAGGAGGTCGAGGGCGGCCACCAGGCGTACGTGGTGTGCCCCAGGATCGGCGACGAGGAGGACCAGAAGGGGAAGGGCAAAGGCAAGGCGAGCCCCGAGGACGAGGCCGAGAAGCGCCCGCCGCTCGCCGTCCTGGAGGTCGCCGAGCAGCTGCGCGCCGGACCGCTCGCCGGGCTCCGCGTCGAGGTGCTGCACGGCAGGATGCACCCCGACGACAAGGACGACGTCATGCGCCGCTTCGCCGCCGCCGAGGTGGACGTGCTGGTCGCCACCACCGTCATCGAGGTCGGCGTGAACGTGCCGAACGCCACCGCGATGGTGATCATGGACGCCGACCGCTTCGGCGTCTCCCAGCTCCACCAGCTCCGCGGCCGGGTCGGCCGTGGCTCCGCCGCCGGCCTGTGCCTGCTGGTCACCGAGATGCCCGAGGCCAGCCCCGCCCGCCAGCGCCTCGGCGCCGTCGCCGCCACCCTCGACGGCTTCGAGCTCTCCCGTATCGACCTCGAACAGCGCCGTGAGGGCGACGTCCTCGGCCAGGCCCAGTCCGGGGTGCGCTCCTCGCTGCGGATGCTCACCGTCATCGACGACGAGGAGGTCATCGCCGCCGCCCGCGAGGAGGCCACCGCCCTCGTCCTCGCCGACCCCGACCTCACCGCCCACCCCGAGCTCCGCACCGCCCTCGACGCGCTGCTCGACAAGGACCGCGAGGAGTACCTGGAGAAGGGCTGAGCGGCGTGCGGCCCGTCCGGCGCCTCCCGGCGGGTCCGGCCCGCCCGCGCATCCCGTGGCGGCCATAAGCTGGTGCGTACAGCATCAGCTTATGGATGACGAGGAACGCAGATGACCCGCGTGATCGCCGGCAGCGCCGGCGGACGCCGACTCGCCGTGCCCCCGGGCAACGGCACCCGCCCCACCTCCGACCGGGCGCGGGAGGGCCTCTTCTCCACCTGGGAGTCGTTCCACGGCATCGAGGGGGCGCGCGTCGCCGACCTGTACGCGGGCTCCGGCGCCGTCGGCCTCGAAGCGCTCTCCCGGGGCGCCTCGCACGCCCTGCTGGTCGAGGCCGACCCGCGCGCCGCCCGGACCGTCCGCGAGAACATCGCCTCGCTCGGGCTGCCCGGCGCCGAGCTGCGCGCCGGCAAGACCGAGCAGATCGCGGCGGGCCCGGCCCCCGCCGAGCCG
This sequence comes from Streptomyces sp. NPDC048659, assembly GCF_040650575.1. NCBI lineage: Bacteria > Bacillati > Actinomycetota > Actinomycetes > Kitasatosporales > Streptomycetaceae > Streptomyces > Streptomyces sp. NPDC048659. The sequence goes on along the minus strand of NZ_JBEZHM010000019.1, from coordinate 105,989 downwards.
TACGACCTGGTCTTCCTCGACCCCCCGTACGCGGTCGAGGACACGGAACTCCGGGAGATCCTGCTCACACTCCGCTCGGGGGGCTGGATCGCCGACGAGGCGCTCGTCACCGTGGAGCGCAGCACCCGGGGCGGCGAATTCGGCTGGCCGGACGGCTTCGCACCGCTGCGGGCCCGTCGCTACGGCGAGGGAACGTTTTGGTACGGTCGCGCCGCCTCTACGTGCGAAGACGCACGATGACCGGACCGGAGAGCGAGGGACCCACGTTGCGCCGCGCCGTCTGTCCGGGGTCATTCGACCCCATCACCAATGGACATCTCGACATCATCGCCCGCGCGTCCAAGCTGTACGACGTCGTGCACGTCGCGGTGATGATCAACCAGTCGAAGCAGGGCCTGTTCACCGTCGAGGAGCGGATCGAGCTGATCCGCGAGGTGACCGCCGGCTTCGGCAACGTCGAGGTCGAGTCCTTCCACGGCCTGCTCGTCGACTTCTGCAAGCAGCGGGACATCCCGGCCATCGTCAAGGGGCTGCGGGCGGTCAGCGACTTCGACTACGAGCTCCAGATGGCGCAGATGAACAACGGGCTCTCGGGTGTCGAGACCCTGTTCGTGCCGACCAACCCGACGTACAGCTTCCTGTCGTCCTCGCTGGTCAAGGAGGTCGCGGCCTGGGGCGGCGACGTCTCCCACCTGGTGCCCCCGGCGGTCCTCGGCCGGCTCACCGAACGGCTCGCCGAGCGGCGCGCGGGCCGGTGACCGGCGGCCACCGCCACTGACGCTCCGTCACCAGGTGCCGGACGGGGTCCGACTGGCCTTACAGTCGTCCCGTCCGTCTCCATCCAGCTGTAGAGAGTGGCGAGCACCGGTGGACGTGCAGAAGAAGCTCGACGAGATCGTCGCGACGGTCCAGAGCGCCCGCTCCATGCCCATGTCGGCGTCCTGCGTGATCAACCGGGCCGAGCTGCTCGCCCTGCTCGAAGAGGTGCGCGAGGCCCTGCCCGGCTCGCTCGCCCAGGCGCAGGAGCTGATCGGTGGCCGGGAGCAGCTGGTCGAGCAGGCCCGCCAGGAGGCCGAGCGGATCATCGAGGCGGCGCACGCCGAGCGCGGCTCGATCGTCTCCGACAGCCAGGTCGCCCGGCAGTCCCAGGGCGAGGCCGACCGCATCCTCGCCGAGGCCCGCCGCGAGGCCGAGGAGGTCCGCGCCGAGGCCGACGACTACGTCGACTCCAAGCTGGCCAACTTCGAGGTCGTGCTCAACAAGACCATCGGCTCCGTCGACCGGGGCCGCGAGAAGCTGCTCGGCCGGGGCCCGGGGCTGGACGCGGACGGGTACGCCGACGAGGACGCCCCCGAGTACAGCGCGGACCCGCAGACGCTGATCCACCGCGCGGACGCGTACGTGGACGCCAAGCTGGGCGCCTTCGAGGCGGTCCTCGCCAAGACCCTGGAGGCGGTCGGCCGGGGCCGGCAGAAGCTGCACGGCCGGATCGCCACCGACGACCTCGCCGAGCACATGGCCGCGCAGGACGCCGCCGGGACCTCGCTGCGCACCAGCGACGCCGACTACCTCGCCGGACTCGCCGAGCTGGCCGACCCCGAGCCCGCCCGGATCCCGCAGCAGGCCCCGCCGCAGCAGCCGCAGCACGACCCGCACGACCCCTACGGCTACGCGGCCCAGCAGCAGGTGCCCCAGCAGGTCCAGCCCGTCCAGGTGCCGCAGCCCGACCCGCACGACCCGTACGGCTACGCGGCCCAGCAGCAGGACCCGTACGCGTACCAGCAGCCGGTCGCCGACCCGTACGGCTACCAGCAGCAGTACGGCTACGAGCAGCAGCAGCCCCACCAGCCCCAGCAGCCCGCGCACCAGCCGGGGGCCGCCGCGCTCGACGAGACCAGCTTCTTCGACACGAGCATGATCGATCTGGAGCAGCTGCGCCGCTACGAGCAGGGGCACTGAGTCCGGACCGACCCGGATTGGGCCCTGAGCGAAGCGTCCAGTATCCTGGCTCTTCGGTCGCGCGTATTCCGCGATCCTCGCTGCCCTCGATCGGCAGCCCCCCTCACGAACGATCCGAAAGCAGGAAGAGCCCTGAGCACGCGCCTTGACCACCGCGACCCCCTCGTGTTCGACACGCACGAGCTGGGGCGGCGTCCTGGCGCCCTCCAGCGGATCTCCCGCACGGTCGACGCCCCCAGGGACCTGGGTGTCGCGGGGGTCATCGGAGTGCCCGAGGGCGCGCCGGTGGAGATCGAGCTCCGACTCGAGTCGGTCATGGAAGGGGTGCTTGTCACAGGCACCGCCCGTGCATCGGCCGAGGGGGAGTGCGTAAGGTGTCTGGAGTCCGTCGAGCTTGAGCTCGACGCCGACTTCCAGGAGATGTTCTCGTACCCCGACTCCGACGACCGGGGCCGCTCTCGGGCGGCCGCGGACGACGAAGCCGAGGCCGACGAGGACATGATCCCCCTCGAGGACGGCTTGTTCGACCTCGAACCCGTGCTGCGCGATGCGGTGGTGCTCGCACTGCCGATGCAGCCGGTGTGCCGGGAGGACTGTGAAGGTCTGTGTTCCACCTGTGGAATCAACCTGAACGAGAACCCGGACCACCACCATGAGGCCGTCGACATTCGTTGGGCGGCTCTGCAGGGACTCGCCGGTTCGCAGGGAACCGATGAGAAGGACAACATGAGCGGCTCCTCTGACGGTGACGTCCGAAGCGCCGCCGAGAAGCAGGAGAAGTAGCCGTGGCTGTTCCGAAGCGGAAGATGTCGCGCAGCAACACGCGCCACCGCCGGTCGCAGTGGAAGGCTGCGGTCCCCACCCTGGTTTCGTGTGAGCGTTGCCAGGAGCCGAAGCTGCAGCACATCGCGTGCCCGAGCTGCGGCACCTACAACAAGCGCCAGGTCCTCTCGGTCTGAGTGGCTGGTGAGAGGCACGATGTCTGACCACGTCAACACAGCCTCGTCCCACACGCTTCTGGAAGGGCGGCTCGGGTATCACCTCGAGTCCGCCCTTCTGGTGCGTGCGCTCACCCACCGTTCGTACGCGTACGAGAACGGCGGTCTGCCCACCAACGAGCGGCTGGAGTTCCTCGGGGACTCCGTGCTCGGCCTGGTGGTCACGGACACGCTCTATCGCACCCACCCCGATCTGCCCGAAGGCCAGCTGGCCAAGCTGCGGGCCGCGGTGGTCAATTCGCGTGCGCTGGCGGAGGTGGGCCGCGGCCTCGACCTCGGCTCCTTCATCCGGCTCGGCCGGGGCGAAGAGGGCACGGGCGGCCGGGACAAGGCGTCGATCCTCGCCGACACCCTCGAAGCGGTGATCGGCGCGGTCTATCTCGACCAGGGTCTCGAAGCGGCGTCCGAGCTGGTGCACCGGCTCTTCGACCCGCTCATCGAGAAGTCCTCGAACCTCGGCGCCGGCCTGGACTGGAAGACCAGTCTCCAGGAGCTGACCGCGGCCGAGGGCCTGGGTGTGCCGGAATACCTCGTCAGCGAGGAGGGTCCGGACCACGAGAAGGTCTTCACGGCTGCCGCCCGCGTCGGTGGTGTCTCGTACGGCACCGGCACCGGCCGCAGCAAGAAGGAAGCGGAACAGCAGGCGGCGGAGTCCGCGTGGCGCGCCATCCGCGCGGCCGCGGACGAGCGTGCGGCGGCCGAGGCCGCCGCGCACACCGCGCAGACCTCCGGCGACGGAGGGGAGGGGGCCACCGGCTCCCCTTCCGCCAAGGACCAGGCCCCGGCCTGAGCCCTCGCTTCCCGAGCGCTTCGCGAAGCCCCCGCCCCCTTTCCGGGGACGGGGGCTTCGTCGTACCCGGGCGGTTGTAGGCTGCGGACATCAGCCGCAGGACCGTTCCGGAGGAGTGCCGTGCCCGAGTTGCCCGAGGTCGAGGTCGTACGACGCGGTCTTGAGCGGTGGGTCGCCGGCCGGACCGTCGCCGGGGTCGAGGTCCTGCACCCGCGCGCCGTGCGGCGCCACGCGGAGGGCGGCACGGACTTCGCCGCCCGGCTCCGGGGGCAGCGCTTCGGCACCGCCCGGCGGCGCGGCAAGTACCTGTGGCTGCCGCTGGAGGGCGCCGACGCCTCCGTGCTCGGCCACCTGGGGATGAGCGGGCAGCTGCTCGTGCAGCCCGAGGACGCGGCGGACGAGAAGCACCTGCGGATCCGGGTCCGGTTCGCCGACGCGGCCGGCACCGAGCTGCGCTTCGTCGACCAGCGGACCTTCGGCGGGCTCTCGCTGCACGACACCGTCCCGGGCAGCGCGGACGGGCTGCCCGACGTCATCGCGCATATCGCGCGCGACCCGCTGGACCCGCTCTTCGACGACGCGGCCTTCCAGACCGCGCTGCGGCTGCGGCGGACCACGGTCAAGCGGGCGCTGCTGGACCAGTCGCTGATCAGCGGCGTCGGCAACATCTACGCCGACGAGGCGCTGTGGCGCTCGAAGCTGCACTACGACCGGCCGACCGCCACCCTCACCCGGCCCCGCTCGGCGGAGCTGCTCGGGCACGTCCGGGACGTGATGAACGCGGCCCTCGCGGCCGGCGGCACCAGCTTCGACTCGCTGTACGTCAACGTGAACGGCGAGTCCGGCTACTTCGACCGCTCGCTCGACGCCTACGGGCGCGAGGGCGAGCCCTGCCACCGCTGCGGCACCCCGATGCGCCGCCGCGCCTGGATGAACCGGTCCAGCTACTTCTGCCCGCGCTGCCAGCGCCCGCCGCGCCTCACACCGTGACGGCGCGCTCCGCGTCGTAGCTCTCCCGGGCGGCCAGCACCTGGTCCATCCGGCCCTCGACCAGGTGGATCAGGCCCAGCAGCCGCTCGGCCACCTCGTGGCCCAGCGGGGTGAGCCGGTAGTCCACGCGGGGCGGGTTGGTCGGCTGCGCCTCGCGGTGCACCAGTCCGTCGCGCTCCAGCGCGTGCAGCGTCTGGGACAGCATCTTCTCGCTGACGCCGTCCACGCGGCGGCGCAGCTCGTTGAAGCGGAAGCTGCCCTCGTGCAGCGCGCCCAGGGTCAGGCTGCCCCAGCGGCCGGTCACGTGCTCCAGGGTGGCCCGGGACGGGCACGCCTTGGCGAAGACGTCATAGGCGAGGTCGTCGGCGTCGGTCATGCACCCACCGTACTCCCGCACAGCGCTTACGGCCATGTAAGCGCTGTGTACTGGTATGCGCACACTAGGGGTTTGCGCTATCTAAAAGTTAGTGCTCTACTTCTGGTGTCCCCGGGCGGTGTCCCCACCCCCCGACCCCGTTGTTCGAGGAGTCCCCTGTGACCACGCCCGTCGTCGCCATCGCCTACCACTCCGGCTACGGCCACACCGCCGTCATCGCCGAGGCCGTCCGGGACGGCGCCGCCGACGCCGGCGCCACCGTCCACCTGATCAAGGTCGACGGGATCACCGACGCCGAGTGGGAGCTGCTCGACGCCTCCGACGCGATCGTCTTCGGCTCCCCGACCTACATGGGCACCGCCTCCGGCGCCTTCCACCAGTTCGCCGAGGCCAGCTCGAAGCGCTGGTTCGCCGACGCGTGGCTGGACAAGCTGGCGGCGGGTTTCACCAACTCCGGCTCCAAGAGCGGTGACAAGCTGCACACCCTGCAGTTCTTCCAGACCCTCGCCGGCCAGCACGGCATGACCTGGGTCAACCTGGGCCTGAAGCCCGGCTGGAACAGCAGCACCGCGTCCGAGAACGACATCAACCGCCTCGGCTTCTTCTCCGGCGCCGCCGCCCAGACCCCCAGCGACCTGGGCCCCGAGGCCGTCCACAAGGCCGACGTCGCCACCGCCGAGCACCTCGGCCGCCGCGTCGCCGAGACCGCCCGCGTCTTCGCACTCGGCAAGGCCGCTGCCTGAGCCCCGCCCGCATCGGAAAGGCCCCGTCACCGCAAGGGTGACGGGGCCTTTCCCGTACGCGCTGAGTGCCCGGAGTCCGCTCAGAAGCCGAAGTCCTGGGTCCACCACGGACCGCCGTCCGCGAGGTGGACCCCCACGCCCAGCGTCCGGTAGTCGCAGTTCAGGATGTTCGCCCGGTGTCCGTCGCTCGCCATCCAGGACTTCATGACCGCGGCGGCGTCCACCTGCCCGCGGGCGATGTTCTCGGCGCCCAGGCCGCTCACCCCCGCCTTCTCGGCGCGGGCCCACGGGGTCAGGCCGTCGGGGTCGGTGTGGTCGAAGAAGTTCCGGGCGGCCATGTCGGCGCTGAAGGCGCCCGCCAGCGCGGCCAGCTCCGCGTCGGAGCGCACCGGGACGCAGCCCACCTTGGCGCGCTCGGCGTTCACCAGCCGCACGACCTCCGCCTCGGCGGCCGTCTCGCGGCCCGCCACGGGGCGCGCTGAGGCCGTCGGCGCGGCGGCGGGGGTGCTCGGGGCCGCGCTCGGGCGGACCGTCCGCACCGGCGCCGGCTCCGCGGGCTTCGGGCTCGGCTTCGCGGAAGCCTTCGGGGCGGGCTTGGGCGCGGCCTTGGGGGCGGCCGACTTCGGCGCAGGCGTCGCCGGGGTCTTCGGGGCCGCCGGGGGAGCGGACGGGGAGACAGCCTTGCCGTTCCCGGCGCCGGTCCCGGTGCCCTGGGAGGCGGGGCGGTCGGCGGGGCTCGCCGAGGCGCCGCCCTGCGTCGTCAGGCTCGGCGCCTCGCGCGCCTGCACCTGCTCCTTGCCGCCCGCACCCGTGCCGCCGGCCGTGACGGTGTCGCCGCCGGGCAGCAGCCCCGTCGCGACCGCGACCGCGCCGAGAGCGACCGCGGCGGAGACGCCGAGGAGCCCGGTGCGTACCGGCGCGCCGCGTCGCGCGCCCCGATGGCGTCCCATTCGCCCTGCCTCCCTGACCCGACACTTTCGACAGCACGCTTTGCTGATCTTTGCGTCTGTGTGGTTTCGTTCGTCGGGACTGTACGCCATGGCCGGAGGGGCCGACGTGCCCCTTCCGTGATCCGCCCGTTAGCGTTCAGCCATGGATGACGACGTACGGATGACCGCCTGGGTGCGCGGCCGGGTACAGGGAGTGGGCTTCCGCTGGTTCACCAGGGCAAACGCGCTGGAGATCGGCGGGCTGGTGGGCTTCGCCCTGAACCTCGACGACGGCCGGGTGCAGGTCGTGGCCGAGGGCCCGAGTGAGAATTGCCACCGTCTGCTCGACTGGCTCCGGTCCGGCGACACGCCCGGGCGCGTGGACGGGGTGACTGAGATCTGGGACACGCCCAGGGGCGGATACGAGACCTTCGCGATCCGCTGAGACCCCCTCGGCGGGCACTCCCGGACGCCCCTCACGACGGCCCGGAAGGGGCGCGCGGGGGGCGCTCAGGGCGTACGCGCGAAGGCCCTCCAGAAGCGGAAACCCCCTGGTGGTTGCCAATGAGGGCTTGCCGTGCCAGGCTGCGCGGGTAAGGATGATCTCCACGCCCCTCGGGTACCGAGCAGTGAGGCGCCGCCACCCTTCGCGTGTGGCCGCGGACCCCCCGGTAGCCCTGGATACGGGGTGTGATCGTGTTGACCGTCAAACTTTTTGGTGAGACTCTGGAAGCCCCGCGCATCCCAGCTGTTCGACCGTGAGAACCGGCACGACAAAGAGCATGGTCGGCACCGCGGGTGCGAATCCCTCACGACCCACACCGCATTCGGTCGGTCACTCAGTGTGGAGGACCATCCATCATGGCAAAGGCGCTTCTCGGTTACGTCGGCGGCTCCGACCCGCGACTCCTCGCCGAGATGCGACGGCTTCAGCAGCGAGTCCAGGACCTCGAGTCCGAGCTGGTTCGGATCCAGTCCGAGAACGACTCGCTCGCTGCCGCCGCCGCACAGCACGGAGACTCGCTGCTGGACAGCATCGACCTCGACGTACCCAAGGCGGAGCCCGCGCTCACCTGACGCCCCGTGCCGGGGCCCGGTGGGAGACACTCTCGCCAGCACGGCCAGATATGCAAGGGGCGCCCAGGCGTCCCTTCTTTCTTGGGGCTTTCCCGGCGGCTTCTCCGGCGGACTTTCCCGCGGCTCTTCTTTCGGCGTCCCCGCGCGGGGCACCGACTCCTCGTGTCATCCCCCGACCCCCGCCGTCCCCCGTGTCACATTCCTTGGGGGAGGGTGTGCCCCGCACGTTCACGGGTGAAACACGAGACCCCGGGTAGAGTCCGCTGGCGTGCACCTCAAGGCCCTGACGCTCCGCGGTTTCAAATCGTTCGCATCCGCCACCACGTTGCGGTTCGAACCCGGGATCACCTGCGTCGTCGGCCCCAACGGCTCGGGCAAGTCCAATGTCGTGGACGCCCTGTCCTGGGTGATGGGCGAGCAGGGCGCCAAGTCGCTGCGCGGCGGCAAGATGGAGGACGTCATCTTCGCCGGCACCACCGGGCGGCCCCCGCTCGGCCGCGCCGAGGTGTCGCTGACCATCGACAACGCGGACGGCGCGCTGCCCATCGACTACGCCGAGGTCACGATCACCCGGATCATGTTCCGGGGCGGCAGCAGCGAGTACCAGATCAACGGCGACACCTGCCGGCTGCTCGACATCCAGGACCTGCTCTCCGACTCCGGCATCGGCCGCGAGATGCACGTCATCGTCGGCCAGGGACAGCTCGACTCCGTCCTGCACGCCGACCCCATGGGCCGCCGCGCCTTCATCGAGGAGGCCGCCGGCGTCCTCAAGCACCGCAAGCGCAAGGAGAAGGCGCTGCGGAAGCTGGACGCGATGCAGGCCAACCTGGCCCGCGTCCAGGACCTCGCCGACGAACTGCGCCGCCAGCTCAAGCCGCTCGGCCGGCAGGCCGCCGTCGCCCGCCGGGCCGCCGTCATCCAGGCCGAGCTGCGCGACGCCCGCCTGCGGCTGCTCTCCGACGACCTCGTCCGCCTGCGCGAGGCGCTGCGCGCCGAGGTCGCCGACGAGGCCGCCCTGCTCGCCCGCAAGGAGTCCGCCGAGGCGGCCCTGAAGGCGGCGCTCGCGCAGGAGGCCGCCCTCGAAGAGGAGGTGCGCCGCCTCGCGCCCCGGCTCCAGCGCGCCCAGCAGAGCTGGTACGAACTCTCCCGGCTGGCCGAGCGGGTCCGCGGCACCGTCTCGCTCGCCGACGCCCGGGTCACCAGCGCCACCGGCCGGCCCGCCGACGAGGAGCGGCGCGGCCGCGACCCCGAGGACCTGGAGCGCGAGGCCGCCCGGATCCGCGAGCAGGAGGCCGAGCTGACGGCCGCTCTGGAGGCCGCCGAGCGCGCCCTGGAGGACACCGTCGCCCACCGCGCCGAACTCGAACGCGCCCTCGCCGTCGAGGAACGGCGCCTCAAGGACGCGGCCCGCGCCCTCGCCGACCGCCGCGAGGGCCTGGCCCGGCTGCACGGGCAGGTCGGCGCCGCCCGCTCCCGGGCCGCCTCCGCCCAGGCCGAGATCGACCGGCTGGCCGCCGCCCGCGACGAGGCGGCGGAGCGCGCGGTCGCCGCGCAGGAGGAGTACGAGGAGCTCAGGGCCGAGGTCGACGGGCTGGACGCCGGGGACACCGAGCTGGGGGAGCGCCACGAGGCCGCCCGCGAGGAGCTCGCGGCGGCCGAGACCGCGCTCGCCGCCGCCCGCGAGGCCGTCGGCGCCGCCGAACGCGCCCGCGCCGCCGCCGGGGCCCGCCGCGACGCCCTCGCGCTCGGGCTGCGCCGCAAGGACGGCACCGGCGCGCTGCGCGCCACCGGACTCGACGGGCTCCTCGGCCCCGCCGCCGAGCTGCTGACCGTCGCCCCCGGCTACGAGGTCCCGGTCGCCGCCGCCCTCGGCGCCGCCGCCGACGCCCTCGCCGTCAGCGGCCCCGGGACCGCCGCCGAGGCCCTGCGGCTGCTCCGCAAGCAGGACGCGGGCCGGGCCTCGCTGCTGCTCGCGGGCGCCCCCGGGCCGGGCGTCCCGGACGCGCCGCCGCCCCCGGGCGCCCGGCCCGCCGCCCCGCTGGTCTCGGGCCCCGACTCCCTCCTGGGCGCCGTGCGCCGGCTGCTCGCGGACGTCGTCGTGGTCGCCGACCTCGACGCGGCCGTCGCGCTGGTCCGCGCCCGCCCCGACCTGACGGCCGTCACCGCCGACGGGGACCTGCTCGGCGCCCACCTCGCCCAGGGCGGCGCGGCCGGCGCGCCCAGCCTCCTGGAGGTGCGGGCCTCGGTCGACGAGGCGGCGGCCGAGCTGGCGGAGCTGGAGGTGCGCTGCGCGGAGCTGACGGCCGGACAGGAGGCCGCCTCCGTACGCCGGAGCGAGTGCGCGCGCCTGGTGGAGGAGCTGGCCGAGCGGCGCCGGGACGTAGACCGGGAGAAGTCGGCGGTCGCCCAGCGGCTCGGCCGGCTCGCCGGACAGGCCAGGGGCGCCGCGGGGGAGGCCGAGCGGACCGCCGCCGCGGCCGCGCGCGCGGCGGAGGCGCTGGAGCGGGCCCTGGCGGAGGCGGAGGAGCTGGCCGAACGCCTGCTCGTCGCCGAGGAGGCGTCCCCGGGCGACGGCACGGACGAGGAGCCGGACGGCTCGGTCCGCGACCGGCTCGCCATCGACGGCTCCAACGCCCGCCAGACCGAGATGGAGGCCCGCCTCCAGGTCCGCACCCACGAGGAGCGGGTCAAGGGGCTGGCCGGGCGCGCCGACTCGCTGGACCGGGCCGCCCGAGCCGAACGCGAGGCGCGCGCCCGCGCGGAGCAGCGCCGGGCCCGGCTGCGCCACGAGGCCGAGGTCGCCGCGGCCGTCGCCTCGGGCAGCCGCCAGCTCCTCGCGCACGTGGAGGTCTCGCTGGGCCTCGCCGAGCGGGAGCGCGCCCTGGCGGAGGCGGCGAAGGGCGCCCGCGAGGAGGGGCTCGGGGCGGCCCGTACCCAGGGCCGCGACCTGAAGCAGGAGCTCGACAAGCTTACCGACTCGGTGCACCGGGGCGAGGTCCTGGGTGCCGAGAAGCGGCTGCGGATCGAGCAGTTGGAGAGCCGGTCGCTGGAGGAGCTGGGCGTGGAGCCGGCCGCGCTGATCGAGGAGTACGGTCCCCACCAGCCCGTACCGCCGTCGCCGCCGGCCGAGGGCGAGGCGGTGGCCGAGGGTGCCGAGGGTCCCGAGGACCCGGGTGCGCGGCCCCGCCCGTTCGTGCGTTCGGAGCAGGAGAAGCGGCTGAAGGCCGCCGAGCGGGCCTACCAGCAGCTCGGCAAGGTCAATCCGCTCGCCCTGGAGGAGTTCGCGGCCCTGGAGGAGCGGCACCGCTTCCTCTCCGAGCAGCTGGCGGACCTGAAGAAGACCCGGACCGACCTCCTCCAGGTGGTGAAGGAGGTGGACCTTCGGGTCGAGCAGGTCTTCACCGAGGCGTACCGGGACACGGCCCGCGAGTTCGAGGGGGTGTTCTCGCGCCTCTTCCCCGGCGGCGAGGGGCGGCTGGTGCTCACCGACCCGGACGACATGCTCCGTACCGGCATCGACGTGGAGGCCCGCCCGCCGGGCAAGAAGGTCAAGCGGCTGTCGCTGCTGTCCGGCGGCGAGCGCTCGCTGACGGCGGTGGCGCTGCTGGTCGCCATCTTCAAGGCGAGGCCCAGCCCGTTCTACGTGATGGACGAGGTCGAGGCCGCGCTGGACGACACCAACCTCCAGCGGCTGATCCGGATCATGCGGGAGCTCCAGGAGTCCTCGCAGCTGATCGTGATCACGCACCAGAAGCGCACGATGGAGGTCGCCGACGCGCTGTACGGGGTCTCCATGCAGGGCGACGGGGTCTCGAAGGTGATCAGCCAGCGGTTGCGCTGAACCGGTGAACGGGCCCCGGTTGAAGTGGTGGACGGCGGGAAGGTGTGCGCCACTGGAAGCCCCGGAAACCCCGGATGTCCGGCCGAGCACCGGCGGTCCGGGGCGCCCGGCGGAAGGACCGCCCTCCCGAGGAGCCCATGTGACCAGCACCGAACAGGCGCCCCCGCCGTCGTCCGAAGGGCGGCCGGCCCCGCCGGAGCACATCGGACACATCATCTTCATCACGGCCTCGGCCGCGATGGGCGGCTTCCTCTTCGGCTACGACAGCTCCGTCATCAACGGCGCCGTCGAGGCCATCCGCGACCGCTACGACATCGGCTCCGCGGCCCTGGCCCAGGTCATCGCCATCGCCCTGATCGGCTGCGCGATCGGCGCCGCCACCGCGGGCCGGATCGCCGACCGCATCGGCCGCATCCACTGCATGCGGATCGCCGCCGTGCTCTTCACCATCAGCGCCGTCGGCTCCGCGCTGCCCTTCGCCCTGTGGGACCTGGCCTTCTGGCGGATCATCGGCGGCTTCGCCATCGGCATGGCCTCGGTGATCGGCCCCGCCTACATCGCGGAGGTCGCCCCCGCCGCGTACCGGGGCCGCCTCGGCTCCTTCCAGCAGGCCGCGATCGTCATCGGCATCGCCATCTCCCAGCTGGTCAACTACGGCATCCTCCAGCTCGCCGACGGCGACCAGCGCGGCAAGATCGGCGGCCTGGAGGCGTGGCAGTGGATGCTGGGCGTGATGGTCGTGCCCGCCCTCCTCTACGGCCTGCTCTCCTTCGCCATCCCCGAGTCGCCGCGCTTCCTGATCTCCGTGGGCCGGATCGACCGCGCCAAGGAGGTGCTCGCCGAGGTCGAGAGCAAGGACGTGGACCTGGACCAGCGGGTCGCCGAGATCGACCGGGCCATGCGCAGCGAGCACAAGTCCACCTTCAAGGACCTGATGGTGCCCGGCACCCGGTTCAGGCTGCTGCCGATCGTCTGGGTCGGCATCGGGCTCTCCGTCTTCCAGCAGCTCGTCGGCATCAACGTCGCCTTCTACTACTCGGCGACGCTCTGGCAGTCCGTCGGCATCGACCCGTCGAGCTCGTTCTTCTACTCGTTCACCACGTCGATCGTGAACATCGTCGGCACCGTGATCGCGATGGTCCTGGTCGACCGGGTCGGCCGCAAGCCGCTCGCCCTCGTCGGCTCCTGCGGCATGGCGGTCGCCCTCGCCTTCGAGGCGTGGGCGTTCTCCGCCGACCTCGTCGACGGCAAACTGCCCACCACCCAGGGCGCGGTGGCGCTCGTCGCCGCCCACGTCTTCGTGCTCTTCTTCGCCCTCTCGTGGGGCGTGGTCGTCTGGGTCTTCCTCGGCGAGATGTTCCCCAACCGGATCCGGGCCGCCGCCCTCGGCGTCGCCGCCTCCGCGCAGTGGATCGCCAACTGGGCCATCACCGCCAGCTTCCCGTCCCTGGCGGACTGGAACCTGTCCGGCACGTACGTCATCTACACGGTCTTCGCCGTGCTCTCGATCCCCTTCGTGCTGCGGTTCGTCAAGGAGACCAAGGGCAAGGCGCTGGAGGAGATGGGCTGAGCCGGGCCCCGGCCGCCCCCGCTATCCCTTGAGCCGGGGCAGCACGCTCTCGCCGAACAGGCGGACGCTCCGCCAGCCCTCCTCGACCGGCATCCCGCCGCACAGCGGGTGCAGCACCAGGCTGTCCAGCTCCCGCCCGAGCGCCACGCACTCGTCCGGGGTCACCACCCGGTAGACCCCCTCCGCGCGCAGCTCCGCCACGCTCCCGGCGCCCGAGCGGACCGCCGAGCGGATGTCCTTCGACTGCCAGGAGGCGTAGGTGCGGGCCTCGTGCAGGAAGTGCTCCCCGTACGCGGCCCAGGTCCGGTCCGGGTCCTCGGAGACGTGCAGCAGCGGGGTCTCGCGCGCGGGCATCATCACCCAGCCCTCGGTGCCGTGCGCGGCGCACTGGTCCTGGTAGTACGTCTCCAGCTCCGGCAGGTGCGCGCTGGGGAAGAACGGCAGCCCCAGCCGCGCCGCCCGCCGCGCCGCCGCCTTCGAGGAGCCGCCGACCAGCAGCATCGGGTGCGGCCGGGTGAAGGGCCGCGGGGTGATCCGTACCGTACGGCCCTGGTACGTGAAGGGCTCGCCCGACCACGCGGTCAGCAGGGTCTCCAGGAGCAGGTCCTGGAGCCTGCCGCGGCGCCCCCAGTCGACCCCGCGCTCCTCGTACTCCTCCGGGCGGTAGCCGATGCCCGCGACCGTCACGAGCCGGCCCGCGCTCAGCAGGTCCAGGACCGCGATCTCCTCCGCGAGCCGCAGCGGGTCGTGCAGCGGGCCGATGATCGCCGAGACGGTGACGGCGATCCGCCGCGTGGCGCCGAAGACGGCCCCGGCGAAGGCGAAGGGGGAGGGGAGCCAGTTGTTGGCGGCCCCGTGGTGCTCCTCGGTCTGCACGGTGTCGACGCCGTGCGCGTCGGCGTGCGCCGCCATCTCGACGGCCGCCCGGTAGCGGGCCGAGAGGGAGACGGGGTCCGCGTGCGGGTCGACGAGGTTGAACCGGACGACGGTGAACGGCATGGGAAGTCCCCCTCCACGGGTGCGTCGGAGGGGGACGTTAGCTGACGTTGCGTCAGATGGAAACGGGCGTGCGCCGCTCGTCGGGCTCCTCGCCGGCCACCGGGGCGGGCCGCGCCGCGCGCTCCCGGGGCAGCACCGCGTACAGCACACCGGCCACCACGATCGTCGCCGCCCAGCCCAGGCCGTTGCGCCCGATCCAGGAGCCGGCCAGCGGACCGGAGAACCAGTCGACCTTGGTGAACAGCAGGCCCGCCACCAGGGCCACGCCCCAGGCCGTCATCGCCTGCCAGGCGAAGCCGCCCCGGTACCAGTAGGCGCTGGTCCGGGTGGTGTCCATCAGCGCCGCCGCGTCATAGCTCCGGCGGGTCAGCATGTCCACGCCGAAGACACCGATCCACGCCGAGAACGCCACCGCGAGCAGCGTCAGGAAGGAGATGAACGAGCCGATGAAGCTGGTCGCCACCACCATCAGCAGGAAGCCGAAGACCAGGCTGATCACCGCGTTCACGCTGACCGCCGCGGCCCGCGAGACCTTGATGCCGAGGGTCTGCGCGGTGAAGCCCGCCGAGTACATCGACATCGAGTTGATCAGCAGCATCCCGATCAGCGCGATCAGCAGGTACGGCACCGAGATCCAGGTGGGCAGCAGCTCGCCGATGAAGGAGACCGGGTCCTGCGCCGAGGCCAGGTCCGGCGTCGAGACCGCCATCACCGCGCCCATCAGCACCATCGGCAGCACCACGATCCCCGCGCCGCCGACCGTCGTGCCGACCAGGCCCTTCGAGGAGGCGTTCCGCGGCAGGTAGCGGGTGAAGTCGGGACCGGAGGGCACCCAGCTGATGCCGCCCGCCGCGATGGTGCCCACACCGGCCACCAGCATCGCCGTCGAGCCGGCCGGCTTGGCGAAGACCGCCGACCAGTCCGTGTTCGCCACCAGATAGACCAGGACCAGCACCGAGAAGGCGCCGAAGAGATACGTCGACCACTTGCTGCAGACCCGCAGCGCGTTGATCCCGAGCCCGGAGACCAGGAAGGTGCAGGACACGAAGAGCAGCAGCGTCACCACGATGAGCGCCGTGTTCGACTTCACACCGAAGAGCAGGTCCAGCACGGTCAGCACCGCGTACGCGCCGGTGACCGCGTTGATGGTCTCCCAGCCCCAGCGGGCCACCCAGATCAGCGCGCCGGGGAACAGGTTCCCGCGCTGCCCGAACACCGCGCGGGACAGCGCCATGCCGGGCGCCCCGCCGCGCTTGCCCGCGATCGAGATCAGCCCGACGATCCCGTACGAGAGGACCGGCGCCGCCGCCGCGACGAACAGCACCTGCCAGAAGTTCAGGCCGTTGAAGACGATCAGACCCGCGCCCATGGTGAGCAGCAGCACACTGATGTTGGCGGCGACCCAGGTGGGGAACAGCTCGCGGACCCGGCCGGAGCGCTCGGCGTCGGGGACGGGTTCGAGGCCGCGGCTCTCCATCGTGGCGCCGCTCTGCGCGCCTTCGGTCTCGGCGGCGTGGGGCATGGGGACACTCCGTACAAATGTGGGGGACCCACCCAGACTACGTGCTCCTCGAACAGTGCTCCCGTGGCCGATACTGGTCAGGTTATGGAACTCATCCTTGCTGTAGTCATCGCTCTGGTCGTCGCGGTCGCCGTGACCAGCGGACTCGTGATCAGCGGTCGCAAGAAGAAGCAGCTGCCGCCCGCCGAGCCGCCGTCCACCACGCCGACCATCACCGCTCCGCCCGCCGAACCGCACGTCGGCGACGAGGCGGAGACGCCGCGGGAAGAACCACGCCGCACCGTCGAAGAGGTCACCCTCCCCGCCCCCGAGACCGCCGAGGCCCCGGCCGCCGAGGCACCCGAGATCGAGGTGCCCGAGCCGACCGCCGGCCGCCTGGTGCGGCTGCGGGCCCGGCTCGCCCGCTCCCAGAACTCGCTCGGCAAGGGGCTGCTCACGCTCCTGTCCCGCGAGCACTTGGACGAGGACACCTGGGAGGAGATCGAGGAGACCCTCCTCACCGCCGACGTCGGCGTCGCCCCCACCCAGGAGCTCGTCGAGCGGCTGCGCGAGCGGGTGAAGGTGCTCGGCACCCGCACCCCCGACGAGCTGCGCGGGCTGCTCCGCGAGGAGCTCGTCGCCCTGCTCGGCGCCGAGGTGGACCGCTCGGTGAGGACCGAGAGCCCCGAGGACGTCCCCGGCGTCGTGATGGTCGTGGGTGTCAACGGCACCGGCAAGACCACCACCACCGGCAAGCTGGCCCGGGTGCTCGTCGCCGACGGCAAGTCCGTCGTCCTCGGCGCCGCCGACACCTTCCGCGCCGCCGCCGCCGACCAGCTCCAGACCTGGGGCGACCGGGTCGGCGCGCGCACCGTGCGCGGCCCGGAGGGCGGCGACCCGGCGTCGATCGCCTACGACGCGGTCAAGGAGGGCATCGCCGAGAAGGCGGACGTCGTCCTCATCGACACCGCCGGCCGGCTGCACACCAAGACCGGCCTCATGGACGAGCTCGGCAAGGTCAAGCGGGTCGTCGAGAAGCACGGCCCGCTCGACGAGATCCTCCTCGTCCTCGACGCCACCACCGGCCAGAACGGGCTGATCCAGGCCCGCGTCTTCGCCGAGGTGGTCGACATCACCGGCATCGTGCTGACCAAGCTGGACGGCACCGCCAAGGGCGGCATCGTCATCGCGGTCCAGCGCGAGCTGGGCGTCCCGGTCAAGCTGATCGGCCTGGGCGAGGGCCCCGACGACCTGGCCCCGTTCGAGCCGGGCGCCTTCGTGGACGCCCTGATCGGCGACTGACCCGCCGCACCCGCTCACCACGAAGGCCCCCGCCGATCCGGCGGGGGCCTTCGTCGTACGGACGGGGGAGGGGGCGGTACGGGGGAGGGGCGGGCGGTCAGAAGTGGGTGCGGTGGCAGATGTACGCGAGGGTCCCGAGCAGCAGCCGGGCCTGCGGCGGGGCGCCCGCCGTGTCCAGCGTCGGCGGACGCAGCCAGCGCACCGGCCCGAGCCCGCCCAGGTCCGAGGGCGGGGCGGTGACGTAGGAGCCCGGGCCCAGGCAGTGCAGGTCCAGATCGGCGTCGTCCCAGCCCATCCGGTAGAGCAGCCGGGGCAGCTCGGCCGCGGCGCCGGGGGCGACGAAGAACCGCGCCCGGCCCGTCGGCGTCACGCTCACCGGGCCCAGCGGCAGCCCCATGCGCTCCAGCCGGACCAGCGCCCGGCGGCCCGCCGCCTCGGCGACCTCGATCACGTCGAAGGCCCGGCCGACCGGCAGCAGCACCGCCGCGCCCGGGTACTCCGACCACGCCTTGGTCGCGACGTCGAGGCCCGCGCCCGCCGGGACCGGCTCGGCGAAGGAGAGCGGATGCGCCCCCGGCGCCGTACAGCCGAGGTCGCCGCAGGAGCAGCGGCCCGCGACCGCCCTCGCTCCCGGGACGACGTCCCAGCCCCACAGTCCGGTGTACTCGGCCACCGCTGTGCACTCCGTGGTCCGTGCGCGCCGACGTGAGCCGGAACGCATCTCACGAATGCCGCCGATCGTGAAGCCCATGCCCCCTCCAACGGGTCGGACGCGCCGGTGGTTACGGACCGGGTGGTCTCCGTCACGCTCCGCTTCCCCGAGGGGCGCGCGGTGGCGCGGGGGGTGGTGCGCACCGTTGCGCGCGCCTGCCCGCGCTCCGGTTCGCCTCGCCGGTTCCGTCGCATGTCAAGTGAATCGCGTTCCGCGCGGGGGGAGTTCATTCGAAGGGGTGGCGAATGGTGGCGTTTCTTGAATCGCCATGCCGGTCCGGGTGATCGTAGGATTACCTTCGGTACGCGAACCCGGGGCGGGTCGCACCCACGGGTATGCCGGGGGCAAGCCGGTTTTCCGTTCGAAGGAGTACAAACCCCGGACGGGAGCCGTGAAACACGGCATTCTGGCAGGGGTTCGCAGGACGACATCAGGTGGATGGGGGCGTTCCAGTGGGCGGCAACGGCGCGGACGGTACGACTGCCGGCAAGCGCCCGAACGAACAGCTGAGCTCGTGGTTCGTGCGCAGTGGCTGGTCGAAGGGCGAGCTGGCGCGCCAAGTGAACCGCCGGGCCCGCCAGATGGGCGCGCACCACATCTCCACCGACACCTCCCGGGTGCGCCGCTGGCTCGACGGCGAGCAGCCCCGCGAACCCATCCCGCGGATCCTCTCCGAGCTGTTCTCCGAGCGCTTCGGCTCCGTCGTCGCCGTCGAGGACCTCGGCCTGCGCACCGCCCACCAGTCGCCCTCCGTCTCCGGCGTCGACCTGCCCTGGGCCGGACCCCAGACCGTCTCGCTGCTCAGCGAGTTCTCCCGCAGCGACCTGATGCTCGCCCGCCGGGGCTTCCTCGGCTCCTCGCTCTCGCTCGCCGCCGGGCCCTCGCTCATCGAGCCCATGCAGCGCTGGCTGGTGCCCACCCCGGCCGGCGAGCCGCAGCCCGGACCCGCCCCCGACGAGCGGCGCGCGCACCGGCTCTCCCCGGTCGAGCTCGACCTGCTGGAGTCCACCACCGCGATGTTCCGCCAGTGGGACGCCCAGTGCGGCGGCGGACTGCGCCGCAAGGCCGTCGTCGGGCAGCTCCACGAGGTCACCGACCTGCTCCAGGAGCCACAGCCCGCCGCCACCTCCCAGCGCCTCTTCAAGTGCGCCGCCGAACTGGCCGAGCTGGCCGGCTGGATGAGCTACGACGTGGGCCTCCAGCCCACCGCCCAGAAGTACTTCGTGCTCGCCCTGCACGCCGCCAAGGAAGCCGGCGACAAGCCCCTCGGCTCGTACATCCTGTCCTCGATGAGCCGCCAGATGATCCACCTCGGCAGACCCGACGACGCGCTCGAACTCATCCACCTCGCCCAGTACGGCAGCCGGGACTGCGCCACCCCCCGCACCCAGGCCATGCTGTATGCGATGGAGGCCCGCGCCTACGCCAACATGGGCCAGCCCTCCAAGTGCAAGCGGGCCGTGCGCATGGCCGAGGACACCTTCTCCGACGTCGGCCTCGACGGCGAGCCCGAGCCCGACTGGATCCGCTTCTTCTCCGAAGCCGAGCTCAACGGCGAGAACTCCCACTCCTACCGCGACCTCGCCTACGTCGCCGGCCGCTCCCCGACCTACGCCTCGCTCGCCGAGCCCGTCATGGAGCGGGCCGTCGACCTCTTCGAGAAGGACCCCGAGCACCAGCGCAGCTACGCCCTCAACCTCATCGGCATGGCCACCGTCCACCTCCTCAAGCGCGAGCCCGAGCAGTCCGTCGTCCTCGCCGAGAAGGCCCTGGGTGTCGCCCGCAAGGTCCGCTCCGAGCGGGTCAACACCCGGCTCCGCAAGACCGTCGACACGGCCGCCCGCGACTTCGGCCACGTCGCCGAGGTCCGCCACCTCACCGACCGGCTCACCGCGCTGCTCCCCGAGACCGCCGAGGCCGTCTGAGCCCCGCCGCGCGGCACCCCACCGACCCCGGCCGCGCCGGCCGTCCCGTACAACCCGACTCGGCTCCCCCGCCGCAAGGTCATACGGACGCCGGCGCGGCCGGTCCGTTTCCCGGGCCCGCTCCTGGGCCCCGCGTGGCCCCGGAAGGCCCGGCCCGCGCCGGAGAGTACGCCCGTAACCGCACCGTGACTCCGGCGTTCACGGTCGCGTAACACTCCCCACCCCTTCGTCACCGCCGCGAAACATCGAGCGGCATCGGCGGAAACCGGCCTGCGCGAATCTCTGGCGCATAACCGGCCACCCCTCACGGCCAAGCCGCTCCGGCCCCGCCCCGCACAGGCCGCATTCGACGACGAGGAGACGCCGATGGCATCAGCCATCACGACCCTGGCGGCAGACGCGCCCGCGCTGTCCGCCGCCAACACCGGGTTCATGCTCATCTGCTCCGCCCTGGTCATGCTGATGACCCCGGCCCTCGCCTTCTTCTACGGAGGCATGGTCCGCGTCAAGTCCACCCTCAACATGCTGATGATGAGCTTCATCAGCCTCGGGATCGTCACGATCCTGTGGGTGCTCTACGGCTTCAGCATCGCCTTCGGCACCGACTCCGCCTCGCTCGTCGGCTGGTCCTCCGACTACGTCGGCCTCAGCGGCATCGGCCTCACCGAACTCTGGGACGGCTACACCATCCCGGTGTACGTCTTCGCCGTCTTCCAGCTCATGTTCGCCATCATCACCCCCGCCCTGATCAGCGGCGCCCTCGCCGACCGGGTGAAGTTCACCGCCTGGGCCCTCTTCGTCACCCTCTGGGTCACGATCGTCTACTTCCCCGTCGCCCACTGGGTCTGGGGCTCCGGCGGCTGGCTCTTCGAGATGGGCGTCATCGACTTCGCCGGCGGCACCGCCGTCCACATCAACGCGGGCGCGGCGGCCCTCGGCGTCATCCTCGTCATCGGCAAGCGCGTCGGCTTCAAGAAGGACCCGATGCGTCCGCACAGCCTCCCGCTGGTCATGCTCGGCGCCGGACTGCTCTGGTTCGGCTGGTTCGGCTTCAACGCCGGCTCCTGGCTCGGCAACGACGACGGCGTCGGCGCCGTGATGTTCGTCAACACCCAGGTCGCCACCGCCGCCGCCATGCTCGCCTGGCTCGCCTACGAGAAGCTCCGCCACGGCTCCTTCACCACCCTCGGCGCCGCCTCCGGCGCGGTCGCCGGCCTCGTCGCCATCACCCCCTCCGGCGGCTCCTGCTCCCCGCTCGGCGCCATCGCCATCGGCGCCGTCGCCGGACTCCTGTGCGCCATGGCCGTCGGCCTCAAGTACAAGTTCGGCTACGACGACTCCCTCGACGTCGTCGGCGTCCACCTCGTCGGCGGCGTCGCCGGCTCCCTCCTCGTCGGCTTCTTCGCCACCGGCGGCGTCCAGTCCGACGCCAAGGGCCTCTTCTACGGCGGCGGCCTCGACCAGCTCGGCAAGCAGGCCATCGGCGTCTTCTCCGTCCTCGCCTACTCTCTGATCGCCTCCGCGGTCCTCGCCCTGATCATCGACAAGACGATGGGGATGCGGGTCCCCGAGGACGACGAGGTCTCCGGCATCGACCTGGTCGAGCACGCCGAGACCGCGTACGACTTCAGCGGAGCGGGCGGCGGCAGCTCCGCGCGCGGCACCGCCGTGCCCGCCCCGGCCCCGACGGAGAACAAGAAGGTGGACGCATGAAGCTCATCACCGCGGTCGTGAAGCCGCACCGGCTCGACGAGATCAAGGACGCCCTCCAGGCATTCGGCGTCCACGGCCTCACCGTCACCGAGGCCAGCGGCTACGGCCGCCAGCGCGGCCACACCGAGGTCTACCGCGGCGCCGAGTACACCGTCGACCTCGTCCCCAAGATCCGCATCGAGGTCCTGGTGGAGGACGAGGACGCCGAACAGCTCATCGACGTCGTCGTCAAGGCCGCCCGTACCGGCAAGATCGGTGACGGAAAGGTGTGGAGCGTCCCGGTCGAGACCGCCGTACGGGTCCGCACCGGCGAACGCGGCCCGGACGCCCTGTAGGACGACCGGACGACGACGCGAAAAGGAGCCGCCGGGTGACCAGCCTCGACCTCAACACGGAAACCGACGACACGGGACCCAGCGGCTACGCGGCGGCCCGGCTGCGCCTTCTCACCGAGAAGACGCGGTCCGGGCCGCCGCGCCGTTCCGGGCTCTCCCGCCTCACCGACGCCTGGCTGGCCGCGCTCCTCGCCGCCGGCCTCGGCTCCGCCGGACGCCCGCCACGAGGGGTGGCACTCGTCGCCGTCGGCGGCTACGGGCGCGGCGAACTCTCCCCCCGCAGCGACCTCGACCTGCTGCTCCTGCACGACGGCGGCGCCGAACCCGGCGCCGTCGCCGCCCTCGCCGACCGGGTCTGGTACCCCGTCTGGGACCTCGGCCTCGCCCTCGACCACTCCGTCCGCACCCCCGCCGAGGCCCGCAAGGCCGCCGCCGACGACCTCAAGGTCCAGCTCGGCCTCCTCGACGCCCGCACCGTCGCCGGGGACGCGGGCCTCGTCACCGCCCTGCGCACCACCGTCCTCGCCGACTGGCGCAACCAGGCCGCCCGGCGGCTCCCCGAACTCGACGCCCTCTGCCGGGAGCGCGCCGAACGCAGCGGCGAGCTCCAGTACCTCCTCGAACCCGACCTCAAGGAGGCCCGCGGCGGACTGCGCGACGCCCAGGCCCTGCGCGCCGTCGCCGCCTCCTGGCTCGCCGACGCCCCCCGCGAAGGACTCGACGACGCCCGCCGCCGCCTCCTCGACGCGCGCGACGCCCTCCACCTCGCCACCGGCCGCGCCACCGACCGCCTCGCCCTCCAGGAACAGGACGCCGTCGCCGCCGAACTCGGCCTCCTCGACGCCGACACCCTGCTCCGCGAGGTGTACGAGGCCGCCCGCACCGTCTCGTACGCCTCCGACGTCACCTGGCGCGAGGTCAACCGGGTCCTCAAGGCCCGCGCCGGACGCCCCCGGCTGCGCGGCCTGCTCGGCGGGCGCGGGGCCCGGCCCGGCGGCGCGAAACCCGGGACGGCGGCCGAGCGCACCCCGCTCGCCGAAGGTGTCGTCGAGATGGACGGCGAGGCCGTCCTCGCCCTCGGCGCCCGCCCCGAACGCGACCCCGTCCTCCCGCTGCGCGCCGCCGCGGCCGCCGCCCAGGCCGGACTCCCGCTCTCCCCGCACGCCGTCCGCCGCCTCGCCGCCACCGCCGCGCCGCTGCCCACCCCCTGGCCCGCCGAGGCCCGCGAGGAGCTCGTCACCCTGCTCGGCGCGGGCGAGCCCACCGTCCCCGTCTGGGAGGCCCTGGAGGCCGAAGGGCTGGTCACCCGGCTGCTGCCCGACTGGGAACGGGTCCGCTGCCGCCCCCAGCGCAACCCCGTCCACACCTGGACCGTCGACCGGCACCTCGTCGAGACCGCCGTCCGCGCCGCCTCCCTCACCCGCCGCGTCCACCGCCCCGACCTGCTGCTCGTCGCCGCCCTCCTGCACGACATCGGCAAGGGGTGGCCCGGCGACCACGCCGTCGCCGGGGAGACCATCGCCCGCGACGTCGCCGCCCGGATCGGCTTCGACCCCGCCGACACGACCGTCCTCGCCACCGTCGTCCGCCACCACCTGCTGCTCGTCGAGACCGCCACCCGGCGCGACCTCGACGACCCCGCCACCGTCCAGTCCGTCGCCGCCGCCGTCGGCACCCTCGGCGCCCTGGAGCTCCTGCACGCCCTCACCGAGGCCGACGCCCTCGCCACCGGCCCCGCCGCCTGGTCCGCCTGGCGCGCCTCTCTGGTCGCCGACCTCGTCAAACGCGTCACCGGAGTCCTCGCGGGGGAGGAGCCGCCCGACCCCGAGGCCGCCGCGCCCAGCGCCGAACAGGAACGGCTCGCCATCGAGGCGCTGCGCACCGGCGACCCCGTCCTCGCCCTGCGCACCGAGCCCGTCGTCGCCGGGCCCGGGGAGCCCGAGCCGGTCGGCGTCGAACTCCTCGTCGCCCTGCCCGAACGGCCCGGCGTGCTGCCCGCCGTCGCCGGGGTCCTCGCCCTGCACCGGCTCACCGTCCGCGCCGCCGAGCTGCGCGCCGTCGCCCTGCCCGCCGAGCTCGGCAAGGGACCCGTCCTCGTCCTCGACTGGCGGGTCGCCGCCGCGTACGGCTCGCTGCCCGAGGCCCACCGGCTCCGCGCCGACCTCGTCCGCGCCCTGGACGGCTCCCTCGACGTGCCCGCCCGGCTCGCCGAACGGGACGCCGCCTACCCGCGCCGCCGCGGGGTCGCCGCCCCGCCGCCCCGGGTCACCGTCGCCGCCGCCGGCTCCCGGCTCGCCACCGTCCTGGAGGTCCGCGCCCAGGACGCCCCGGGCCTGCTCCACCGCATCGGGCGCGCCCTGGAGGGCGCCGAGGTCCGGGTCCGCAGCGCCCACGTCTCGACCCTGGGCGCCAACGCCGTCGACACCCTGTACGTGACCAGGCCGGACGGCTCCCTCCTCGGCTCGGAGGAGGCGGCGGGGCTGGCGAAGACGCTGGAGGACGCGCTGCGCTGACAGCGTGACCTGCGGTCTCGCGGCTCGTTGAGCACTGCGTGCTCCCCATGCGCGCGGGGATGTTCCTGAGGAGCTTGTGGGCATCCTCGGCGGCGACACCTGCTCCCCATGCCCGTGGGGATCGCGCTCCTTCGCCCGCCGGATGTGGCGGGCGAAGGAACGTACGTTGAGCGGCCGGATACCCTGGAGGGCAGTCCCCCCGCCCGCTCCCGACACCGAGGATCCGCGACCACCGTGTTCGATACCCTCTCCGACCGCCTCGCAGCGACTTTCAAGAACCTCCGCGGCAAGGGTCGCCTGTCCGAGGCGGACATCGACGCCACCGCGCGCGAGATCCGTATCGCCCTCCTTGAGGCCGATGTCGCCCTGCCGGTCGTCCGTGCGTTCATCAAGAGCGTCAAGGAGCGGGCGCTCGGCGCCGAAGTCTCCAAGGCGCTCAACCCGGGCCAGCAGGTCATCAAGATCGTCAATGACGAGCTGATCACGATCCTCGGCGGCGAGACCCGCCGCCTGCGGTTCGCCAAGACCGCGCCGACCGTGATCATGCTCGCCGGTCTGCAGGGTGCCGGTAAGACCACCCTCGCCGGAAAGCTCGGTCTCTGGCTCAAGGGCCAGGGCCACTCCCCACTGCTCGTCGCCTGTGACCTCCAGCGCCCCAACGCCGTCACCCAGCTCTCGGTCGTCGCCGACCGCGCGGGTGTCGGTTTCTACGGCCCGCAGCCCGGCAACGGGGTGGGCGACCCGGTCCAGGTCGCCAAGGACTCGATCGAGTACGCGCGCGGCAAGCAGTACGACATCGTCATCGTCGACACCGCCGGCCGCCTCGGCATCGACCAGGAGCTGATGCAGCAGGCCGCGGACATCAGGGACGCGACCTCGCCCGACGAGATCCTCTTCGTCGTCGACGCCATGATCGGTCAGGACGCTGTCAACACGGCCGAGGCGTTCCGTGACGGCGTCGGCTTCGACGGCGTGGTGCTCTCCAAGCTGGACGGCGACGCCCGAGGCGGTGCGGCGCTCTCCATCGCGCACGTCACCGGCAAGCAGATCATGTTCGCCTCCAATGGCGAGAAGCTGGACGACTTCGACGCGTTCCACCCGGACCGCATGGCGTCCCGCATCCTCGGGATGGGCGACATCATGTCGCTCATCGAGAAGGCCGAGCAGACCTTCAGCCAGGAAGAGGCCGCCAAGATGGCCTCCAAGCTGGCGTCCAAGAAGGGCCAGGAGTTCACGCTCGACGACTTCATGGCGCAGATGGAGCAGGTCCGCAAGATGGGCTCCATCTCCAAGCTCCTCGGGATGCTCCCCGGCATGGGGCAGATGAAGGAGCAGATCGCCAACATCGACGAGCGCGAGGTCGACCGCGTCGGCGCCATCATCAAGTCGATGACCCCGGCCGAGCGCCAGGACCCCACGATCATCAACGGCTCGCGCCGCGCCCGTATCGCCAAGGGCTCCGGCGTCGAGGTCAGCGCGGTCAAGGGCCTGGTCGAGCGGTTCTTCGAGGCCCGCAAGATGATGTCCCGCATGGCCCAGGGCGGCGGGATGCCGGGCATGCCCGGGATGCCCGGCATGGGCGGCGGCCCCGGCCGCCAGAAGAAGCAGGTCAAGCAGGCCAAGGGCAAGCGCAAGAGCGGCAACCCGATGAAGCGCAAGGCCGACGAGCAGGCCGCCGCGGAGCGCCGCGAGCAGGGCCAGGCGGGCGGCGCCTTCGGGCTGCCGGCGGCGGGCCAGGGCCCGGCCGACTTCGAGCTGCCCGACGAGTTCAAGAAGTTCATGGGCTGAGTGCCCCAAGAGGAGGGGCCCGTGGCGGTGCGAAACCGCCGCGGGCCCCTTTTCATCCCCCCGGTCCACCCGTAATGCCGGGAATGACCCGCTCTTCGATACTGGGGCCACTGCCCGCCCCGAGGAGAGCACGTGGCCAACCCCGTACCCCCGCGCGACCGGACCGACCAGCCCTGGCGCTCGGAAGGGGCCCCGCCCACCCCGCCGCCGAAGAAGCGGATGCCCGGCGGCTGGGGCAGCCTCATCCTCACCGCGCTCGCCGTCTACCTGATCACCAACCTGGTGCTCGGCTTCTTCAACGAGGGCGACGGCCCGACCATCTCGTACACCGAGTTCGACAAGCAGGTCGCGGCCGGAAACGTCACCAAGATCTACTCCAAGGGCGACGCCATCCAGGGGCAGCTGAAGAACAAACAGCCCGTCCCCGACGGCGAGGGCGACTACACCAAGTTCCAGACCCAGCGCCCCGCCTTCGCCGACGACGACCTGTGGGCGCAGCTCACCAAGCAGAAGGTCACCGTCACCGCCAAACCGGTCGTCGAGGAGCGCAGCTTCCTCGCCAACCTGCTCATCTCGCTCGCCCCCATGCTGCTGCTCGTCGTCCTGTGGGTGTTCATCGCCCGCCGGATGAGCGCCGGCATGGGCGGCGCGGGCGGGATGCTCGGCCGCAAGGCCCCGCCCAAGCCCGTCGAGCTGGAGGGCGTCAAGCGCACCACCTTCGCCGACGTCGCCGGCATCGACGAGGTCGAGGGCGAGCTCAACGACGTCGTCGACTTCCTCAAGAACCCCGGCGCCTACCGCGCCATGGGCGCCAAGATGCCCCGCGGCGTGCTCCTCGCCGGGCCGCCCGGAACGGGCAAGACGCTGCTCGCCCGCGCGGTCGCGGGGGAGGCCGGGGTGCCCTTCTTCTCCGCCTCCGCCTCCGAGTTCATCGAGATGATCGTCGGCGTCGGCGCCTCCCGCGTCCGCGAACTCTTCGCCGAGGCCCGCAAGGTCGCCCCCGCGATCATCTTCATCGACGAGATCGACACCATCGGGCGGGCCCGCGGCGGCGGCGCCGGGATGGGCGGCCACGACGAGCGCGAGCAGACCCTCAACCAGATCCTCACCGAGATGGACGGCTTCACCGGCTCCGAGGGCGTCATCGTCATCGCCGCCACCAACCGGGCCGACGTCCTCGACCCCGCCCTCACCCGCCCCGGCCGCTTCGACCGGGTCGTGCACGTCAACCCGCCCGACCGCGCGGGCCGCGAGGCCATCCTGAAGATCCACACCCGGGAGATCCCGCTCGCGCGGAACGTGGACCTCCAGCAGGTCGCCAGGACCACCCCCGGCATGACCGGCGCCGAACTCGCCAACCTCGCCAACGAGGCCGCCCTGCTCGCCGTCAAGCGCCAGCAGAAGGCCGTCACCCAGACCGACCTCTCCGACGCCCTGGAGAAGGTCCAGCTCGGCGCCGAACGGCCGCTGGTGATGCCCGCCGAGGAGCGCCGCCGCACCGCCTACCACGAGAGCGGCCACGCCCTGCTCGGGATGCTCCAGCCCGGCGCCGACCCCGTCCGCAAGATCACCATCGTCCCGCGCGGACGCGCCCTCGGCGTCACCCTCTCGACCCCCGACGCCGACAAGTACGCCTACACCGAGGAGTACCTGCGCGGCCGGATCATCGGCGCCCTCGGCGGCATGGCCGCCGAACAGGTCGTCTACGGGGTCATCACCACCGGGGCCGAGAGCGACCTGGAGCAGGTCACCAACATCGCGCGCGGGATGGCGGGCCGCTGGGGCATGAGCGAGCGCGTCGGCCGGCTCACCGCGATCCCCGCCGACGCCCAGCAGGCGTACGGACTCTCCGCCGCGCCCGCCACCCTCGACACCGTCGACGCGGAGATGCGCAGGATCGTCGACGAGTGCTACGAGAGCGCCCTGCGCCTGCTCCGCGAGCACCGCGACAAGCTGGACGCCCTCGCCGAGGCGCTCCTCGCCAACGAGACCCTGGAGGAGGACGCGGCCTACCGGGCGGCCGGAATCCCGCGCCTCAAGAAGGAGCAGTAGCCCTCCCGCGCGGGAGCCGCGCGAGCCCGCGCGCCCGCGCGCGGGGCGCGCCGCTACGGCAGCCGGGCGACCACGTACCGGAAGTCGTTCGGCATCCACACCGTGCCGTCCGCGCGGGCGTACGGCTCCAGCACCTCCAGGAGCTCCTTCTCCACCCGCTCCGGGGCGGCCTCCCGCACCGCCGCGTCGAAGTCGCCGGTCGACAGCAGCCCGCGCACCGCGCTGTCCCGGCTCGCGTAGCCGAACGGGCAGGCCACCCGGCCCGAGCCCTCCCAGCGCAGCCCCGCCGCCGCGACGAAGCCGTCCAGGTCCTCGCGCCGCGGCGGACGCCGGCCGGTCAGCCGCGCCGCGACGCGCAGCACCGACGCCGTGGCGCAGCGCTCCGGCGGCCCCCAGCCCGCCACCACGACCGCCGCGCCCGGCTGCGCCGGAAGGGTGAAGCCGCCCGCCCGCGCGGCGAGCGCCCCCGTCCCGTGGAAGGCCGTGATCACGTCGTACGGTGCTCCCCGCGGCGGCCCGGCCGCGCTCACCGTGCCCTCCGGCAGGCGCTCGCGCGCCAGCGCCAGGCGCGCGAGGTCCTCGTCCACGCCGGCCACCCGCGCGCCGCGCGCCGCCGCCATCAGGAGGGCGAGACCGGAGCCGCAGCCCAGGCCGAGCACCGAGGAGCGGGAGTCCACGCCGAGCCGGTCGTACACCGCCTCGTAGAGCGGTGCGAGCATCCGTTCCTGGATCTCGGCCCAGTCGCGCGCGGGGTGGTGCGGGACGAGCGTAGGTGTCATGGAAAGCGCCCCAATCGGTGCCTGGACGACAACCCCCCGTAGTCAGGGAACTGCGCATCCAGGCCCGCGTCCAGTGCTCGCGCCGTACGACTTCCGGACAGGGCCGGGGGCGGTTTCCCGACGGGCGGGGGCCGGTGCCCGACTTCGGGCAGGGGCCCGGTACTGTCCCTCCCACCAGCCCCCGGCGCGTGTGCCGACACCGTGCGCCGGGGCGTATGCGCCGCTACGCACCGGCTTGGCGGGCCTTGGCGGGCAAGCAGGGCAACTGACGGGTACGTGCAAATTATTTGGGATGCCCCGGAATGGAACCCGGAAGGGATCCGGCTCGTTGTACCCGACGTGAGCACGACACCCCCTGTTCTCGCCGCAGAGCTGGCACAGGCGTGGGCCGACATTCAGCGGTACCACCCCGAGCTGCCCGACCTTGCCGCGCCCGAGTCCCTGATCGGTGAGTCCTCGTCCGCCTGTGGCGCCGAGCTCTCCTTCGAGCGACTGCTCCATGAGGCAGTCCACGGCATCGCCGCCGCCCGAGGTGTCCGCGACACCTCCCGGGCCGGCCGCTATCACAACCGCAGATTCCTCGCGATCGCCGAGGAGCTGGGCCTCGACCATCCCGAGGAGCCGCACGCCAGCAGCGGCTTCTCCCTGGTCACGCTGAACGCGGAGGCCAAGCGCCGCTACCGCCCGACCATGGAGCGGCTCCAGCGCGCGCTCAAGGCGCACACGGTCGCGACCGCCGCCGACACCAAGCGCTCCTTCCGCGGACCGGCCGCCCGGCACGGCTCCTCGGGCGGCGGCGTGCGGGTCAAGGCCGTCTGCGACTGCGGGCGCAACGTGCGCGTCGTCCCGTCCGTGCTCGCCCAGGCGCCGATCGTCTGCGGCGGCTGCGGCAAGCCCTTCCGCATCCCGGAAGCGGTGGGCGCCGCGAGCTGACCTCGCGGTCTGTGGCACAATGGTCAGCTGTACTCGACAGTCGCACAGGACCCCTCTCTCCTCCGGCTGACGCGTCCTCCGGGCCCCTCGGGTTCCGCAACCCCACGTGGCATCCGCAGGTGCCCCACCACGTCAAGACCAGGAGACACCACTCCAGTGGCAGTCAAGATCAAGCTCAAGCGCCTCGGCAAGATCCGCCAGCCGCACTACCGCATCGTCGTCGCCGACTCGCGCACCCGTCGTGACGGTCGCGCGATCGAGGAGATCGGCCTCTACCACCCGACGTACAACCCGTCGCGTATCGAGGTCGACTCCGAGCGTGCGCAGTACTGGCTGTCCGTCGGCGCCCAGCCGACCGAGCCGGTTCTCGCCATCCTGAAGCTCACCGGCGACTGGCAGAAGGCCAAGGGCCTGCCGGCTCCGGAGAAGCCGCTGCTCGCCCCGGCGACCAAGGAAGCCAAGCGCGCCACGTTCGACGAGTTCGCGAAGGCGCTCGAGGGCGGCGACGCCAAGGGTGAGGCCATCACCCCGAAGGCCAAGAAGGCTGACAAGAAGGCGGACGAGGCCGAGGCCGAGTCCACCGAGTCGACCGAGGCCTGACATGCTCGAGGAGGCTCTCGAGCACCTCGTGAAGGGCATCGTCGACAACCCTGACGATGTGCAGGTCGCCTCGCGCAACCTGCGTCGCGGCCGTGTGCTCGAGGTTCGGGTCCATCCCGATGACCTCGGCAAGGTGATCGGCCGCAACGGCCGCACCGCGCGTGCGCTGCGTACCGTCGTGGGCGCCATCGGCGGCCGTGGCATCCGCGTCGACCTCGTCGACGTGGACCAGGTGCGCTGAGAAGAGAACACCGGCACGGGCCGGGGAGGGCCTAGCGCCCGCCCCGGCCCGTTGTCGTTGGCACGGACAAGCACAGGCAAGCACAGGCAAGCACGGACAGGCACAGACAGGAGAGAGTGGAGAAGTGCAGCTGGTAGTCGCGCGGATCGGCCGCGCCCACGGCATCAAGGGCGAGGTCACCGTCGAAGTGCGGACCGACGAGCCCGAGCTCAGGCTCGGCCCCGGCGCCGTCCTGCTCACCGATCCGGCCGCCACCGGGCCGCTCACCATCGAGACCGGCCGGGTGCACAGCGGCCGTCTCCTGCTGCGCTTCGAGGGCGTCAAGGACCGCACCGCGGCCGAGGCCCTGCGCAACACCCTCCTCATCGCCGAGATCGACCCGGAGGAGCTGCCGGAGGAGGAGGACGAGTACTACGACCACCAGCTCATGGACCTCGACGTCGTCCTCGCCGACGGCACCGAGGTCGGCGTGATCACCGAGATCTCCCACCTGCCGTCCCAGGACCTCTTCATCGTGGAGCGGCCCGACGGCAGCGAGGTGATGATCCCGTTCGTCTCCGAGATCGTCACCGAGATCGACCTGGAGAACCAGCGGGCCGTGATCGCCCCGCCGCCCGGCCTGATCGACGACCGCGCGGAGATCGCCTCCGGCCGCGAGGACGCCGAAGAGCCCGACGAGTCCGACGCGTCCGACGAGTCCGGGGACCGCGCATGAGGCTCGACGTCGTCACGATCTTCCCCGAGTACCTCGAACCGCTGAACGTCTCCCTGGTCGGCAAGGCCCGCGCCAACGGCAGGCTGGACGTGCACGTCCACCACCTGCGCGACTGGACCTACGACCGGCACAACACCGTCGACGACACCCCGTACGGCGGCGGCCCCGGCATGGTCATGAAGACGGACCCCTGGGGCGACGCGCTCGACCAGACCCTCGCCGACGGCTACGAGGCCGGCGCCCGCGGCCCGGTCCTCGTCGTGCCCACCCCCAGCGGGCGGCCCTTCACCCAGGAGCTCGCCGTCGAGCTCTCCGAGCGGCCCTGGCTGGTCTTCACCCCGGCCCGCTACGAGGGCATCGACCGGCGCGTGATCGACGAGTACGCCACCCGGATGCCCGTCTACGAGGTCTCCATCGGCGACTACGTGCTGGCCGGCGGCGAGGCCGCCGTGCTGGTCGTCACCGAGGCCGTCGCCCGGCTGCTGCCCGGCGTCCTCGGCAACGCCGAGTCGCACCGGGACGACTCCTTCGCCCCCGGCGCCATGGCCAACCTGCTGGAGGGCCCCGTCTACACCAAGCCCCCGGAGTGGCGCGGCCGGGGCATCCCCGACGTCCTGCTCAGCGGGCACCACGGGAAGATCGCGCGCTGGCGGCGCGACGAGGCGTTCCGGCGCACCGCCGCCAACCGGCCGGACCTCATCGAGCGCTGCGATCCCGCCGCCTTCGACAAGAAGGACCGCGAGATCCTCTCGATGATGGGCTGGGCCCCCGAGCCCGGCGGCCGATTTTGGCGCAGGCCCCAGGACGTGGAAGAATAGGCCGCTGTCGTACGTCCGGCGCGCGCCCCTGCCACAGGGGGACGACGCCCGCCAGAGACGCGCGACGCTCTCCATTCGTTCGTACGTACCGCTGATGACCTGTGGCATCAGCGAGGAAAGAGACCTCCATGGCCTCCCTGCTCGACCAGGTCAACGCCGGTTCGCTGCGTTCCGACGTTCCCGCCTTCCGTCCCGGTGACACCGTGAACGTCCACGTTCGCGTCATCGAGGGCAACCGCTCGCGTATCCAGCAGTTCAAGGGCGTCGTCATCCGCCGCCAGGGCTCCGGCGTCTCCGAGACCTTCACCGTCCGCAAGGTCTCCTTCTCCGTCGGCGTCGAGCGCACCTTCCCGGTGAACAGCCCGATCTTCGAGAAGATCGAGCTCGTCACCCGCGGTGACGTCCGTCGCGCGAAGCTGTACTACCTCCGTGAGCTGCGCGGCAAGGCCGCGAAGATCAAGGAGAAGCGCGACCGCTGACCCTCGGTCCACAGGGTGGCGGGATAAGCTCTGCCCCCGATGGACACCGAAGCACAGCACACGGAGCGCGATCGCTCCTCCGAACAGGAGGAGCGGTCGCGCTCCGCGCGCGTTTCCGGGGCCTTCGCGGGCGCCGGTGTGCTCACCTGGCGCCGCACCGGGCTGATCGGCGCCGCCTGCATGGTCTTCCTGCTGGTCTTCAGCCATTTCGTGCTCCAGCCGTTCCTGATCCCCAGCGGCTCCATGGAGCCCACCCTCCGGGTCGGCGACCGGATCCTGGTGAACAAGCTGGCGTACCGTTTCGGCGACGAGCCGCGCCGCGGTGACGTCGTCGTCTTCGACGGCACCGGCTCCTTCGTACGCGAGCAGCCCGGCGGCAATCCGGTGACCGGGTTGCTGCACGGGGCCGCCGCCGCGCTCGGCCTGGCCGAACCCGCCGAGACCGACTTCGTGAAGCGGGTCGTCGGCACCGGCGGCGACCGGGTGGTCTGCTGCGACAAGGACGGCCGGATCAGCGTCAACGGCGTCCCCGTCCAGGAGCGGTACGTGATGCTGGGCGACCAGCCGTCCAAGGTGCCCTTCGACATCGTCGTACCGCCCGGCACCCTGTGGGTCATGGGCGACCACCGCAGCCAGTCCAGCGACTCCCGCGACCACCTCGGGCAGCCCGGCGGCGGCATGGTCCCGGTCGACAAGGTCATCGGCCGCGCCGACTGGATCGGCTGGCCCTTCGCCCGCTGGTCCACGGTCCCCGCGACCGACGCCTTCGCGGCCGTGCCCGGCTGGGCTGACGGAGGGGCCGGCGGGGCCGGCGGGCACGCGGGGAGTTCCGGGCGCGGCCATGGGTAGGCGCGGCAGGGCGCCCGGCGAGGGCGGCCACGGCGCGGTCGCCGGGCCCGCCGGTGCCGACCGCCCCACCGAGGAGGCGGCGGACGGCGGCGGCGCCGCGCCGCCCGGGCGCGCCGAGCGGCGCCGGCTGGCCCGCCGGGTGAAGCGGCGCCGGCAGCGCTCCGCGATCAAGGAGATCCCGCTCCTGGC
This sequence comes from Streptomyces sp. NPDC048659, assembly GCF_040650575.1. NCBI lineage: Bacteria > Bacillati > Actinomycetota > Actinomycetes > Kitasatosporales > Streptomycetaceae > Streptomyces > Streptomyces sp. NPDC048659. The sequence goes on along the minus strand of NZ_JBEZHM010000019.1, from coordinate 72,270 downwards.
CACCGTCGCGGTGCTGATCGCGCTGGTCCTCAAGACCTTTCTCGTCCAGGCGTTCGTGATCCCGTCCGGGTCGATGGAGCAGACGATCCGGATCGACGACCGGGTGCTGGTCGACAAGCTCACGCCCTGGTTCGGCTCCCGGCCGCAGCGCGGCGACGTCGTGGTCTTCAAGGACCCGGGCGGCTGGCTCCAGCAGGAGGCCGGGCCGCCGGCCGACGACCCGGTGGGCGTCAAGCAGGTGAAGCAGGCCCTGACCTTCATCGGGCTGCTGCCCTCGGCCGACGAGCGGGACCTCATCAAACGGGTCGTCGCGGTCGGCGGTGACACGGTGAAGTGCTGCGGCGCGGACGGGCGGATCACCGTCAACGGCGTACCGTTGGACGAACCGTATCTGCACCCCGGGAACGCGCCTTCGACGATCCCCTTCGAAGTGAAGGTCCCGCAGGGGAGGATCTTCGTCATGGGCGATCACCGCGCCAACTCGGCCGACTCGCGCTACCACCTCGACGACGAGGACCACGGCACGGTCTCCGAGGACCAGGTCGTGGGCCGTGCCGTCGTCATCGCCTGGCCCGTCGGTCACTGGCGGCGGCTGGAGGAGCGCTCGGTCTTCGCCACCGTGCCTTCCGCGCCCGGAGGCGGCGTGGTGGACGGGGTCGAATCGAGGGGTCTGTCGCATAGTGTGTCCCAGCGCGATCTGAACGGATTGCCCGGGCTCCCGACCCCTGCGGAACTCCCGCTCGTTATGGGAGTGGTGGGCCTGTCCCTGTTCCGGGACGGGCGATTGCACGGATTGAGGAGTGGATGTGGGGGATTTGGCCGTCGGCGCACGATCCGGACACGACGAGCCCGAGAAGAGGCCCGACGGGGCCGCCCATCAGGTGGCGGCCATGACGGATGACTCCTCGGGCCGCCGGGACGCTGACCCGGGCTCAGGTCAGGGCCCGGACCAGGGCGCCACCCCGACCGGCGACAACGCCGACGGTGCCGGTGACGGTCGCGCCGGTGACGGCGGGGACGGCGCGGGTCACGGCGGCAGGAAGCCGAAGCCGCAGCGCTCCTTCTGGAAGGAGCTGCCGCTGCTCGTCGGCATCGCCCTGATCCTCGCGCTGCTGATCAAGACCTTCCTGGTGCAGGCGTTCTCGATCCCCTCGGACTCGATGATGAACACCCTGCAGCGCGGTGACCGGGTGCTCGTCGACAAGCTGACCCCGTGGTTCGGCTCGGAGCCGGAGCGTGGCGAGGTCGTCGTCTTCCACGACCCGGGTGGCTGGCTGGAGGAGGGCAAGACGCCCGAGCCCAACGTGGTGCAGAAGGTCCTCAGCTTCATCGGCCTGATGCCGTCCGCCGAGGAGAAGGACCTGATCAAGCGGGTCATCGCGGTCGGCGGCGACACGGTCTCCTGCAAGGAGGGCGGCAAGGTCACCGTCAACGGCAAGGAGCTCGACGAGACGGCGTACCTGTACCCCGGCTCGGTGCCCTGCGAGCCCGTGTTCGGCCCGATCAAGGTCCCCGAGGGCCGCATCTGGGTCATGGGCGACAACCGGCAGAACTCCCTGGACTCCCGCTACCACCAGGAGCTCCCGGGCGGCGGCACCGTCTCCAACGACGAGGTCGTCGGCCGCGCGGTCGTCATCGCCTGGCCGGTGACCCGCTGGGCCACCCTGCCGGTCCCCGGCACCTTCGACCAGCCCGGCCTCAGCCAGGCGCTGGCGGTCGCCCCGGGCGCGGCGGGTGTCGCGGGCGCGCTGCCGCTGGTGCTGTGGCGCCGCAAGAAGCGCGCCGCACGTCATACCGCGGAGTAGTGACCCGCGGGTAGGGTGCCCTCCCGGACCGTCGCACGGACGGTCCGCGGACCCCTGAGGTGCCCATGAGCGTCAAAACGCGTAGCGACGGCCGCGGCCGTCTCGGCAGTGTGCTGTCGGGACTGGCCGTGGCCGTCGGCTGTGTGCTCTTCCTCGGCGGCTTCGCGCTCGGCGCCGTGCTCTACCAGCCCTTCACCGTGCCCAGCGACTCCATGACCCCGACCCTCGCGGTCGGCTCCAAAGTGCTCGCGGAGCGGATCGACGGCTCCGACGTGCGGCGCGGCGACGTCGTCGTCTTCCGCGACCCGCTCTGGGGCGACGTGACCATGGTCAAGCGGGTGGTGGGTGTCGGCGGCGACACCGTCACCGGCGCCGACGACGGGCGGCTGCTGGTCAACGGCAAGCCGGTCGAGGAACCGTATCTGCCGAAGGGGCAGCCCGCCTCGAACTACGCCTTCTCCACCACCCTGCCGCCCGGGAAGCTGTTCCTCCTCGGCGACGAGCGGCGCAACTCGGTGGACTCGCGGGCCCACCTCCAGGACTCCGGGCACGGCGCCGTGCCCGTCTCCGCCGTGGTCGGCCGGGTCGACGCCGTCGCCTGGCCCTCGCCCGCGGTGCTGGAGCGGCCCGCCGGCTTCGCGGCGCTGCCCGGCGGCGTCTCCGCGCCGGGACCGGTCGTGCCGCTCTTCTCCGCGATCGTCGCCGGGTGTGTACTGATCCTGGCCGGCGCCGCGTACGGGCCGCTGGCCCGGCTGGGCGCCCGGAAGCCGGCGCCGGCCGCCGGGAAGGCGCGGGACGGGGCGGGCGTATGACCGAAGGGCGCGAGGGATCGGCCGGTCCGGAGGCGGCGGGCGTGGCCGAGGGCGCCGCCGCGAGCGCTGCTGAGGGTGCCGCCGGGGGTGTGGCGGCGCGGCGGGTGGCCCGGATCGTGCTGCTCGATCCCGACGACCGCATCCTCCTCGTCCACGGCTTCGAGCCCGCGGACCCCGGGCAGACCTGGTGGTTCACCCCCGGCGGCGGCCTGGAGGGCGACGAGACCCGGGAGCAGGCCGCGCTGCGCGAGCTCGCCGAGGAGACCGGCATCACCGAGGTCGAGCTGGGGCCCGTGCTGTGGCGGCGCTACTGCTCCTTCCCCTTCGACGGACGGCGCTGGAACCAGGACGAGTGGTACTACCTCGCCCGCACCGCGCAGACCGTCACCGACCTCGCCGGGCTCACCGAACTGGAGGCCCGCAGCGTCGCGGGCCTGAGGTGGTGGACTTCCGCCGAACTGTCGGCGGCCCGTGAGACGGTGTACCCCGACAGACTGGCCGAGCTGCTGCGCACGCTGCTCGACGAAGGACCTCCCAGCGCGCCGCTCGATCTCGCCCCGGAAATCGTTCAGGGGCTTGTGTGACTGGCGCACAATAGGGGGACGCACGGCTGAAGGGGAACATGCCATGAGTGCCGAGGACCTCGAGAAGTACGAGACCGAGATGGAGCTCAAGCTCTACCGGGAGTACCGCGATGTCGTCGGGCTGTTCAAATACGTGATCGAGACCGAGCGGCGCTTCTACCTCACCAACGACTACGAGATGCAGGTGCACTCGGTCCAGGGCGAGGTGTTCTTCGAGGTCTCGATGGCCGACGCCTGGGTCTGGGACATGTACCGGCCGGCCAGGTTCGTCAAGAAGGTCCGCGTCCTGACCTTCAAGGACGTGAACATCGAGGAGCTCAACAAGAGCGACCTGGAGCTCCCCGGCAGCTGACGGACCACCGGCCCGCCCACCCTCACGGGTGAGCGGGTTGTCCACAACGGGCTCCTCCTCCACAGCCCCGCACGCGGAGCGTCACCGTGCGTCACAGTCGGTGCCGGAGGTGGTACCGAATGAACGCGACCCGAGCACTCGGGCGGTACGGGGAAGAGCTCGCCGCCCGCCGGCTGTCCGACACCGGCCTGCGCGTCCTCGCCAGGAACTGGCGCTGCGGCCGGACCGGAGAGATCGACATCGTCGCCCGCCAGGGCGACACCCTCGTCGTCTGCGAGGTGAAGACCCGCCGCGAAGGGGTCTTCGAACACCCGATGGCCGCGGTGACCCCGCGCAAGGCCGAGCGGCTCCGGCGGCTCGCCGCCTGCTGGCTCGACCGGCACGGCGGCCCGCCCGGCGGCGGCGTCCGCATCGACCTCGTCGGCGTCCTGCTGCCCCGGCGCGGCGCACCCGTCCTCACCCACGCGCGGGGGGTGGCCTGATGGGATTCGCCCGCACCTGCTCCGTCGCCCTGGTCGGCGTCGAGGGCGTCGTCGTCGAGGTCCAGGCCGACCTCGAAGCCGGGGTCGCCGCCTTCACCCTCGTCGGACTCCCCGACAAGAGCCTCGTCGAGAGCCGCGACCGGGTCCGCGCCGCCATCGTCAACTCCCAGGCCGAATGGCCCCAGAAGAAGCTCACCGTCGGACTCAGCCCCGCCTCGGTCCCCAAGAGCGGCTCGGGATTCGACCTGGCCGTGGCGGCGGCCGTACTCGGCGCCGCCGAGCGCATCGACCCGCGCAGCATCGCCGACCTCGTCCTCATCGGCGAGCTCGGACTCGACGGGCGGGTCCGCCCCGTCCGCGGCGTGCTGCCCGCCGTGCTCGCCGCCGCCGAAGCCGGCTACCGGCAGGTCGTCGTCCCCGAACGGACCGCGAGCGAGGCCGCCCTGGTCCCCGGCGTCTCCGTCCTCGGCGTCCGCAGCCTGCGCCAGCTCATCGCCGTCCTCGCCGACGAACCCGTCCCCGACGAGGAGTCGCTGGAGGCCGGCCGGCCCGACCCCATGCTCGCCGGACTCCTCGTGCCCGGCGCCGGTGTCGGCACCGGACTCGCAGCCGACCCCGCCGACGGGCCCGACCTGGCCGACGTCGCCGGACAGCACCCGGCCCGCCGCGCCCTGGAGGTCGCCGCCGCCGGCCGGCACCACCTGCTGCTCTCCGGACCGCCCGGCGCGGGCAAGACCATGCTCGCCGAGCGGCTCCCCGGCATCCTGCCGCCGCTCACCCGCCAGGAATCCCTCGAAGTCACCGCCGTCCACTCGGTCGCCGGGATCCTCCCGCCCGGCGAACCCCTCGTCCACCGCCCGCCCTACTGCGCGCCCCACCACTCCGCGACCATGCAGTCCCTCGTCGGCGGCGGCAACGGACTGCCCCGCCCCGGCGCGGTCTCGCTCGCCCACCGCGGCGTGCTCTTCCTGGACGAGGCACCGGAGTTCTCCACCAAGTCCCTGGACGCCCTGCGTCAGCCCCTGGAGTCCGGGCACGTCGTCGTCGCCCGCGCCGCCGGAGTCGTCCGGCTCCCCGCCCGCTTCCTCCTCGCCCTCGCCGCCAACCCCTGCCCCTGCGGCCGGCACACCCTCCACGGGGCCGGCTGCGAATGCCCCGCCTCCGTCATCCGCCGCTACCAGGCCCGGCTCTCCGGCCCCCTGCTCGACCGCGTCGACCTGCGCGTCGAGGTCGAGCCCGTCACCCGCTCCGACCTCCTCGGCCAGGGCGGCCGGGGCGAGACCAGCGCCGCCGTCGCCGACCGCGTCCGCGAGGCCAGGGCCCGCGCCGCCGCGCGGCTCGCCGGCACCCCCTGGACCGTCAACAGCGAGGTCCCCGGCCAGGAGCTCCGCACCCGCTACGTCACCGTGCCCGGCGCCCTCGCCGCCGCCGAGCGGGACGTCGAGCGGGGCCTGCTCACCGCCCGGGGGCTCGACCGGGTGCTCCGCGTCGCCTGGACCGTCGCCGACCTCGCGGGCCACGACCGGCCCCGCGCCGAGGACCTCGCCCTCGCCCTCGAACTGCGCACCGGCATCACCCGGGGCGTCCCCGCAGGGGCGGGGGAGCGGCGGTGACCGCCCCGCCGGGCGACCGGCTCGCCCGCGCCGCCCTCAGCCGGATCGTCGAACCGGGCGACGAGCACGCCGGGCGCGCCCTGCGCCGCCACGGGCCCGCCGGACTCCTCGGGCTGCTGCGCGCGCCCGAAGGAGCCGGACCCGACACCTTCCCCGGCACCGGGCCCCGGCGCGTCGAGGGCTGGCGGCACCGGGCCCGCACCGCCGAGCCCGAGCGGGACCTCGACCACGTCGGCCGGCTCGGCGGACGCTTCCTCGTCCCCGGCGACCCCGAGTGGCCCCGGCAGCTCGACGACCTCGACGACACCCGGCCCCTCGGCCTCTGGGTGCGCGGACCCGCCGACCTGCGCGGCTGGGCGCTGCGCTCCGTCGCCGTCGTCGGCGCCCGCGCCTGCACCCCCTACGGGGCGCACACCGCAGCCGCCCTCGCCGCCGGGCTCGCCGAGCGCGGCTGGGTCGTCGTCTCCGGAGCGGCGTTCGGCGTCGACGGCGCCGCCCACCGCGGCGCCCTCGGCTCCGGCGGCGCCACCGTCGCCGTCCTCGCCTGCGGCGTCGACGTGCCCTACCCCCGCGGCCACGCCGGACTCATCGGACGCATCGCCGAGCAGGGCCTCGTCGTCGGCGAGCTCCCGCCCGGCGCCCACCCGACCCGCGGCCGCTTCGTGCTGCGCAACCGGGTCATCGCCGCCCTCACCCGCGGCACCGTGGTCGTCGAGGCCGCGTACCGCAGCGGCTCCCTGGTCACCGCCCGCGTCGCGGCCCGGCTCGGCCGGCACACCATGGGCGTCCCGGGACCCGTCACCAGCGGACTCTCCGCCGGGGTCCACGAACTCCTGCGCGGCGAGGCCACCCTCGTCACCGACGCCGCCGAGGTCGTCGAACTGGTCGGCGCCGTCGGTCAGCTCGCCCCGCCCCGCCGGGGCCCCGTGCTGCCCCGCGACCTGCTCGCCCCCGGCACCGCCCGCGTGCTGGAGGCGCTCCCCGGCCGAAGTCCCGCCGCCCTGTCGGAGATCGCCGTCCGCGCCGGAGCCCACCCCGACCACACCCTCGCCAAGCTGTACGAACTCCACTCCCTGGGCTTCGTCGAACGGTGCGGGGACGACTGGCAGTTGACGAACACGAGGGGAGAAGGCTCGAACACCCGGCATGGCGGTACTTGACCTGGAGCATTCGGGTGAAAGGGTGATGAGGATGAGCAATCGAGTTCTCTCGGTCACACCCGAGGGGCCGACACGCGCCGCGGCCCCCGTTCGAAGGTGTGGCCGACGGTGCCCACCCGGACCGGCGCGATCCGCCGACGTTCGCTCACCGCGACAGCCCACTCACGCTACGCTCACGAGGATCCCCCTCCCGACAGACGGAACCGCTCCCCACCCGACGACAGCGACAGCAGAACGGCTCAAGGCGACCCATGCCCCAGCACACCTCCGGGTCTGACCGCGCTGCGGTGCCCCCAGCAGCCCGGGGCACCGTGCGACCGCCCGCACCGACCTCGCTCGACGAGCTGTGGCGCTCGTACAAGGACACCGGCGACGAGCGGCTGCGGGAGCAGCTGATCCTGCACTACTCGCCCCTCGTGAAGTACGTCGCCGGACGCGTCAGCGTCGGCCTGCCGTCCAACGTCGAGCAGGCGGACTTCGTCTCCTCCGGGGTCTTCGGACTCATCGACGCGATCGAGAAGTTCGACGTCGAGCGGGCCATCAAGTTCGAGACGTACGCCATCACCCGCATCCGCGGCGCGATGATCGACGAGCTCCGGGCCCTGGACTGGATCCCCCGCTCCGTGCGCCAGAAGGCCCGCAACGTCGAACGGGCCTACGCCACGCTGGAGGCGCAGCTCCGGCGCACCCCCACCGAGCCCGAGGTCGCCGCCGAGATGGGCGTCACCCTGGAGGAACTGCACTCGGTCTTCAGCCAGTTGTCCCTGGCCAACGTGGTCGCCCTGGAGGAGCTGCTGCACGTCGGCGGCGAGGGCGGCGACCGGCTCTCCCTCATGGACACCCTTGAGGACACCGCCGCCGACAACCCCGTCGAGGTCGCCGAGGACCGCGAGCTGCGCCGGCTGCTGGCGCGGGCGATCAACACCCTCCCCGAGCGGGAGAAGACCGTCGTCACGCTCTACTACTACGAGGGCCTCACGCTGGCCGAGATCGGACACGTCCTCGGGGTCACCGAGAGCCGGGTCAGCCAGATCCACACCAAGTCCGTGCTCCAGCTCCGCGCCAAGCTGGCCGACGTGGGCCGCTGACCGGGCGGGCCGCTCCCGCCGTAGAGTGGATCCGTGCCAAGGATTCGAGCGGCCTCGGTGGCCGAGCACCGGACGATGCAGCGCGGCGCCCTGCTGGACGCCGCGCGCTCCCTGCTGTCCGAAGGCGGGACGGACGCGCTGACCTTCCCCGCCCTCGCCGAGCGCACGGGCCTGGCCCGTTCCTCGGTCTACGAGTACTTCCGCTCCCGCGCCGCCGTGGTCGAGGAGCTGTGCGCGGTCGACTTCCCGGTCTGGGCCGCCGAGGTCGAGGCCGCCATGGCCGGTGCCGAGACCGCCGAGGGCAAGGTCGAGGCGTACGTCCGCAGCCAGCTCGACCTGGTCGGCGACCGGCGGCACCGCGCGGTGGTCGCGATCTCCGCGAGCGAGCTGGACGACGGCGCCCGCGAGAAGATCCGCGCCGCGCACGGCGGCCTCGTCACCATGATCGTCGACGCCCTGACCGCCCTGGGCCGCCCGCAGCCCCGGCTGGAGGCGATGCTCCTCCAGGGCGTGGTGGACGCGGCGGTCCGCCGGATCGAGCTCGGCGCGGCCGAGGACCCGGCCGTCATCGCCGAGGCCGCGGTCTCCATGGCGCTGGGCGGCGTCCGGGGCGTCTGAGCCCCCGGACCCGGCACCGGCACCGGCAGCAGCCGGGACGGCCCGCCGCGCAGCAGGCGCAGCGGGTCCAGGTAGGCCGTGCCGCGCAGCAGCCCCCAGTGCAGACACGGGCGCGCGCAGTGCCCGCCGGGCGCGACCCGGGCCACCACCTCGCCCGCCCGCACCGCCGCACCCGCCCGGACCAGCGGCTCCACCGGCCCGAAGGTCGTGCGCAGCGGTGGCGCGCCCGTCCCCGTCCCCGTCCCCTTCAGGGTGATCGTGAGGACGCCCCGGCCGCCGACCGGGCCCGCGAAGGCGACCGTGCCCGCCGCGGGCGCCCGCACCGGGGCGCCCGGCGGGGCCGCCAGATCGACGCCGCGGTGCCCCGCCGCGTACGGCCCGGGCGGCGGCTCGAAGCCGCGCAGCACCTCGGGGCGGGGCGGCCCGACCGGCCAGACCGCCGTGAGCAGGGACAGCAGGGGCAGCAGGAGAAGCGTGACGTGGCGCATGGCGGCAGGCTGCCCGCCGCGGCCCCGCCGTGACGGGCCCCGGCCCGATCTGTGGACAACCGGCCGGTTGTGGACAGGCCCGTCACCCGACGCCTCCGGGGTCCCGTACACTTTCTGTGGCGACCCGGGTCACCGGGTCGACTTCGCACGCCCCGCCATCGGTCCTCGTGACGGATGGCAGCGCCTTTCGGTCCCTCGTGGCACGGCGCGTCCGGGCGTCAGGAAAACAACCGAGAAACCACAAGGAGATGGCCATGGCCGTCGTCACGATGCGGGAGCTGCTGGAGAGCGGCGTCCACTTCGGTCACCAGACCCGTCGCTGGAACCCGAAGATGAAGCGCTTCATCTTCACCGAGCGCAACGGCATCTACATCATCGACCTGCTCCAGTCGCTGTCGTACATCGACCGCGCCTTCGAGTTCGTCAAGGAGACCGTCGCGCACGGCGGCTCCATCATGTTCGTCGGTACGAAGAAGCAGGCCCAGGAGGCCATCGCCGAGCAGGCGACGCGCGTCGGCATGCCGTACGTCAACCAGCGCTGGCTGGGCGGCATGCTCACCAACTTCTCGACCGTCTACAAGCGTCTGCAGCGCCTCAAGGAGCTTGAGCAGATCGACTTCGAGGACGTCGCCGCCTCGGGTCTCACCAAGAAGGAGCTCCTGGTCCTCTCCCGCGAGAAGGCCAAGCTGGAGAAGACCCTCGGTGGTATCCGCGAGATGTCCAAGGTGCCCAGCGCCGTCTGGATCGTGGACACCAAGAAGGAGCACATCGCCGTCGGCGAGGCGCGCAAGCTCAAGATCCCGGTCGTCGCGATCCTCGACACCAACTGCGACCCCGACGAGGTCGACTACAAGATCCCGGGCAACGACGACGCGATCCGCTCCGTCACCCTGCTCACCCGCGTGATCGCCGACGCCGTCGCCGAGGGCCTCATCGCCCGCTCCGGCGCCGCGACCGGCGACTCGAAGCCGGGCGAGAAGGCCGCCGGCGAGCCCCTCGCCGAGTGGGAGCGCGACCTGCTCCAGGGTGAGAAGAAGGCCGACGACGCCGAGGTCCAGACCTCCGCCGAGACCGAGAAGGTCGCGGACGCCGAGGCTGCCGACGCCACCGCCGAGGTCGTCGCCGAGGCCGTCGAGGCCGAGGCTCCGGCCGAGCAGGGCTGACCCTTCAGGACCCTGAGGACCTTCGGGTGACGACGGCGGGGGCCCACGAAGCCCCCGCCGTCCACCCGTGGACCCGCCCGATCTTTCAGACTTCGAGAGAGAAACAGACTCATGGCGAACTACACCGCCGCTGACGTCAAGAAGCTCCGCGAGCTCACCGGCGCCGGCATGATGGACTGCAAGAAGGCCCTGGACGAGGCCGACGGCGACGTCGACAAGGCCGTCGAGGCGCTCCGTATCAAGGGCCAGAAGGGCGTCGCCAAGCGCGAGGGCCGCTCTGCCGAGAACGGCGCCGTGGTCTCCCTCATCGCCGACGACCACACCTCGGGCACCCTCGTCGAGCTGAAGTGCGAGACGGACTTCGTCGCCAAGGGTGACAAGTTCCAGGCCGTCGCCGCCGAGCTCGCCAAGCACGTCGCCGCCACCGCCCCGGCGGACCTCGACGCCCTGCTCGCCTCCGAGATCGAGGCCGGCAAGACCGTCCAGGCGTACGTCGACGAGGCCAACGCCAACCTCGGCGAGAAGATCGTCCTCGACCGCTTCGCGCAGTACGCGGACGGCTTCGTCTACGCGTACATGCACCGCACGATGCCCGACCTGCCCCCGCAGATCGGTGTCCTCGTCGAGTTCGACAAGGCCGACGCCGAGGTCGCCAAGGGTGTCGCGCAGCACATCGCCGCGTTCGCCCCGAAGTACCTCACCAAGGAAGACGTGCCGGCCGAGGTCGTCGAGACCGAGCGTCGCGTCGCCGAGGAGACCACCCGCGCCGAGGGCAAGCCCGAGGCCGCGATCGCCAAGATCGTCGAGGGTCGCGTCAACGGCTTCTTCAAGGACGCCACGCTGCTCGGCCAGCCGTACGCCCTGGACAACAAGAAGTCCGTCCAGAAGGTCCTGGACGAGGCCGGTGTCACCCTGAAGCGCTTCACCCGCATCAAGGTCGGCATCTGAGTCCGTCAGCAACGGACACCGGACCCCGGTAGGGTCTGAGGCAGCCGCCCGCGTTCGCGCGGGACGGCCGCAGATCTGACGAGGAGGCCATTGCCGTACGGGAAGCCGCAAGGACCCCAGGCAATGGCCTTCTTCGTATGTGCACGAGGAGACCTCCATGAATCAGGGCGCCGCACAGGGCGACGACAACATCGGCAAGAAGACCGGCCGCTACATGCTGAAGCTGTCCGGGGAAGCCTTCTCCGGCGGCACCGGGCTGGGGGTCGACCCGGACGTCGTGCACGCCATCGCGCGTGAGATCGCCGCCGTGGTCCGCGACGGCGCGGAGATCGCCATCGTCATCGGCGGTGGCAACTTCTTCCGCGGCGCCGAGCTCCAGCAGCGCGGCATGGACCGGGCCCGTTCGGACTACATGGGCATGCTCGGCACCGTGATGAACTGCCTCGCCCTCCAGGACTTCCTGGAGAAGGAGGGCATCGACTCCCGCGTGCAGACCGCCATCACCATGGGTCAGGTCGCGGAGCCGTACATCCCGCTGCGCGCCGTGCGCCACCTGGAGAAGGGCCGCGTGGTCATCTTCGGCGCCGGCATGGGCATGCCGTACTTCTCCACCGACACCACCGCCGCGCAGCGCGCGCTGGAGATCGACGCCGAGGCCCTGCTCATGGGCAAGAACGGTGTCGACGGGGTCTACGACTCCGACCCGAAGACCAACCCCGACGCGGTCAAGTTCGACGCGCTGGAGTACGGCGAGGTGCTCTCCCGCGACCTCAAGGTCGCCGATGCCACCGCCATCACGCTGTGCCGGGACAACAACCTCCCGATCCTCGTCTTCGAACTGCTCGCCGAGGGCAATATCGCGCGCGCGGTGAAGGGTGAGAAGATCGGCACTCTCGTGAGCGACCAGGGCACCCGGGCCTGACCCGAACCGGGAACCGCCCCGCGAGGGGATGGACAGAGCCCTGCCGGTCGTACAGCCGTGCAGGACACAACGCGACGACACGCAGGAGCAAGTGGTGATCGAAGAGACCCTCCTCGAGGCCGAGGAGAAGATGGAGAAGGCCGTCGTGGTCGCCAAGGAGGACTTCGCCGCGATCCGCACCGGCCGTGCGCACCCGGCGATGTTCAACAAGATCGTGGCGGACTACTACGGTGCCATCACCCCGATCAATCAGCTGGCGTCGTTCTCGGTGCCGGAGCCGCGCATGGCCGTGGTGACCCCGTTCGACAAGAGCGCGCTGCGCAACATCGAGCAGGCCATCCGCGACTCGGACCTGGGCGTCAACCCCAGCAACGACGGCAACATCATCCGTGTGACGTTCCCGGAGCTGACCGAGGAGCGCCGCCGCGAGTACATCAAGGTCGCCCGCGGCAAGGCCGAGGACTCCAAGGTCTCCATCCGCGCCGTGCGCCGCAAGGCCAAGGACGCCCTCGACAAGCTCGTCAAGGACAAGGAGGCCGGCGAGGACGACGTGCGCCGCGCCGAGAAGGAGCTCGACGACCTCACCGCGAAGTACGTCGCGCAGGTGGACGAGCTCCTGAAGCACAAGGAAGCCGAGCTCCTCGAGGTCTGATGAACGACTCTTCCTGGGGGGCCCCGGCCGGAACCGGCTTCGGGGGACCCGACCAGGGGCCTGCCCCGGCGGGTCCCGCCTACGAAGGGCAGTGGGCGGCGCAGACTCGGCCCATGCCCATCGTGTCCGACGACGTTCCCGCCGACGGCAACCAGGACGATCACGACCGGGGGGCCGCCCAGCAGGGCGGTCCCCCGTTCCGTGACGTGACGCCGCACGAGCACCCGCAGGAGCCCATGTCCAGCCCGTCCCAGCCCGCGTCCGCGCCCTCGCCCCGGCAGCAGCCGCGGCAGAAGAAGAGCGCGGGCCGAGACCTGGGCGCTGCCATAGGGGTCGGGGTCGGGCTCGGCGTCGTCATCATCGCGTCGCTGTTCATCTGGAAGCCCGCGTTCGTCGGCGTGATAGCGGTCGCCGTGGTCGTCGGCCTGTGGGAGCTCACCTCCCGCCTGCAGGAGCGCAAGGCCATCAAGGCCCCGCTGGTCCCGCTCGCGGTCGGCGGCGCCGCCATGGTCGTCGCCGGGTACGTGCGCGGGGCGGAGGGCGCCTGGGTCGCGATGGCCCTGACCGCGCTCGCCGTGCTCGTCTGGCGGATGACCGAGCCGCCCGAGGGCTATCTCAAGGACGTCACCGCGGGGGTCTTCGCCGCGTTCTACGTGCCGTTCCTCGCGACCTTCGTGGCGATGCTGCTGACCGCCGACGACGGCCCGTGGCGGGTGCTGACCTTCCTGATCCTCACGGTGGTCAGCGACACCGGCGCGTACGCCGTGGGCTGGCGCTTCGGCAAGCACAAGCTGGCCCCGCGGATCAGCCCCGGGAAGACCCGCGAGGGACTCTTCGGCGCGGTCGCCTTCGCCATGGCGGCCGGCGCGCTGTGCATGGAGTTCCTGATCGACGGCGGCACCTGGTGGCAGGGCCTGCTGCTCGGCCTCGCGGTCGCGGCCAGCGCCACCCTGGGCGACCTGGGCGAGTCGATGATCAAGCGCGATCTCGGCATCAAGGACATGGGCACACTGCTGCCCGGGCACGGCGGCATCATGGACCGGCTGGACTCCCTGCTGCCGACGGCGCCGGTGGTCTGGCTGCTGCTCGTGGTCTTCGTGGGCAGCGGCTGAGCCCCGCCGTCCGCCCGTGAGGGCCCGTCGTCCCTGTGGGGGCGGCGGGCCCTTCGCCGTTGCGCCGGGCGGGGGACCTCTGCGCGGGGCGCAGGGACCGGACGGGCCGGGCGGGAAGGCTCCGCCCATGACACCGAAGGCCCGCTCGGCCGGGAAGCCCCCGGGGTCCCTGACCGTCCTGCTGACCCTCGCCTCGGGACAGTTCCTGATGGCGCTCGACAGCTCCGTCATGAACGTGTCCATCGCGACCGTGGCCGCGGACGTCGGCACCACCGTGACCGGCATCCAGGGCGCCATCACCGCGTACACCCTGGTGATGGCGATGTTCATGATCCCCGGCGGCAAGATCGGGGCGCTCATCGGCCGCAAGCGCGCCTTCATGATCGGCTGCTGTGTCTACGGCGCCGGCTCGCTCACCACCGCCCTCGCCCCCAGCCTCACGGTGCTGCTGATCGGCTGGTCCTTCCTGGAGGGCGTCGGCGCCGCGCTGATCATGCCCGCGATCGTCGCCCTGGTGGCCGGGAACTTCCCCACCGGGCGGCGCCCCTTCGCGTACGGAGTCGTCGCCGCGGCCGGAGCCGTCGCCATCGCCCTCGGCCCGCTCATCGGCGGCGTCGCCACCACCTACTTCTCCTGGCGCTGGGTCTTCGCCGGGGAGGTCCTGCTGGTCCTCGTCATCCTCGCGTGCGCCCGCTCCATCGCCGACGCCGCCGCCGAGGAGCGCACGCGGCTCGACCTGGTCGGCGCGGTGCTCTCCGCCGCCGGTCTCGGGATCTTCGTGTACGGCGTGCTGCGCTCCGACGAGTGGGGCTGGGTGCAGCCCAAGCCCGACGCGCCCTCCTGGCTCGGGGTGTCCCTGGTGGTGTGGACGACGCTCGCCGGACTGCTGCTGATCTGGCTCTTCCTGCGCTGGGAGGCGCGCCTGGTCGGGCGCGGCCGGGACCCGCTCGTCCACCCGGACCTGCTGCGCAACCGGCAGCTCACCGGCGGCCTGATCATGTTCTTCTTCCAGTACCTCGTCCAGATGGGCGTCTTCTTCGTCGTCCCGCTCTACCTCTCCGTCGCCCTCGGCCTGTCCGCGCTGGCCACCGGCGCCCGGATCCTGCCGCTGTCGCTGACCCTGCTGGCCGCCGCCCTGCTGATCCCGCGCTTCCTGCCCGAGGTCTCGCCGCGCCGGGTCGTGCGCCTCGGGGTGCTCGCGCTGCTCGCCGGGGCCGTCGTCCTGATGGCGGCGCTGGACGCCGACGCGGGCGCGGAGATCGTCACGATCCCGCTGCTGCTCATCGGCCTCGGCATGGGCGCGCTCGCCTCCCAGCTCGGCGCGGTCACCGTCTCCGCCGTCCCGGACCGGCGGAGCGCCGAGGTCGGCGGCATCCAGAACGCCGTCACCAACCTGGGCGCCTCGCTCGGCACCGCCCTCGCCGGCTCGCTCATGATCGCCGCGCTGACCTCCTCGTTCCTGACCGCCGTCGAGCGGAACCCGGCCGTGCCCAGCGAGGTCAAGAGCACCGCCTCGGTCGAGCTGGCGAGCGGCGTCCCGTTCCTCTCCGACACCCAGCTCACCGCCGCCCTCGACCGGGCCGGGACCAGCCCGGAGGTGACCGACGCGGCCCTGGAGGCCAACGCCGCCGCCCGCCTCGACGGCCTGCGCGCCGCCCTCGCGATCCTGGCCGGCGCCTCGGTCCTGGCCCTCTTCTTCACCTCCCGGGTGCCGAGGACCCAGCCGGGGGCCCCGGTCCCCTGACCCCGGAGGGCCCGGGGGGAACGGGCGCACCGGCCCGCGTCTGCGACACTGGTAGGACCATGCCCAAGCCCGGAGAACTCACCGGGAGCGGGTGCGAAAAGGGCCTCTGACCAGCACTTTGTGTGTTACTCAGAGGCCCTTTTCAGGTCACTGGGCCGTCTCTGGGCCGTCCAGAGTGCGGGGGCCGGGCAAGAACACCCTGTCCACGACCTTCCGGGCCCGCTCCGACGTCGACGGCATGAGGTGCGCGTACACCCGCAAGGTCAGCGCGGGGTCCGAGTGCCCCAGGAGCTCGCAGACGACCTTGATGCTCTCACCGGCATCCAGCAGGACGGAGGCGAGGAAGTGCCGGAGCGCGTGCATCCCGTGCTCGCGCGCGGAGGCGTACGGCTTGCCCTTCTCCGGCACCGGGATGACGCCGGCCGCCGCGAGCGCGGGCTTCCACTCCTGGATGTTGAAGTTGCTCCGCCAGATCACCCCGCCCGCCGTGTTGGTGAAGAGCAGGCGCACGGTGACGAGTGGCCCGTCCGGCGTACGCCAGGGGAGAGTCACCTCCACGGGCGGGTACTCCTCCGAGTGCCGACGCAGGGATGCGGCGACGTACGGGGACATGGGTACGTCCCGCTCCTTGTTGCCTTTCGGTGGGGCGAACACGGCCTTGCCGCGGATGAACCGCACCTGCCTGATGACATGGATGACTTCGGCGTTGTAGTCCACGGCGTCCTCGCCGAGGCCGAAGATCTCGCCCTGCCGCAGCCCGCATCCCGCCCCGGTGTCGCAGGTCGCGCGGTACCGGCCGGAGAGTCCTTGGCGGACGGCGAGGACGCGCTCGGGAGTCCAGGGGACGACCCGACGCGGCTCGGGCGACGGGGGCCGGACCGTCCGTGCCGCGCAGGGGTTGCGGGCCAGCAGCCCGTCGTCCACGGCGGCGGAGAGGACGGCCCGGACATCGCTGTAGATGTTCCGCGCGTACGAGGCGCCGATGGGGCTCGCCTCCAGGACGGCGAGGAGCTCCCGGATGTGCTGCGGCCGGAAGGAGTCCAGCGGCCGGGAGCCGAGGACGGGGAGCGCGTGGAGCCGAAGTCGACGCTCGATCTCGATCTGGCTCGACAGCTCTGAGGTCAGCCCCTGGAGCCACCTGTCGGTGTAGCTCTTGAAGGTGGTCCGCCCGGCGCGCGGGTCGACGTAGGTGCCCCGGGCCATGTCCGCCGCGATCTCTGCGATCCACCGCTCGGCGAGGCGCTTCTGCTTGTCGGGGAAGCTCTTGGACTTCTCGGTGCCGTCGGGGCCGATGTAGCGGGCCCGGTAGCGGAGGCCCGTGCCGTAGCGGTCGGTCTTGACTCTGACGGACTTGCCGTCGGGGCCGGTCTCGGCCTTGTACCAGCGGTCTTGGATGTGGCCAGCCATTGGGCTGAGGTCCTTTCGCTGCATGAGAAGGCCCGTGGCGCTCCGGGGGAAGCGCCACGGGCCGGGTGATTCGGGTCAGGCGACGATGTCGAGGCTGCTCTGTCTGGTGACCCAGTCGCGGACTGCGGCGGGGTCGTATCGGACGTGGCGGCCCACGCGGAATCCGGGCGGGCCGGTGCGCTGCTTGCGCCAGTGGTAGACGGTCTCGATCGGTACGGAGAACATCGCGGCGATGTCCTCGGGGGTGAGGTAGCGGTCCGGGAGTCCGGCCCGCAGCGTGGTGATGGCGGATGCCACGCTCGCTCTCCTCTCAGCGGGGCCTTCCCGGCCCCCTCCTGGAAAGTCCGCTACATGCGCTTCGCCGCTACATCGCAGGTCAGCGGCGTGGTGGGTGTAGCGGGAGGGTGGGATGTAGCGGCTACGGCAGGTTCCGGGCCCGTCCGGGTGTGGTGGGGCGGGGCTGGTGTGACGTGTGTGCGTAGCCGCTACATCGGGGGTGCCCCGCTACGCGGGAAGGGGCTGTGAGCTGGGATGTAGCGGCTGGAGCGCTTGTAGCGGCTGCTGGGAGGGGGGCGGGCAGTAGCGCTGCCAGGCGTCGTGGAGGTCGGTGGCGTAGTAGCCCTTCAGGATCCCGCCGGACGTGCGGATGTTGCGGGAGCCGATGGGCTCGTTGTCGCCGGTCATGTACTCGCTGAGCATCCGGGACAACCTTCGGTTGTCGAGGGGCTTGCCCTGGAGGTCGGCCCAGGGGGCGTCGTCGAGGGAGTTGAGGCGGTCCAGGACGGCGATGGTGGGGAGCCGGTCGACGCCGATCATGACGTGGTCGCGCAGGTCGGTCAGGAGCCGGATGCCGAGGGACCCCTTGTCGTCGGCCTGGGACGCCTTGACGAGTTCCAGGCACGCGGTGCGGGCGCGCTTGGGCCAGTCCCCGCCGGCCGCGTCGGCGACGGCGAGCAGCGGTTCCCACACGTCGGCGGGGCGGTCGGTGACTCCTTCGGGGAGCTCGGGCCAGGCGTCGCGGACCTGCTCGCTGACCTGCTCGGCCCATGCGGCGAGCTGGTCGCGGAGCTGGTGGCCCTCCTTCTCGTGGAGGCGCTGGCGGTAGGGCTCGACCCGCTCGTTGCGGGCGCGGCGGCGCATCCGGACGATGACGGAGCGGGTGAGGATGGTGTCGGGCAGGGACCCGAGTCCGGCGACCGCGACGGCGGTGTAGGACGGGAATGCCTGCACGGTCTGGTTGCCGCCGTCGCCGATGCACCGGTAGGTGACTCCGGAGCGGCGGTGCCCGGCGTTGAGGAAGCCGCGGAGTTCCTCGTTGTCCCCGGCCTTGGGGCCGAAGACGGTGTCGATCTCGTCGAAGAGGATCGTGGGCCGTCCCTCGCCGCTGGACACGGCGCGGAACAGGGCGGCGGCGGACGCGTTGACGGCGACCATCGGCTTGGGGACCAGGGTCTCCACGATCTCCAGCGCCCGGGACTTGCCGGAGCCGGGCTCGGGGGAGAGGAAGGCCAGTCGGGGGGTGGAGTCGAAGGAGTCCAGGAGGTGGGCGTGGGCGTCCCACAGCACCACGGCCACGTACGCGGCTTCCCTCGGGAACACGTTGAAGCGGCGGTGGAACTTCTCCACCTGGTCGAGCAGGGCGGCCCCGTCGATGGGCTCGGACATGCTGCTTTCCCTCCGGGCGGGGGCGCTGGGGGTGGTGCTTTTCAGGTGGGGGGAGTTGGGGCCGGTCATGCGGCGGCCTGCCGGGGGCGGGCGGTGCGGATGGACCAGTCCAGGGCGCTGCGGATGGTCGCGCGGCACTCGGCCGGCGGGAGTCCCGCCGCCTCCCCCGCTCCCTGAAAAGCGTCCTCGACCACGTGCCGGGGGAGGTCTCCCCACGCGACGAACCGCCCCAACGCCCTAACAGACGAGAGGAGTTGTGTGTTGCGTCCGCCCTCGGGCGAGCTCTGCACGGCGGTGGTCTCGCGTTCCAGGGCGACGGTGGCGACGCGCGGTCCGTTCACGGCCCATGTGGCCGGCGCGGCCTGGACGGGCTCGGGGCGGGCGGTGAGGGCATCCAGCAGCCATCCGGGCAGCGGGGCCGGGGGGCGGCTGTCGAGGAGGGTGTAGGTGCCGTCGGGGGTGGTGCTGCCGGGGGCGACGACGTACCCGCCCCAGCCCCGGGTGTCGATGTGAGTGCCGAGGCGCCCGGCGGTGGAGCCGAGGCGGGCGCCGGTGGGCGGGGTGAAGTACAGGTGCTGTCCACCACGGCACGTCCGGACTCGGTGGGTGAGGGGGACGGCCTGCCCGGCGCGCTCGCAGAGCGCTTCGAAGGAAGTCACGCCGTCAGGCGTTCCTTCCTGTTCTCCCTCTTTGACCGTGTCGAGGTCGACGACGAGCAGCCGGCTCGGGCCGGTGGCGATGCCGATGTTGTAGGGGGCGTGGGTCCAGGCGGCGGCGATGAGGTCCGGGTCGGTGGTGGCCCGCTGCTCGGGGGTGCGGTGCCCGGCGGCGCACCGGCCGGTGCCGGGGCAGGTCCGCTCGGGGTGGCCGGCGGGTCGCTTGTCGCGGGGGCGAAGGGGGAAGACGTGCCAGCCGCGCTCGGCCGCCGCGACGGCGTGGGCGAGCAGGTCCAGGCCCGCCAGGTCGATCGTGGGCAGGTCGTTCACGCCGCCACCTCCACCCGGACCTGGGCCATGAGCGCGGTGCCGATCCATTCGGTGTAGGCCGGGGGGATGGCCTCGGTGAGCTCCTCGCGGACGTCGGTCCAGGTGATGCCCATGGCGGCCTGGAGTTCCGCCACGGAGGGCTTGCCGCCGCCGTTGCCGTAGGCGGCGACGTACGGCCCGTCGAAGAAGGCGCCGTGCCTCCAGCCGCGCACCCGGCCCCGGTGGGGCTTGTGGGCGGGCTGGGCGGTCGTCCAGCGGCCGAGCTCGAAGTTGCGGTGGCGGATCACGCCGAGGCCGAACTGTTCGCCGCACAGGGTGAGGTCTTTGCGGATCTGGGCGCGGCCGTTGGGCTGCTCGATGACGTACGGCAGGCCGGACGCCTCCAGCAGGACGCGGGTCGGCGCGACCAGGTCCATGTGGGTGCCGCCCCAGCCCATGGCCTGGTTGGTGCCGACGGTCAGGGAGCATCCGGCCTGGCACGGCGGGGAGGAGTGCGCGGCCGAGAACTGGGCGATCTCGCCGGTGGCGATGAGGTCGGCGAGGAAGGCGAGGGCGTCGGCCTGGACGAAGGTGAAGGGGTAGTTCGGGCGCGGGGCGATGTCGACGCCGATGACGTCGAACCCGGCCCGGTGGTAGCCGGTGGCGGCGCCGCCGGCGCAGCAGAACAGGTCCAGGAGTAAGGGCCGGTGGCCATCTCGCCGGATGAAAGTCGAATGGGTCATGCTGGGTGCTCCAGTTCTGGCTGGAGCCGGGGCGACCGCATCCCTTTTGCCGAGACGACGCGGTCGCCCCGGCGTGTATGCGGGGGCTAGTGGGTGGCGGGCGTGACGCGGATGACGACGACGGTGGCGTCGTCGCGGTAGCCGTCGGAGTCGGGGCGGGCGGCGGCGGTGATGGCGTCGGCGAGGGCCTGCGGCTCGCCCGCGTGCTCCCGGACCAGCCGCTTCATCACGTCGTGGGTGGTCTGGGTGTGGGCGCCGTCGGACGTGAGGATCACCAGGCCGTCGGTGATGAACGCGAGCGGGACGGTGGCGATGGAGCAGCGGCCGAGGGCGGCGCGGGCGAGGTCGTCCAGGACGAGCGCGGCGGCCTCGGTGGTGACGGTCTCGTCGGGGCGGTCGTCGCGGTGGAGGGTGACGGCGGTGCCGCCCCAGTTCCGCAGCCACGTGCCCATGGTCTGGTCGGTGGACCGCTGGACGAGTTCGGTGCCGGTCCATCCGTAGATCCGGGCGTCACCGGTCCACGCGATCTGCGTGATGCCGGACTCGGCGCTGGAGACGGCGACGACGGCGACCCCGTCTTCCACGCGGGCGCCGGGCGGGGCGGCGGCCATCTCGGCGGCGGCCAGGATGCCGAGCAAGGGACCCTTGCGGGCACCGACGCGGGCGGCGACCTGAGCGGCGACGTAGGAGAACTCGACGGCGGCGGCGGTGTTGCCGATGCCATCGACGAGGGCGGCGGCCACCATCGGCGTCCCCGGCAGGCGGTGGACGACGGCGGAGTCGGCGTTGCGGGGGCGGGTGCCGCGCCGGGTGGCGACGGCGGTGGTCACAGACATGCGGATCTCCTGTCGGGCAGGGGCTAGAAGGGCGGTTCGTCGCTGTAGCCGCCGGACGGGGCGCGGCGCGGGAGCGGGAGGAGGGTCCAGGAGCGGGTCTCGTCCCAGCACAGGCAGGGCTCCCATTCGGTGCCGGCGTACTCGCCGGTGTCGTAGTCGCCGTAGTCGTACGAGCGCCCGCCCGCGCCGTGGCAGTCGGGGCAGTCGGGCCGGGGCGTGTCGGTGAGGGCGAGCGTGCGGCGGGTCCAGCCGGTCACACGGAGGCGCAGTCGGGGCATGGTGGTCCTTTGGGTCAGTGGCCGGTGAGGTTGTGGAGGCGGGAGCGGAGGATCGGCCGGGCGATGTGGCGGTGGGTGATCCGGACGTCGTCCTCGGTCAGCCGCAGATCCGCGGCGAGGTGTTCGGCGATGGCGACGGAGCGGTGGCGGCCGCCGTAGCAGTGGACGTGGACGTGGATGACGCGGTAGCCGGTGGCGATGCGGTGCTCGATCCGGCGCAGCGCGGTCGCGATGAGCTTGTCGGCGCCGGGGGTGGCGAGGACGTAGGCGGCGACGTCGGGGTGCAGGCCGGTGAGCTGGGTGAGGGTGGCCCGGACGGCGGGGTCGTCGGGCGGGTTGTGCAGGGTGGTGGTGTCGATGACGACCGGGGAGTAGGCGGCGGGCTTGTCGTGGTGGCCGGTGCCGTACGAGACGATCCGAATGCTGCTCAACTGGGCTCTTCTCAGCGGTTGTTGATGGTTCCGGACGCGCGGCCGAACAGTCCGGTCGCGGTGATGTTCTGCGTGATGTGCGTCGTCGACTCGCTCCCGCCGGTACCGCCGCCCGTGACGGCGCGGCGGGCGGTGCGGAGCAGGACGGGGACGGCGACGACCGCGGCGACGACGAGGGCGGCGGCGGACCACAGGGCATGGGTCATGGCGATGAGTCCCGGGGCGGCGTAGGAGAGCCCGATCCCGGCGGCGCCGATCCCGCAGCCGACCGTGGGGGCGAGGAGGGCGGTGGTCTTGGCCCATGCGGGGATCGGCTGGGTGGCGGGAAGCGGAATCTGCGCGGGCGCGGTGGGGTGGGTGTAGGCGAGGGTGCGGACGCCGTTGGGGAGGGTGACCCAGTCGACGCCGGGCGGGATCTCGGCGGGGACGATGACCGGCCCGGGGGTGGTGGCCGGCGGGGCGGTCCAGGCGGGCTGGGTGGTGATCTCGTACGGGGTCGGCTCGTACACAAGGTGCCCCTCTCGCGGCCCCGGGCAGCACCCCTCGTGGGGTGCTGCCCGGGTGGCCTGCTTGTCGTGTCGCTTGTCGTCTGGCTTGTCGCCTGCTTGTCGTGTGGCTTGTCGCTTGTCTTGTCTTGTCGCTTGTCGCCTCCCAGGTCAAAGCCCGTTTCGAGGTCACTGGGAGACCGGGAGGACTGTTCCTTGGGGTGGGGGCGACAAGCGGGCCAGGTCAGGTCTCGGCGGGGCCGGTGGGGGCGTGGGTGTGGTGGACGTAGCGGGTCTTGGTGCCGGTGCCGAGGCGGACGGCGGTGCCGTCGTCGGCCCACTCCTTGAGCCAGCCGACGACGGTCTGGCGGGTGGTGCCGTGCCGGTCGGCGAGGGCCCGGGAGATGGCGGAGGCGCCGGTGCCGTCCGGTCCGGCGGCGAGCAGGACGGCGAGCGCGTCCTTGCGGGCGCCGCTGTCCTGCTGCTCGATCCGGAACGCGGACAGGTTCAGCCCGCGCGACGGCTCGCGCTCCTCTGACTCGTCCGCGTCGGGTTCGGCGACGGTGCCGAACTCGGCGTCGATCTGCGCCATGAACTCGGCGGCGAGCGCGTCCTCGTCGCCCGCCGCCGGGGCGGCCTGGGTGGTGTTGCGGAGGGCGGAGAGGTTCAGTCCGCCGGGGCGGGCGGGCCGCTGCTCGGCCTGCGCGACGGGCTGTTCACTGGCGGCGGTTGTGGTGCGCATCCAGGCGGTGCGGGTGGTGTCCCAGCGGCGGGCGTAGTCGGGGCCGGCGGCCTTCGCGGACGGTTCGTCGAGCCGGGGGTGAAGGGCGCTGGTGGCGCGGACGACGTCGGCGATCTGCTTCGGGGTGATCCGCCACGACTTGAACAGGCCCGGCGCGGCTTCGGGGGTGCCGATGAACCCGGCGCCCTTGTACGGGGCCTGCTCCGGCTTCAGCCCCTGTGAGCCCTGGAACACCCGGGAGAGGTCCATGCCCTCGACTTCGCCGCCGGTCAGGACGACGCGGGCTTTGGCTTCGCGGCGGATCATCAGGTTGCCGAGGACGGTGCCGGTGGCGCCGAGGGCGGTGAGGACGTCGCGGATGCCCATGGCGCGCATGAGCCGGATGACCTCCAGGATCTTCGCGGCCAGCTTGCGCATCTTGGGGTCGTTGCTGGCGAGGATCTCCGCGCCCTCGTCGATGACGAGCATGATCTGGGGGATCTGTGCGGAGACGGGCAGCAGGTCGGTGTCGGCCTGGGCCATGAGGTCCTGGTAGACGACCTTGCGGTGCTTGCCCACCCGCAGGGCCGCGTCCAGCATCAGCGTGGCTTCCTCCGGGGTGGAGGCGAGCCAGTCGATCCCGGGCCGGGTCTCGCTGCTCGGGTTGCCGTCGCCGTCGAGGGCGGGGCGGACCCAGGGCAGGCCGGCGGATCCGGCGTTGAGGTCGATGACCCAGGTCAGGATGTCGGTGGCGCGGGCGAAGCCGCCCAGGACGGTGTGGACGAAGTTCGTCTTGCCCGACCCCGTCGGCCCCACCACGAGCGCGCACTGCTCGCGCAGGTAGACGTTGACCTCCCGGCCGTCGGAGCGGACGCCCCAGGGCAGGCCGGTGTGGATGGACAGGGGGCTGTAGTCCGCCGGGTAGGGGATCGCGTCCGCGAGGACGTTGACGGTGGAGACGTCGAGCAGGACGCGGCCCTGGTGGATGCCGGGGGTGGCGGCGACGGTGCAGCCGTGGGGCAGGCGGGCGTCGGCGGAGAGCTTGGCGGAGCCCTTCGCGATCTGGTCGTACGTGGTCGCCCCGGGCAGCTCGGCGTCGATGGTGAAGCCGGTGCCGGTGGGCCACTTCTCGATCGCGAGGACCGTGACGGTGACGCCGCAGACGCGCTGGATCCGCTCGACCCACTCCGCGGCGAGGGTCCGCCGCTCGGCCGACTGCTCGGCGGTGACCTGCCGCTCGGCGTGGGCGATGAGCTCCAGTTCGCGGGCGTCCTCGTAGAGGGAGGTGGAGCGGGCGGTGGTGCCGATGCCGACGCCGAGGACGGCGAGCGACCCGATCGCCGACCAGGTCAGCGGCCCGGTAGTGATGGCCCACGTCGTCCATCCGGCGCCCAGCAGCCAGGAGGAGGCGCGCAGGGCGACGGTGCGGGCGGACAGCCGCTCACGGAGGGTGGAGATGGTGTGCCCGATGGCGCCGGCGGCGCCGACCGCGAGGGCCCAGCTCGGGGGCATGCCGGTGGCGGCGCCGGTGGTGGCCAGGGCGAGGGCGCCGGTGGTGGCGGACAGGGCGCCGGTCACGGGTCCGTGACCGGCACTCCAGTCCCACACCGGCCCCGTGGTGTTGGGGGTGTCGGTGGTGGTCATGATCAGACGTTCCAGCCCTTCTCAGCCTCGATACCGTTGCGGGGCTCCTCGTGACGGGCGATGTCCTGCTCATGGACCTGGCGGAACAGCGGCCCGAGGTCGGCGGAGGAGTCGACCGCGCGCATCAGCGCGCCGTAGATCTCGTCGAACGCGACCGCGATCGGCTTCTCCAGCGGGAACTCGTTGTCGGAGCGCTCGGCCAGGGTCAGGAAGGTGTTCGCGATCGACTGGAGGGCCTCGGGCAGTCCCTCGACCATGGCGAAGATCTCCATGGCCGTCTCGGGGTCGTAGGTGCGGGCCGCGGCCTCCATCTCGGCGGCGGCCTCCTCGAACTTGAAACCGGACACGTTCGTAACCTCCAGCGGGGACGATGAGGGTGCGGCGGGGGTGAGGAAGGTGGGGCGCTCGGCCTTGTCGCCGATCTGCTGCTCCGGCGCCAGGTCGGCGTCGATCGCGGCCTCGGCGGCGGCCAGCCGCTCACGGATCGCGGCGTCGCGGGCGGCGCGCTGCTCTTCGGCGGTGCGCATCAGCCGCCGGTACAGGCGCCGTCCGGGGTACTGGAGCGCCTTGATCCCGAGCTTCCGGCCGAGCGGGGTGGTCAGCAGCCCGATGGCGCCGACGGGCGCCGCGAGGAGCGCGGCGAGCAGGCGGCGGCCCTGCTTACGCGCGGCGGAGCGCCAGAGCTGGCGGCGGGCGTCACGGCGGGCGGCCCGCTTCAGGAGCTTGGCCTGCTTCGCGGTCAGCGCCGCCTGAACCCTGCCCCGGGCCCCCTCGACCGCCCGCGCGGTGGACCGGTCACGGAGGTTGCGGGCCCGCTTCACCGCAGCATCCCGCACCCCCCGGGCGCGTCCCCCGAGCGGCGAACGACGCTTCTTGGGGCCGGAGTTGGGCTTACCGCTGTGTTTGCCGGTGCCGGTGCCGGTGCCGGTGGAGGGGCGGTGGGTGGGGGTGTTGCGGCGGGTATCGGCGACGTTCCGCCGGTCCTTGACCGCACCGGCCCGCTGCTGGGCACGGGTCTGGCCGGCGGCGGTCGAGCGGGCGTCCTGCCGCAGCGCCTTGACCTGCCCCATCCGCCCCGGCGACTTCGGCGAACGGCCCGAGGCGGACGACCCGCCGGTGCCGGAGCTGGAGCCGGTGCGGCCCGCAGGCGTCCGCGACGCCCCCGAACTGCTCCGGCCGCCACCCGCCCGATGGGCCCCGGTGCCGGTGTTGCGGTTGCCGGTGCCCCGGCTGCTGCTGCCGCTGCTGTGCGGCTGCCGGGGGGTGGGGACCTTCTTCGCGGCGCGGGTGGTGGTCTTGGCGGTGCGGCTGCGGGCAGCGCGGCGGGCCAGGACGGCGCCGCCGATGAGCACGGCCCCGGCCGCCGCGACGGCGGCCCCGGCCGGACCGGCGGCGAGCGCGGCGGCGGCGACGCCGCTGATCGTGCCGTTGGCACCGGTGGTGGCCAGCGGCACCACCGGCCACCCGCCCGGCGTGTGCTCGACCTTCGGGGCGTCCTTGACCGGCTGCTCGGCGGCCGGAGCCGCAGGCGCCGGGAGCGGGGTGTTCGGCGGGGGCGGAGCCGGGGCGGTGATGCCCACTACCGGCTCGGTGCTGATGTCCGTCATCCTTGCTACCTCCCTTAGGGAGAACAGGGGGCCCAGCCGGGCTGTGGAAGGTTCACGGCTGGGCCCGTCTTTGTGCAGGTCAGAGGGCGTTCGGCTCCACGGAGAAGAACAGGACGATCGCGCCGTCCATCCGGCTGTTCGGGTACAGGCGGACGGCGTCCTTGCGGAGCTGGGTGAGCAGGTCGAACCGGGTCCGGCCCGGGGCCGGGGTGTGGGTCCCGGACATCGTGTGGAGGCGGCCGGTCTGGGCCTGGAGCGTCAGCACGTACATGTGGCTGCCCTGTGCGTTCGGCATGAGGGGCTCCTTTTCAGGCGGCGAGGGCGAGGGCGGCGAGGGCCAGCGCGGTGATGTGGGCGGTCTGGTCGACGTGCGCGGCGCCGCCGTTGGCGGCCCAGCCGGTCTGGCCGAAGCGGGCCATCCACCAGCGCACCGGCCAGCGGCGGTCGATGAACGCGTGCGTCCCGCCGACCCAGGCCAGGGCCGCGTACGCGGACAGGGTGGGGATGTGCAGGTCGAGCACGGCCATGCCGGTCAGCAGCGTGATCGCGCAGGTGGCGACGTGGACGCCGGCGTGGTGGAGGTTGGCCCGCCACCCGGCGGTGCCGGGGTCGGCCTTGTGGGCGGCCTGGTGGTCGGTCTGGAACGGGTAGTCGGCCAGCAGGTGACCGATGTAGAGCAGCAGGAACACGGTCGCGAACACGGACAGCTCCTCGGTGTCGGTCACCCGGCGGTCTCTTCCTGGGACATCAGGGCGCCCCAGGCGGCGCGGACGCGGGCCTCTGCGCCGACGTAGCCCTGCTCGCGGAACGCGGCGGCGGCCTGCCGGTAGGAGAGCGGCGGGTCGGCCGAGTACCGCAGGAACCGCAGCACCACGGCGAGCTGCGTGTCGGTGAGCGGGACGGACGGCTCCGGGGCCGTCACGCCCGTGACGGCCGCCAGCTCCGCCAGCGTCACCGGCGGCTCCGCCGGAGCCTGAACCGGCTCGTCGTCGGTGTCCGTGACGGGCTCCGTCACGGGCGTCACGGCCGGGACCGTAACGGGCGTGACGGGCACCGGCTCGGCGTCGGGCTCGGGGGTGCTGACCTGCGTGTCCTGCCCGTCACGGAGCCCGTCACGGGCAGGTTCGAGCGCGGCCCGCTGCGGGGTCTCCAGGACGCCGACGGGCTCGGCCGTGACGGTGGGCGTCACGGCCCGCGTCACGGTGAACATGTCGGTCAGGGCCGCGTCGGCCCCGGCCGTGACGCGCTCGCGCTGGACGCCGACCAGACGCGTGCCCAGGGACACGTCCCCGATGCCGACCTTCTTCGCCAGCCGCCACGACGCCCGCTCGGACTGGTTGCGGGTCTTCTCGTCGGGGTGGTTGGCGGCGCGTGCCCGGTGGAAGGCGAGGGACTGCACGACCGCCGCCGTGCGGGCCTCGGCCTCGGCGTCACGGCCGTCACGGTGGACGACGATCCGCCGGGCCAGGAACGCTGCGCCCTCGGCTGCGGCGGTCATGCCGAGCGGGGTCAGTGCGTAGACGACGATCCTGTCGCTGCTGGCCGCCGTCGCCGACATCACCGACGCGGCGGCCGGCAGCGCCCACAGACCGGCGCGGATCACGAGCGGCGAGGACTGGCCGAGCATCGTCAGCCCGAGCAGCACCAGGGCCAGCACTGCCGTCGCACCCTCACCCGCGGCGACCGCACCGGCCGCCGTCCCGTCGCCGTAGACGGCGCTCATGTTGGAGTACGTGCCGTACGCGCCCGCCCCGCCCGTGACCACCATCGGCACGAACGCGGCGCCCAGCACCCACTTCTGCCCCGTGCTCAGGGGCCGCCCGCCGCTCACGATGCGTTCTTGCCGGTGAGGGACTGGACGGGGAAGCGCGCGAGGAGCCGGACGCGGTAGTCGTCCGGCTCGGACAGCTCCAGCCACTCCCAGTCCGCCTCCAGGTTGACCGGCTCATAGCCGAGCGTGGCCAGCGCCTCCATTCGCTCCGCCCAGTTCGGCGCCGACGCGCGGGAGAACTCGAAGGCGGGCCAGTCCGACGCCTTCTGGCCGTCGGTGACGACGTACAGCGACCACAGCCCGGTGAACCGGGTGACCAGGCGTGCTTCGTACGTCATGCCACACCGCCCATCAGGGCCAGGGCGGCGCGGTTGGTCAGGTCGCAGCGCGCGGCCAGGACCCGGTTCCGGGCCCGGCGGATCCGCCGCTCGCCCAGCACCGTGACCGGGCGGTCCAGCAGGTCAATCTCCACGTCGAGCAGCTCGACCTCCGCCAGGATCAGCGGCATCTCCAGCTCGACCGCGTCCAGCTCCGCGTCCGACGGTTCGTCGTCGAACGGGGTGGCCGTAACAACGGCCTGAAGTGCAACGATGGACTTCATTGGGTGTGTTCCTTCCAGAGAGGAACGGCCCGAACGAACCCCCGGTGTTACAGCACCGGGGGTTCTCGCCGTTGGAACCATCCGGCTCCCCTCAACCCCGCCCGTACGAGCCCCACGAGGGGGTCGGACGGGCGGAGGAGGCAGCCGGCCGCAGCCGAAACGGCCTGCGGGACCGGGCAAGCGGGTCGCGATCTTTGCCCCTGTGTCACCGCACGTGACGAGTCCTGGGCCGACCCGAGGGGCGACCGAAGGAGAAGGTGCGTGCTGCTTCGTGCGGCAGGGCCCACGGCTTGTCGCAGGTGCCTGGGCGATCTGACGGCCGCTCTTCCCTAGCGAAGGCTGCGGTGCGTCCTCTGTTCAGTTCTCAAGTACCAGGCGCTTCCATCGAGCCGACCCGTTTTCACGGAGCCCTCCGGGCGACCAAGTGGCAAGGGGGGGTTAGCACCCAAGCCGTCCGGGATCCCTCCTGTTAAGGGGGGGTTGCCACATAGCTTGGCGGCGACTGGCGGGCGATGTCAAGCCCCCCTTAACATGGGGCCAAAGAAGCACCCTCTGAGTCGATTCGGGAGGCGAGACGTTGATCGAGGAAGTGCGACGGGTCTCGGCGATGCAGGATCACTCCCTGCGCGTCAAGGCCGCTGTGGACCTGATGACAGAGCTGCAAGCCGCGGTCGTCGAGACATCGCGGATGCGCAAGGAGAGCATCGCGTGGCTGCGGAAGAACGGTCACTCGATGGCGGACGTGGCCAAGCTGATGGGGGTGAGTCGTGCGCGCGTGGCTCAGCTTCGGGACGCCGGACCGCCGCCGGAGCGGGCATTCCTCGGCACCCAGCTCGTACAGGTCGTCGTGCCGCTCCGGCCCGGCGAGCGGGAGTACGTGGCCGTGGAGGACAGCTCGACCGGACAGCGGCTCCTGGCGATGGCCCAGAGCCTTCAGCTCGATGGGGAGCTCGGGTACATCCCGGTGACGGGAGAGCTCGACCTCAACCGTGACGATCTGGTGGTGGTGTGCGGGCCCAAGACGTCCCCGGAGGCTGCCGCCGCGCTCGCTCAGGACCCCCGGCTCTCGTTCGAGACGCTGCCCGACGGGCGGTGGGCTCTCACGGAGCGGGAGAGCGGCAAGGTATACACGTCGCCGAGCGATGACCCGCAGGACCCGGCGCCGGCAGACGTGGCCTACCTCGGCAGGCTCCCGCGACCTGACGGGCAAGGGACGTTCGTTCTGATCGCCGGAGTCCATGCCGTTGGGTCGCTCGGCGTGGCTCACTACCTGAGCGAAAACCTCTCGTCCCTCTATGAGGAAGCGGGCACCGAGCCCTTCTCCATGGTCGTGGCGTGCGACTACGACCCCAGCGACAAGTCGGTGACGGCGAGCCGATCGGCAAGCGGCGTGCTCCGGCACGAGGCTGCCTGACATGGATGTGTCGGCGTCCAGCAGCGCGTGCCCGGGGCGGGCCAATGAGGATTTCGCGGCCTGGGGCGACTGCGTGGCCGTCGTCGTGGACGGTGCCGGTATGCCCGACACGCTTCAGGCGCCGTGTATTCACGGTGTCTCCTGGTTCGCCAGGACGCTGGGTACGGCGCTGTGCAGTGCGGCCGGCGGGGACGGGACCCTTCGGGACGCCCTCGCCGGCGCGATCGAGCACACGGCCCGCGCGCATCGCGACACGTGCGCCCTTGGCGATCCGCTGTCCCCGTCGGCGACGCTCGCCGCCCTTCGGCTGCGCGAGGACGTAGTTGAGTGGCTGGTCCTGGGAGACTGCACCCTCGTGGTGGAGCACGGAGGGGTGGTGGACGCGGTCTCGGACGCCCGCCTCGCGGAGGTGGGCCGGAGCGAGCGGGCCGCCATGAAGCGCGCGGTCCCCGGGTCGCCCGAGCGTCGGCACCTCCACGCCCGCCTCGTGCAGGTGGAACGAGCCTCGCGGAATCGACCGGGAGGCTACTGGGTGGCCGCCTCGGAGCCCCAGGCCGCCGAGGCGGCGGTGTGCGGCTCCTTTCCCGTGCGTGACGTGGCGCGGGCAGCGCTCATGACTGATGGGGCTGCCCGTGCCGTGACGGCGTTCGCCTTGGCCGACTGGGCGGGCTGCCTGGACCTTCTGGAGCAGGAAGGGCCCGAGGCGCTGGTCCGCCGGGTTCGCGACGCGGAGCTGTCCGACATCGCCCTGACCAGGTGGCCCCGCAGCAAACCGCATGACGATGCCACCGTGATCTACGTCCGCCCATAGCGTGAGGCCGACCCCGAAAGGGCCCGGCCGTGGGGCCGTCTCTGGGCCGTCTGAGGGCCGCCAACGATCACCAATGGCCACCATCAGCCACCGCTCGGCGGCCGGACAAACGGAGGTCATGGGTTTCCGTCTGCGACACTGGTAGGACCATGCCCAAGCCCGGAGAACTCACTTTCGTCGCCCCGCGCGGAGCCAAGAAGCCGCCGCGGCACCTCGCCGACCTCACGCCCGCCGAGCGCAAGGAGGCGGTCGCCGCGATCGGCGAGAAGCCGTTTCGCGCCAAGCAGCTGTCCACGCACTACTTCGCGCGCTACGCGCACGACCCGGCGGAGTGGACCGACATCCCCGCCGGCTCGCGCGAGAAGCTGGCGGGGGAGCTGCTGCCCGATCTGATGTCGGTCGTGCGGCACATCTCCTGTGACGACGACACCACCCGCAAGACGCTGTGGCGGCTGCACGACGGCACGCTCGTCGAGTCGGTGCTCATGCGCTACCCGGACCGGGTGACCATGTGCATCTCCTCGCAGGCGGGCTGCGGGATGAACTGCCCGTTCTGCGCCACCGGCCAGGCGGGGCTCGACCGCAACCTGTCCACCGCCGAGATCGTCCACCAGATCGTCGACGGGATGCGCGCCCTGCGCGACGGAGAGGTGCCCGGCGGGCCCGCGCGGCTCTCCAACATCGTCTTCATGGGCATGGGCGAGCCGCTCGCCAACTACAAGCGGGTCGTCGGCGCCATCCGCCGGCTCACCGACCCCGAGCCCGACGGCCTCGGCCTGTCCCAGCGCGGCATCACCGTCTCCACCGTCGGGCTCGTCCCGGCGATGCTGCGGTTCGCCGACGAGGGCTTCAAGTGCCGCCTCGCGGTCTCGCTGCACGCCCCCGACGACGAGCTGCGCGACACCCTCGTCCCCGTGAACACCCGGTGGAAGGTCCGCGAGGTCCTCGACGCCGCCTGGGAGTACGCGGAGAAGTCCGGCCGCCGGGTCTCCATCGAGTACGCCCTGATCCGGGACATCAACGACCAGGCATGGCGCGGCGACCTGCTCGGCAAGCTGCTCAAGGGCAAGCGGGTGCACGTCAACCTGATCCCGCTGAACCCGACGCCCGGCTCCAAGTGGACCGCGTCGCGGCCCGAGGACGAGAAGGCGTTCGTCGAGGCCATCGCGCGCCACGGGGTGCCCGTCACCGTGCGTGACACCCGGGGCCAGGAGATCGACGGCGCCTGTGGACAGCTGGCCGCCGCCGAGCGCTGACCTTGTAGTCTGAGCTCGAACACATCTTCATATTCCGACAGGGGAGCGCCACAGCGCTGAGAGTGCGGCACCGTCAGGCCGCAGACCCTCTGAACCTCGCCCAGGTCATTCTGGGTAGGAAGTTCGGTCGTAACTCGAGCTGTTGCGCCCTGCCCGCGTCCGGTCCCCCCGGGCGCGGGCAGGGCCGCGTCTCTTCCTGGACACCCCCAGGAGGACATCCACGTGAACACCAAGAAGGCGGCCGCCGCCGCACTCGTCGCGGCGCTCGGCGTCACCACCCTGGCCGCCTGCGGCGGCGGGGACACCGGCAAGGACAAGGCCACCGGCACGCCCGCGCCGAAGACCGTCACGCTCGTCAGCCACGACTCCTTCAACGCCTCCAAGGAGGTGCTGGCGGACTTCACCAAGCAGACGGGTTTCACCGTCAAGGTCCTCAAGAGCGGCGACGCCGGCGCGGCCATCAACAAGGAGATCCTGACCAAGGGCTCCCCCCAGGGCGACGTCTTCTTCGGCGTCGACAACACGCTGCTCTCCCGCGCCCTCGACAACGGCATCTTCACGCCGTACCAGGCCAAGGGACTGGACCGGGTCCCCGCCGCGCTCCAGCTCGACAAGGAGCACCGGGTCACCCCGATCGACTCCGGCGACATCTGCGTCAACTACGACAAGCAGTACTTCGCCGACAAGAAGCTGGCCCCGCCGGTCACCTTCGACGACCTGGCGAAGCCCGCGTACAAGGACCTCCTCGTCGTCGAGAACCCCGAGCGGTCCTCCCCGGGCCTCGGCTTCCTGCTGGGCACCGCCGCGCAGTACGGCGACGCGGGCTGGCAGGACTACTGGAAGAAGCTCAAGGACAACGGCGTGAAGACCGTCGACAGCTGGGAGCTCGCCTACAACCAGGAGTTCTCCGGCTCCGCCGGCGGCAAGAAGGCCAAGGGCGACCGCCCGCTCGTCGTCTCCTACGCCTCCAGCCCCCCGGTCGAGGTGCTCTACGCCGAGCCCCAGCCGAAGGTCGCCCCCACCGGCGTCTCCACCGGCACCTGCTTCCGCCAGACCGAGTTCGCCGGCCTGCTGAACGGGGCGAAGAACCCCGAGGGTGGCAAGGCGCTGATCGACTTCCTGATCTCCAAGAAGTTCCAGGACGACATGCCGCTCCAGATGTTCGTCAACCCGGTGACGAACGACGCGACCCTCCCCGAGCTCTTCACCAAGCACGGCGTGGTCGTCGACAAGCCGCAGACCATGGCCCCCGACAAGATCGCCGCCAACCGTGACCAGTGGATCCAGCAGTGGACCTCGCTCGTCCTGAAGTAGCCGCGCCGGCCCGCCAGGGCCGCCCCGGCCGTACGGGGAACGCGGCGCGGCTCGCCCTCATGGCGCTGCCCGCCGCGTTCTTCGCGGTCTTCTTCGCCTGGCCCGTCGTCTCCATCGTCGAGCGCGGACTGCGGCCGGACGGGCACTGGGAGCTCGGCCGCTTCACCGAGACGCTCGGCAGCCCCGAGATCCTCGACGTGCTGTGGTTCACGCTGTGGCAGGCGCTCGCCTCCACCGCGCTCACCCTGCTGATCGCGCTCCCCGGCGCGTACGTCTTCGCCCGCCTCGACTTCCCCGGCAAGGGGATCCTGCGGGCCGTCGTCACCGTGCCCTTCGTGCTGCCCACCGTCATGGTCGGCACCGCGTTCCTCGCCCTCGTCGGGCGCCGCGGACTCCTCGACGAGCTGTGGGGCGTCCGCCTCGACACCGGCGTCTGGGCCATCCTCATCGCCCACGTCTTCTTCAACTACGCCGTCGTCGTCCGCACCGTCGGCGGCCTCTGGGCCCAGCTCGACCCGCGCCAGGAGGAGGCCGCCCGGGTCCTCGGCGCCTCCCGGTGGCGCGCCTTCCGGACGGTCACCCTGCCCGCCCTCGGGCCGTCCGTCGCCGCCGCCGCGCTCATGGTCTTCCTGTTCACCGCGAGCTCCTTCGGCATCGTGCAGATCCTCGGCGGCCCCGCGTACTCCACCCTGGAGACCGAGATCTACCGGCAGACCGCCGACCGGCTCCAGCTCTCCACCGCCGCCGTCCTCACCATCGTGCAGTTCCTCGCCGTCGCCGCGATCCTCCTCCTGCACGCCCGGATGGTCCGCCGCCGCGAGACCGCCCTGCGGCTGGTCCCCGCCGAGCGGACCGCCGCCCGCCCGCGCGGCGCGGGCCAGTGGCTGCTGCTCGCCGCCGTCCTGCTGTCGATCGGGCTGCTCATCCTGGCGCCGCTCGGCGTCCTCGTCGAACGCTCCCTCGCCACCCCCGCCGGCTATGGCCTCGACTACTACCGGGCGCTCCAGACCGTCGACGAGAACGGCACCTTCCTCGTGCCGATGACCGACACCATCGTCAACTCCCTCCAGTACGCGCTCGCCGCCACCGCCATCGCCCTCGTCATCGGCGGGCTCGCCGCCGCCGCGCTCACCCGGCGGGCCGGGCGGCTGGTCCGCGGCTTCGACGCGCTGCTCATGCTGCCGCTCGGGGTGTCCGCCGTCACCGTCGGCTTCGGCTTCCTCATCACCCTCGACGAACCGCCGCTCGACCTGCGCGCGAGCTGGATCCTCGTCCCGCTCGCCCAGGCGCTGGTCGGCGTCCCCTTCGTCGTACGGACCATGCTCCCCGTGCTCCGCGCGGTCGACGAACGGCTCCGCGAGGCCGCCGCCGTCCTCGGCGCCTCCCCGTGGCGCGCCTGGCGCGAGGTCGACCTGCCGCTGGTGCGGCGGGCCCTGCTCATCGCCGCCGGGTTCGCCTTCGCCGTCTCGCTCGGCGAGTTCGGCGCCACGGTCTTCATCGCCCGCCCCGACAACCCGACCCTGCCGGTGGCCGTCGCCCGCCTGCTCGGCCGGCCCGGCGAGCTCAACTACGGCCAGGCCATGGCCCTCTCGACGATCCTCATGGTGGTGTGCGCGGTGTCTCTGCTGCTCCTCGAACGGCTTCGCACCGACCGGACCTCGGGGGAGTTCTGATGCTGACGCTCACGGACACGACCGTCCGCTTCGGCGACCGCGCGGTCCTCGACGCGGTGGACCTGGAGGTCGCCGAGCACGAGATCGTGTGCGTGCTCGGCCCCAGCGGCAGCGGCAAGTCCACCCTGCTGCGGGCCGTCGCCGGACTCCAGCCGCTCACCGCCGGCCGGGTGCTCCTCGGCGGCGCCGACCAGACCGGGGTGCCCGCGCACCGGCGCGGGGTCGGCCTCATGTTCCAGGACCACCAGCTCTTCCCGCAGCGGGACGTCGCCGGGAACGTCGCCTTCGGGCTGCGGATGCACGGCGTGCCCCGCGCGGAGCAGGGGCCGCGCGTCGAGGAGCTCCTCGACCTCGTCGGGCTGCCCGGCGCCGGCCGCCGCGCGGTCTCCGCGCTCTCCGGCGGCGAACAGCAGCGGGTCGCCCTCGCGCGCGCCCTCGCCCCCCGGCCCCGGCTCCTCATGCTCGACGAGCCGCTCGGCCAGCTCGACCGGGGGCTGCGCGAACGGCTCGTGGTCGAGCTCCGGGGCCTCTTCGCCCGCCTCGGCACCACCGTCCTCGCCGTCACCCACGACCAGGGCGAGGCATTCGCGCTCGCCGACCGGGTCGTCGTCATGCGCGACGGGCGGATCGCCCAGACCGGCACGCCCCTGGACGTCTGGCGGCGGCCCGCCTCCGAGTTCGTCGCCCGTTTCCTCGGCTTCGACAACGTGGTCGCCGCCACCGTCACCGGAACCGCCGCCGACACGGTCTGGGGCCGGATCCCCGTCCCGGACGGCTCCCCGCAGGGGGCCGGGCGCCTCCTCGTCCGCCCCGGCGGCGTCCGCCTCGTCGCCCCCGGCGAGGGCCTGAGCTGCCGCGTCGCCTCCCGCACCTTCCGCGGCAACCACGTCGCCGTCCGCCTCGCCCCGGCCGAGGGCCCGCCCCTGGAGGCCGAGTTCCCGCTGCGGGACGCGCCGGACGAGGGCGCCGAGACGGGGGTCGCGTTCCGCGCGGAGGACGTGGTGGTCCTCGGGGAGTGAGCCGCCGGGGGCCCGCCCGTCAGCGGCGCCCGTCAGCAGCGCCCGCACGCCCTCCGGGTCGCCCGCTGGTGGACCAGGGCCGCCCGCGCGAGGGCCAGGCCGAACAGGCTGAAGCCGCCGTACGCGACCACCACCACCCAGGGCGCGTGCCCGGCGAGCCCGGCCTCGGTCACCCCCGTCCAGGCGAGCACGCCCAGCACCGCGAGCAGCACGCCGAACGGGGCCAGCGCCCCCGCCCCCGCCCAGCCGAGCCCCAGCAGCAGCGGGCGGGGCAGCCGCCGCCCCCACGGCCGGGTCAGCGCCAGCGCCAGCAGCATCCCCAGCACGGCGAGGACCGCCGTGACGTCGACCCCGTGGTCGTACAGCCACAGGCCCGCGTCGCTCGTGTAGCGCGGATCGGCGCCCGGCCGGCCCCCGCCCGTGTACCCGAACGTGAGGCCCAGCGCCCACGCCGTCTTCAGGGCGGTGTACGGGACGAGGGCGGCGACCGCCACCAGCCCCGCCCGGCCCGCCTCGCCCGGCACCGCCGCCGCCCGCCCGCCGCAGTACGCACAGCTCCCCAGCCGCGCCCGCCGCCCGGCCAGCGCCGCGCACCCCCACAGCGCGGCGCCCAGGACCGCCGCGCCCTGGTTGGCCCAGGCCGCCCAGTCCATCGGGTCCTGGCCGCGCGAGAGGAACGTCGCGAGCAGCCACACGGGGCTGAGCAGGAAGGCGAAGCCCGAGGTCACGCACAGCCCGGCCACCGCCCACGCGCCCGCCGTGCGCCCGCGCCCCGCGGGCCCGCGGAGCAGCGCGTACGCGAGGACGGCGGCGGCCCCGTACAGCCCGGCCGCGGCGGCCTCGAAGCCCGGCCCGGTGCCCTTGCCGAGCAGTGCGTATCCGTAGGCGGGGCCGGTGGCGGCGGCTAGGGCCGCGCCCGCCGCGTACAGCAGCGACCAGCCGAGGGCGGCCCGCGTCGCCCACGCCGGCCAGTCGGCCAGGAATCCAGGTTTCAACGTGGTCATGCCACGAGCCTCCCGGCCGGGCCCGCCCCGCACGTCCGACCAGGGTCGCGACCGGCTCCGCCGCGCGGGGGAGCGGCGGCTACCCCGCCGCTGCCCGGCCCCCCGCCAGCCGGGCCAGCGCCTCCGGGGCCTCGTCGACCGAGTCGACCAGGGCGATCCGGGCCGCCATCGGGCGGCCTTCCGCCAGTGTGCGCAGCAGCGGCCAGACCGGCAGTCGCTCGGTCCAGTGGGACCGGTCCACCAGGACCATCGGGGCCGGTTCGCCGTGCGAGCCGTAGTAGTTCGGGGTGGCCGCGTCGAAGACCTCCTGGACGGTCCCGGCGGCGCCCGGCAGGAACACCACGCCCGCGCCCGAGCGGGCCAGCAGGCCGTCCTCGCGGGTCGCGTTGGCGAAGTACTTGCCGATCAGGGCGGCGAAGGCGTTCGGCGGCTCGTGCCCGTAGAACCAGGTGGGGATGCCCACCGACGCGCCGCCGCCCGGCCAGCGCTCGCGCACCTCGAAGGCGGCGCGGGCCCAGTCCGTCACCGAGGGTGTGAACGAGGGCGCCTTGGCCAGCAGGGCCAGCGCCTCGTCGAGGACCCCGTCGCCGAGCGGCGCGGCGTACGCGCCCAGGTTCGCCGCCTCCATCGCGCCCGGCCCGCCGCCGGTCGCCACCGTCAGCCCGGCGCGGGCCAGCGCCCGCCCGAGCCGCGCGGCCCCCGCGTACGCCTCCGTGCCCCGGGCCGTCCGGTGCCCGCCCATCACGCCGACCACGCGGGCGTCCGCCAGGTAGTCGTCCAGGGCGTCCGAGACGGCGTCGTCGTGGAGGGAGCGCAGCATCGAGGAGAAGATGTCGCCGTCGCCCTCGGTCCGCTGGAACCAGGCGTACGTGCGGTGGTCGGGCGTCGCCGTGTAGGCGTGGTCCGCGATCCCCTCGTACAGCTCGTCGGGGGAGTAGAGCCGGGCCCGGTACGGGTCGAACGGCAGGTCCGGCACCGGCGGGAAGACCAGCGCCCCGTCCGCCCGCACCTTCGCGGCGGCCTCGGGCTGCATGGCGCAGCCGAGGAACACGGCGTCCGCGGTGGACGCGGAGAGCAGCGCGAAGGTGCGGTCGGTCAGGTCGACGGACTGGACGCGGGACGCGGCGAGCGAGCCGGGCTCGCCGAGCGCCGCGTCGAACGCGGCGAGGGAGCGGATCTCCCGTATCCCCCGGGTTCGGCGGGTGTTCCGGGTCTGCCGGGCGTTCCGGGTCATGGGCCCACGATAGGGGCCGGGCGCGGTGGCGGTCCCGCGTCCGGCCGCTCAGCCCCGCAGCGGTACGGCCGCCAGCTCGCCGACCGTCCAGGTCAGCGGCACGAAGACGGCCAGCAGCACGCCCGCGCGCAGCAGCGCCGCCGAGCGCAGGGCGGTCGGCGGGGCGCCGATCCGCAGCAGCGCCTCGGTGGTGCGGGCCCGGGACTGGCGCGACTCCAGGGCCGCGGTCAGCAGCGTCGCCGACGTGCAGCCCACCACCAGCGCGGCGCCCAGACCGGCCAGCGGCCCGAAGCCGGTGCCGAGGGCGAGCGCCGCCACCGCGCCGGAGCCGACCGCGCAGACCACGCCCAGCGGGCGCCCGATCCGGCGCGCCTCGGTCATCAGGACGCGGCCGGCGAGCAGCCGCACCGCGCCGGGGCGGACGAGCTGGAGCAGCCGCCCGCACGCGTGGGTCAGGCCGGGGCCCGCCATCGCGAGGCCCGCCGCGGTGAGGATCCAGCCGGCCAGCACTCCGCCGCCGCCGTCGCGGCCCGCGTAGGTCTCCAGGGCGAGGCCGACGGCGAGGAGGGACACGCCCCAGGGGAGCCCGGAGGGCTGCGTGGAGGGGCGTGGCGGGGTGGCCGTGGTGGTGCGGGGGCGCAGCGAGAGGCCGGCGGCGGTGGCCGCGACGACGGGCAGGATCGCCAGCAGGGTGAGCGCGGCGGGGACCGGCATGGGCTGGTCGGCGGCGAGCAGTTCGGCCGCCGCCCCGTCGAAGGGGAGCCCGGTGATGTCGCCGCGCAGGTGCAGGTAGAACAGCAGCGCGACGGCCGAGCCGAGGGTGCAGGCGACCGCCGTGGAGGCGGCGGCGAGCGCGGTGAGCCGGGCGGGGCCGAGGCCGACGGCGTCGAGGCCCTGCCGGGGCCGGGTGCTGGGGTCGGTGCGGGCGACGGCGACCGCGAACTGCGCCGTCGCGGCGAGCGGCAGCACGCACCACAGCAGGCGGACGCCGGAGGCGGCGGAGCGGTCGGGGTGCCCGACCGCGTAGCCGAGGGCGCACAGCAGGAGGAAGCCCACCCCGGCCGCCGCCGCCGCGACCGCGAGGCGGCGGAGCTGGACGAGGGGGTGGGTGCCGCGGACTAGACGGAGAGCGAGCACGCGGCGACGCCCTCCGCCCCGGTGGCCGGCGGTACGGAGCCGACGCGGCGTCCGTCGAGGAGGGCGACCGAGCGGTCGGCGAGGGCGGCGACCTCGGGGTCGTGGGTCGCGAGCAGCACGGTGATCCGGTGCGAGCGGGCGGCGGCGGTGAGGGTGCGCAGCACCTGGGCGCCGTCGGCGCGGTGCAGGGTGGCGGTCGGCTCGTCGGCGAAGAGCACCGAGGGGGTGGTGACGAGCGCGCGGGCGATCGCGATCCGCTGCCGCTGGGAGTGGTTGAGGGCGCCGGGGCGGCGGCGCGCGGCGGCGCCGATGTCGAGGCGGTCGAGCCATTCCAGGGCGCTGGTCTTGGCGGCGCGGTGGGAGATGCCGCGCAGCAGCAGCGGCAGGGCCGCGTTCTCCCAGCCGGTGAGCTCGGGGACCAGGCCGGGCTCGGGGTCGATCCAGCCGAAGCGCTCGCGGCGGACGCGCTCGCGCCGGGCGGTGCCGAGGGTGTGCAGGGGGGCGCTGTTGAACCAGACCTCGCCCTGCTGGGCCACGGTCTGGCCGGAGAGGCAGCGCATCAGGGTGGTCTTGCCGCTGCCGCGGGGGCCGGTGAGGGCGAGGATCTCGCCTTCGCGCACACCGAGGGAGACCCCGGTGAGGACCTCGGTGCCGCCCAGGGTGCAGTGCAGGGAACGCGCCCAGAGCACGTCGTTGTCCGGTGGGGCCATCGCGTACACCTCGATGCTGAATCCGACGGGGTCCGTTCCCCCGTCCGGGGGAACGAGGGGAGGGGCCTGTCGGTCACCGTAAGGATTCAGATCAGCTTGTACGGACAGCACGCGGCCCGGGTCGCCGCCATCCACTCGGATGGCCGCACACCCGGGCCGGGGTCACACCGTGAGGGCGGTGTGGCGCACGTCGAGACCTACAGCTTCGTCCACGCCTCGGTGAGGGTGTTGCGGAGGATCTGCTCGATCTCGTCGAACGTGGACTGGTCCGCGATCAGCGGCGGAGCCAGCTGGATGACCGGGTCGCCACGGTCGTCGGCACGGCAGTAGAGGCCGTTCTCGTACAGCGCCTTGGAGAGGTAGCCGTAGAGGACGCGCTCCACCTCCTCGTCGTTGAAGGACTCCTTGGTGACCTTGTCCTTGACGAGCTCGATGCCGTAGAAGAAGCCGTTGCCGCGGACGTCGCCGACGATCGGCAGGTCGTGCAGCTTCTGCAGCGTCGAGAAGAAGTTGCCCTCCTGGTCCAGCACGTGCTGGTTCAGGCCCTCCTTGTCGAAGATGTCGAGGTTCGCCAGGGCCACGGCGGAGGACACCGGGTGGCCGCCGAAGGTGTAGCCGTGCAGGAAGGTGTTGTCGCCCTTGTAGAACGGCTCGGCGATGCGGTCCGAGACGATGCAGGCGCCGATCGGGGAGTAGCCCGAGGTCATGCCCTTGGCGCAGGTGATCATGTCCGGGACGTAGCCGAACTTGTCACAGGCGAACATCGTGCCGAGGCGGCCGAAGGCGCAGATCGTCTCGTCGGAGACGAGCAGCACGTCGTACTGGTCGCAGATCTCGCGGACGCGCTGGAAGTAGCCGGGCGGCGGCGGGAAGCAGCCGCCGGCGTTCTGCACCGGCTCCAGGAAGACGGCCGCGACGGTGTCGGGGCCCTCGAAGAGGATCTGCTGCTCGATCTGGTCGGCGGCCCAGCGGCCGAACGCCTCGGGGTCGTCGCCGTGGATCGGGGCGCGGTAGATGTTGGTGTTCGGCACCTTGTGCGCGCCGGGGACCAGCGGCTCGAAGGGGGCCTTCAGGGCCGGCAGGCCGGTGATGGACAGGGCGCCCTGCGGGGTGCCGTGGTAGGCGACCGCACGCGAGATGACCTTGTACTTGGTGTGCTTGCCCTGCAGCTTGAAGTACTGCTTGGCGAGCTTCCACGCGGTCTCGACGGCCTCGCCGCCACCGGTGGTGAAGAAGACCTTGTTCAGGTCGCCGGGGGCGTAGTCCGCCAGACGCTCGGCGAGCTCGACGGCCTTGGGGTGCGCGTACGACCACACGGGGAAGAACGCGAGCTCCTGGGCCTGCTTGTACGCGACCTCGGCCAGCTCCTTGCGGCCGTGGCCGGCGTTCACCACGAACAGGCCGGCGAGGCCGTCGAGGTAGCGCTTGCCCTTGTCGTCGAAGATGTAGGTGCCCTCACCGCGGACGATGGTGGGGACGGGGTTGTTCTCGTACGACGACATGCGGGTGAAGTGCATCCACAGGTGGTCGTAGGCGGTTTTCGAGAGGTCCTGGCTCACGGCTATCGGGTTCCCCACATATAGGTCTGCTTCTTGAGCTTCAGGTAGACGAAGCTCTCGGTGGAGCGCACCCCGGGGAGGGTGCGGATGCGCTTGTTGATCACATCCAGGAGGTGGTCGTCGTCCTCGCAGACGACCTCCACCATCAGGTCGAAGGAGCCCGCGGTCATCACCACGTACTCGCATTCGGCCATCGCGGTCAGCGCCTCCGCGACCGGATCCAGGTCACCCTCGACGTTGATGCCGACCATCGCCTGCCGCCGGAAGCCCACGGTGAGCGGGTCGGTGACGGCGACGATCTGCATGACGCCCTGGTCGAGCAGCTTCTGGACGCGCTGTCGTACGGCGGCTTCGGAGAGGCCGACGGCCTTGCCGATGGCGGCGTAGGGACGGCGACCGTCCTCCTGGAGCTGTTCGATGATCGCCAGGGAGACGGCATCGATCGTCGGGGACGAACCGGTTCCGGTTCTGGAGTCTGTGCTTCGACTGGCCACGACTTCACTGTGCACCGAACCTCGTCGTTCTTGCAACCCCGGAGTGATGAAATTCGTTGTTTGGAGGGCTTGAACACACGGAATCCGAAGTTGACGGGGATCCGGCCTGTTGAAAGCGTCTGTGAACCGACTAGGCTGAGGTGTCTCGCTCAGCGGGACGCCGCACGACGGAGTGCGGGAACAGAACGTGACAGGAGGGGTGGCAAGTGACCACCGAGCTGCGGCGGCTGCGCAACTACATCAACGGCGAGTTCCGGGACGCGGCCGACGGCCGCACGATCGACGTGATCAACCCTGCCACCGGTGAGGTGTACGCGACCTCCCCGCTGTCCGGCCAGGCCGACGTCGACGCCGCCAT
This sequence comes from Streptomyces sp. NPDC048659, assembly GCF_040650575.1. Classification (NCBI taxonomy): domain Bacteria; kingdom Bacillati; phylum Actinomycetota; class Actinomycetes; order Kitasatosporales; family Streptomycetaceae; genus Streptomyces; species Streptomyces sp. NPDC048659. The sequence continues at coordinate 29,590 of NZ_JBEZHM010000019.1, read as the reverse complement.
GGAGGCCGCCGCGGCGGCCTTCCCCGCCTGGCGCGACACTACGCCGTCCGAGCGCCAGAAGGTCCTGCTCAAGATCGCGGACGCCTTCGAGGAGCGCGCCGAGGACCTGATCGCCGCCGAGGTCGAGAACACCGGCAAGCCGGTCGCCCTCACCGCGAGCGAGGAGGTCCCGCCGATGGTGGACCAGATCCGCTTCTTCGCCGGTGCCGCCCGCCTGCTCGAGGGCCGCTCGGCCGGCGAGTACATGGAGGGCATGACCTCGATCATCCGCCGCGAGCCGGTCGGCGTCTGCGCCCAGGTCGCGCCGTGGAACTACCCGATGATGATGGCCGTGTGGAAGTTCGCCCCGGCCCTCGCCGCGGGCAACACGGTCGTCCTCAAGCCCTCCGACACGACCCCCGCGTCGACGGTCCTGATCGCCGAGATCATCGGCCGGATCGTCCCCAAGGGCGTCTTCAACGTCATCTGCGGCGACCGCGAGACCGGCAAGGCCATGGTCGAGCACCCGACCCCGGCGATGGCCTCCATCACCGGCTCGGTGCGCGCCGGCATGCAGGTCGCCGAGTCCGCCGCCAAGGACGTCAAGCGCGTCCACCTGGAGCTGGGCGGCAAGGCGCCGGTCGTCGTCTTCGAGGACACCGACATCGAGAAGGCCGTCGAGGACATCTCCGTCGCCGGCTTCTTCAACGCCGGCCAGGACTGCACGGCCGCCACCCGCGTGCTCGTCCACGAGTCCATCCACGACGAGTTCGTCGCCGCGCTCGCCAAGGCCGCCAGCGAGACCAAGACCGGTCAGCCGGACGACGAGGACGTGCTGTACGGCCCGCTGAACAACGCCAACCAGCTCCAGCAGGTCAGCGGCTTCATCGACCGCCTGCCGGCGCACGCCAAGGTCGAGGCGGGCGGCCACCGGGTCGGCGACAAGGGCTACTTCTACGCCCCGACCGTCGTCTCCGGCCTCAAGCAGGACGACGAGATCATCCAGAACGAGGTCTTCGGCCCGGTCATCACGGTCCAGTCCTTCACGGACGAGGCCCAGGCGCTGGAGTTCGCCAACGGCGTCGAGTTCGCCCTGGCCTCCTCGGTCTGGACGAAGGACCACGCCCGCGCCATGCGCATGTCCCGCTCGCTCGACTTCGGCTGCGTGTGGATCAACACCCACATCCCGCTGGTCGCCGAGATGCCGCACGGCGGCTTCAAGAAGTCCGGCTACGGCAAGGACCTGTCGGCGTACGGCTTCGAGGACTACACGCGCATCAAGCACGTCATGACCTCCCTGGGCTGACCGAGCCCGCCCCGCGCGGCCCCGGCACCTCGACCACCTGCCCCAGGTGATCGACAAGGTGTCGGGGCCGCGCCGTCCCGGTCGACGTACCGTCCATTGCAGCTGGTCGCCCCGGGCGACCATGCTGTCCGGGTGAGAGCCAGAGCAATCGACCCCGCCCGCCTGAACCCCACCCGCCGCGCCCTGCTGCGGGGCCTCGGCGGTGCCGGCGCCGCCGCGCTCCTCGCCGCGTGCGGGGTGCCCGCCGCCTACGTCGACCCGGAGGACCGGGCCGGGCGGGACCTCTCCGACCGGGACCGGGTGCTGCACTTCGCGAACTGGCCGCTCTACATCGACACCGATGACGACGACAAGTCGAAGCGGCCCACCCTGGACGCCTTCCGGAAGCGGACCGGGATCTCCGTGCGCTACACGGAGGAGATCAACGACAACGACGAGTTCTTCGGCAAGGTCGGCCCGGCCCTGATGAACCACCAGGAGACCGGCCGGGACCTCATCGTGATCAGCGACTGGATGGCCGCCCGCTACGTGCGCCTCGGCTGGGTCCAGGAGATGGACCGGGCCGCGCAGCCCCACGTCGCGAAGAACCTCGACCCGCTGCTGCGCAACCCCGCCTTCGACCAGGGGCGGCTGCACTCGGTGCCCTGGCAGTCCGGGATCACCGGCATCGCGTACAACCGCAAGAAGCTCGGCCGGGAGATCCGCTCCACCAAGGAGCTGTGGGCCGACGACCTGCGCGGCAAGGTCACCCTGCTGTCCGGGCTCGACGAGTCCTTCTCGCTGCTCATGCAGGGCATGGGCGTCGACGTGACCCGCTGGACCGCCGACGACTTCCACGCGCTGTGCGAGCAGATCGAGGGCCTGGTCCGCCGCAAGCACATCCGCCGCTTCACCGGCAACGACTACATCAAGGACCTGTCCACCGGCGACGTGCTCGCCTGCCAGGCGTACTCCGGCGACATCATCCAGCTCCAGGCCGACAACCCGGACATCGAGTTCGTCGTGCCCGAGGAGGGCGCCGAGCTCTGGGCCGAGTCCCTGATGATCCCCAACCTGGCCCAGCACAAGCGCAACGCCGAGAAGCTCGTCGACTACTACTACGAGCCCGAGGTCGCCGCCGACCTCGCCGCCTGGGTCAACTACGTCTGCCCGGTCCCCGCGGCCCAGGCCGTCCTCGCCGACTCCGGTGACGAGGAGCGGGCCGCGCTCGCCGAGGACCCGCTGATCTTCCCGGACGACGCGATGCGGGCGCGGCTCGCCATCGCGCGGGACATCGGCGCGGACGAGCGGGCCGAGTTCACCAAGCGCTGGAACGCGATCGTCGGCCTGTGAGGACGGGATCCCGGCCCCGGCGGAGCGCCTCCGCCGGGGCCTTTCCGCGCTCCCGTTCCGCCGGAGCGGGACCCCCTTTTTGAACATGTTCATGAGGGGCGTACGCTGCCCTCATGAGCGACACGAACGGGCCCAGAGCCCTTCTCACGCGCATCCGCGTCTGGCTGGTCGTCTTCATCGTCTGCCTGGTGCTCAGCGGCGCCACGGCCTTCCCGCTCGTCACCGAACTCCGCCTGCTCGACGGCGCCCTGGACACCTGGGCCGCCCCCGTCGCCGACACCCTCCCCGGCCTCGCCGAGTGGATCTCCCGCGTCCGCGCCGGCATCGAGGGGGCCGACGCGACGGCCCCGTACCTCCTCTACGGCACCGACTGGCTGGCCTTCGCCCACCTCGTCATCGCCGTCGCCTTCTACGGGCCCTACCGCGACCCGGTCCGCAACATCTGGGTCATCGAGTTCGGCATGATCGCCTGCGTCGGCATCATCCCGCTCGCCCTCATCTGCGGACCCGTCCGGGGCATCCCCTTCTGGTGGTCCGTCATCGACATGTCCTTCGGCGTCATCGGCATCCTGCCGCTCCTCGCCGTCCGCCGGCTCATCAAGCGGCTGGAAGCCCTCCAGCGGGCCGCCGGGTCGCCGCCCGCCGCGCCGGAGCTCACTTCGACGGCGGGCCGTACGTCGCCAGCATGAGGTTCAGCGCCGTCCGGTTCATGTCCTGGCCCTTGGCGTCCGTCGCGTTGACGCTGTACACCAGCGTGCGGGCGCCGTCACGGGTCGAGGCGATCGCGGTGGTGTAACCCCAGCGGCTGCCCGTCTTGCCCCACACCTCGCGCCCGCCCAGCCTCATCATCGACAGGCCGACCGAATACGCCGCCGGAGCACCGGACTTGACGTCCGCGACCTTCGGCAGGGTGAACATCTCCTCCAGCAGCGGCCCGCGCACCACCCGGCCCGCGAACAGGGCCTTCGTGAAGCGCTCCAGGTCCGCCGTGGTGGAGATCAGGTCCCCGGCCGCCCAGCCCTCCGTCGGCCCCCACGCCGTCACGTCCCGCAGCTCCGTCGACCCGTCCGCCCGCGTCATCACCTGGTAGCCATGGTTGTGCCGGCCCTCGATCCGGGGGCTCCGGCCCGGCAGATACGTGTCGCGCAGCCCCAGCGGGCCCAGGATCCGGGCGCTCACCTGGTGCTCGTACGAGTCACCCGTCACCCGCTCGATGACCAGACCCGCGATCGTGTAGCCGATGTTCAGATAGTGCTGCTTCTCGCCCGGCGCGAACTCCCTCGGCTGCGCCGTCGCCGAGCGGACCAGATCCCTCGGGTCGTGCCGCGTGAAGCGGTTCGCGTACCACTCCTCGACCGTCTCCCCGGGCAGCTCCGCCGCCGGGATGCCGTGCGTGTGGTTCAGCAGCTGGCGCACCGTCACCTCGCCGTACGCCGCCGGGATCAGCTCCGGCAGATACGAGCGGGCCGTCCGGTCCAGGTCCAGGCGGCCCTCGCCCGCCAGCTGCAGCGCCACCGCCGCCGTGAACACCTTCGTCACCGAACCCGCCCGGAACCGGCCGCCCGGGTCCGCCGGACGGTTCGTCCGCAGGTCGTGCACGCCCGCGCTGCCCTGCCAGACGCCCTCCGTGCCGCCGACTCGCACCAGGGCCGCCGTCGCGTCCCCCGACGGGAGGGCCGCGATCGCCCGCTCCAGGGCGGCCGTGTCCAGGGGCGCGGTGGCCGTGGCCGCCGCGGGCGCCGGTGCCGCCAGCGCCGGGAGGACCGACGGGCCCGCCGCCACTCCCAGGACCAGCGCGGCGGCCAGCAGCGTGCGGGTGGTGTTCCTCATGGTCAACTCCGGTGGTGTGAGCCGTTGTTCTCGATGGCTCCATCCTGCTGACCAGCGGCGATTCGCGGATCGCCCGTGGTGGGGGTTCCGCCGCTCCGGCTTTCTCGCCGGTGCGGGGGAGTCAGGCCCGCCGCGGCTCCCCCTCGCGGGGGAGGCCCGCCGCCACCAGGCCCGTCTCGTACGCGCAGATCACCGCCTGCACCCGGTCCCGCAGCCCCAGCTTCGCCAGCACGTTCCCCACATGCGTCTTCACCGTGTGGTCGCTCACCACCAGCTCCGCCGCGATCTCCGCGTTCGACAGGCCCCGCGCGAGCAGCAGCAGCGTCTCCCGCTCCCGGCCCGTCAGCACCTCCAGGCGCGCGTCCGCCGACGCGTCCGGGCGGCGTCCTGGCCCCGCTGTGTACTGCTCCACCAGCCGCCGCGCCACCGACGGCGCCAGCAGCGCCTCGCCCGCCGCCACCACCCGCACCGCGTGCACCAGATCGTCCCGGCGCACGTCCTTCAGCAGAAAGCCGCTCGCGCCCGCGTGCAGCGCCTCGTACACGTACTCGTCCGCGTCGAAGGTCGTCAGGATCACCGTCCGGCACGCCGACTCCGCGCTGATCAGCCGGCACGCCTCGATCCCGTCCATCACCGGCATCCGGATGTCCAGCAGCGCCACGTCCGGCCGCAGCCGCCGCACCGCCTCCACCGCCGCGGCCCCGTCGCCGACCTCCGCGACCACCTCGATGTCCTCCTGCACGTCCAGGATCAGCGCGAAACCGCTCCGCACCAGCTCCTGGTCGTCCGCGACCACCACCCGCAGCGTCATCCCCGTACCCCTCGTGCCACTCGTGCTTCTCGTACTTCTCGTACTTCCAGCGGGAGCACCGCCCGCAGTTCGAAACCGCGCCCGTCCGGGCCCGGGCCCGCCGACGCCGTGCCCCCGTGCGCCGCCGCCCGCTCGCGCACGCCGACCAGGCCGTGCCCGCCCGAACCCCCGGGGCGCGGCCCCCGGCCGTCGTCCGTCACCCGGACCTCCACCTCGTCCCTCCCGTACCCCAGGCACACCGACACCGTCGACGCCCCCGCGTGCTTCACCACGTTCGTCAGCGCCTCCTGCACGATCCGGAACACCGTCGCCCCCGTCGCCGCCGGCAGCGGGCGCACCGTGCCGTCCGTCGCGTACCGCACGTCCAGGCCCCCGCCCCGCACCCGCGCGACCAGCTCCGGCAGCCGGTCCAGGCCGGGCTGCGGGTCCCTCGGCGCCGGGCCGCCGTCACCGTCGCCCTCCCGCAGCACGCCCAACATCCCGCGCAGTTGCCGCATCGCGTCCCGGCCCGTCTCCGAGATCGCCTCGAACGCGGCCTCCGCCCGCTCCGGCGCCCGGCGCACCGCCAGCGGGCCCGCCTCCGCCTGCACCACCATCAGGCTCACCGCGTGCGACAGGATGTCGTGCATCTCCCGCGCGATCCTGGCCCGTTCACGCGCCGCCGCCTGCTCCGCCTCCACCCGGTTCGCCCGCTGCCGGGCGTCCGTCAGCCGCCCGAACGCGTACGCCGCGCCGAACACGAAGAGGGAGAAGGTCAGTTCGCGCGCCGACTGCGTGTTCAGCCACACCGACACCGGCACCGCCACGAACAGCAGCACCCCCGTCACCAGCCGCTTCCACGGCGCCGACAGGACCGCCACCGTGTACACCGACACCAGGCCCGTGTACGGCAGCGGCTGCCCCGGGCCCTCCAGCGCCAGCTTGTACAGCGCGCTCGTCGCCAGGACCGCGAGCAGCACCGCCACCGGTGCCCGGCGGCGCCACACCAGCGGCACCACCGTCAGCGTCGTCAGCCCGTACGCCGGCCACGTCGCCGGCTCCAGCTCCGGACCGCGCGGCACGACGAACGGCATCGTCATCGCCGCCTGCACCAGCAGCGCCAGGGCGATGTCCACCGCCCACGGGTTCGCCGCGGCCCAGGTTCTCAGGCGGTCGCCGTTGGTCCTTATGTTCATTTTCTTTGGTTCCCCCGTGCTCTTTCTCTTTTAGTTCTTGCGGGCCACCGCCCCGTACTGCGCCACCTCCGGCGCCTGGGGCGCCCGCCACCTCGCGCACGACACGATGCCCGGCTCCAGCAGCTCCAGGCCCTCCAGGAACGACGCGAACTCCGCCCGGCTCCGCGCGGTGATCGGCGGCGTCGCGTGCGCGTTCCAGAACTCCATCGCCGCCACGTTCGCCTCGCCGCCCAGCTCCGCGTCGTACGTCGGATGCGTCAGCACCAGATGGCTCCCGGGCGGCAGCGCCCCCATCACCGTGCGCACGATCCGCCCCGCCTCCGCCGTGTCCAGCACGAAGTTCAGGATCCCCAGCATCAGCACCGCCACCGGGCGCCCGAAGTCCAGCGTCCGGCCCGCCGCCGCCAGGATCTCCTCCGGGTCGTGCGCGTCCGCGTCCACGTACTCCGTCACGCCCTCCGGCGCGCTCGTCAGCAGCGCCCGCGCGTGCGTCAGCACGATCGGATCGTTGTCGACGTAGACCACCCGGGCGTCCGGCGCCACCCGCTGCGCCACCTCGTGCGTGTTGTCCGCCGTCGGCAGCCCCGTCCCGATGTCCAGGAACTGGCGGATCCCCGCCTCCGCCGCCAGATACGTGACCGCCCGGCCCAGGAACGCCCGGTCCGCGCGCGCCACTTCACCGATGCCCGGATGGAAGGACGTCACCCGGTCGCCGACCTCGCGGTCCACCGGGTAGTTGTCCTTGCCGCCCAGCCAGTAGTTCCACACCCGCGCGTTGTGGGCGATGTCGGTGCGGATCCTGTCGTTCATTCACGGCCCTTTCGCAGCACGCCCGCGAGGGTGTCGATCCGGTTGGTCGTGATCGAGTCCACCCCGGCGCGGATCAGCTTACGCATCGACCTCGCGGTGTCCGGCGTCCAGGCCGACACCAGCAGGCCGTCCCCGTGCACCCGCTCCACCAGCTCCCGGTCCGCCAGGCCGAAGCGGTAGTTGAGCCAGCGCGGGCGCACCGCGTCCAGCAGCGTCCGCCGGGGCGGGACCAGCGTGTTCCACGTCAGCGCGATCTCCGCCGCCGGGTCCGCCGCCCGCACGTGGAGCATCGCGACCGCGCCCGCGCAGTAGTACACCCGCTCGCCCGCGCCCGACTCGCGGACCGTGCCCACGATCCTGCGCACCGAGCGCTCGTTCCCGCCCGGCAGGTCCAGCATCAGGCGGTGCGGGCCGGCCGCGATCAGGGCCTCCCGCAGGGTCGGGACGCCGCCCTCCGTGAGCTCCTCCACGTCCGTCGCCGTCAGCGACGCCAGCGGCTGGTCGACGCCCCACAGACGCTTCAGGGTGTCGTCGTGGAGGAGGACGGGGACGTCGTCCCGGGTGAGCCGGACGTCGATCTCCACCGCGTCCGCGCCCCGCTCGATCGCCGAGACGATCGAGGGGACGGTGTTCTCGCGGACGCGGTACGGGTCGCCGCGGTGGCCTACGACAGTGACGGGGTTCATGCCGTCCATTCTGCTCGGGCCCGCGCCCCGTGCCCCGGTCAGCGCGCCAGCCACTGCTCCGTGTACGCGTCGATCTCCTCGGTGATCCGCGCCTTGCCGGCCTCGTCCAGGAACGACGCCTCCACCGCGTTCTTCGCGAGGGCCGCGACGCCGCGCTCGTCCAGTCCGAGGAGCCGGGCCGCGACCGCGTACTCGTTGTTCAGGTCCGTGCCGAACATCGGCGGGTCGTCGCTGTTGATCGTCACCAGCACGCCCGCCTCCACCATCCGCTTCACCGGGTGGTCCTCCAGGCGCTCCACGGCCCGGGTGGCGATGTTCGAGGTCGGGCAGACCTCCAGCGCGATCCGGTGCTCGGCCAGGTGCTTCAGGAGCTCCGGGTCCTGCACCGCGCTCGTGCCGTGGCCGATGCGCTCGGCGCCCAGGTCGTTCAGGGCGTCCCAGATCGTCTGCGGGCCCGTCGTCTCGCCCGCGTGCGGGACCGAGCGCAGGCCGGCCTCGCGGGCGCGGTCGAAGTACGGCTTGAACTGCGGGCGCGGCACGCCGATCTCCGGGCCGCCGAGGCCGAAGGAGACCAGGCCCTCCGGGCGCAGCTCCACCGCCAGGCGCGCGGTCTCCTCCGCCGCCTCCAGGCCCGCCTCGCCGGGGATGTCGAAGCACCAGCGGAGGATCACGCCGAGCTCGGTCTCGGCGGCCTTGCGGGCGTCCTCGATCGCCGCCATGAACGCGTGCTCGTCGATGCCGCGGCTGGTCGAGCTGTACGGGGTGATCGTCAGCTCGGCGTAGCGGATGTTCTGCCGGGCCATGTCGCGGGCGACCTCGTACGTCAGCAGGCGCACGTCCTCCGGGGTGCGGACCAGGTCCACCACCGACAGGTACACGTCGATGAAGTGCGCGAAGTCCGTGAAGACGAAGTAGTCGCTCAGCGCCTCCGGGTCCGTGGGGACCTTCGAGTCCGGGTGACGGGCGGCGAGCTCGGCGACGATGCGGGGCGACGCGGAGCCGACGTGGTGGACGTGGAGCTCGGCCTTGGGGAGGCCGGCGATGAAGGGAAGCAGGTCGGTCATCGGGTCATCGTAGGCCGAGGCGGTCCGCCGGAAGAGGGAGGTCGTAGCATGGATCGACCACGATGGGGGAGGCCCTATGTCCGAAAACAGCGATCAGCCGGTGGACCCGTGGGCTCCGCCCGGCCCGGACGGCGTACAGCTCGGCAAGGCCGCGACGCCTCCGGTCCATGACCAGAACACCGTGATCTCGATGCCCGGCGCCGGTGCCGGCGAGGTCGCGCCGCCGCCGGTGGCGCCCGGTGGCGCCTACGGGTATCCGGCGCCGGCCGCGCCGCCCTCGTACGGCTATCCGCCCTCCTCGCCCTACCCGGCGTACGGGCAGCCGGGGTGGCAGCAGGCGCCCGCCAACGGGATGGGCACCACCGCGATGGTGCTCGGCATCGTCGCCGTCGTCGGCTTCTGCTTCTACGGGCTCGGCGTCGTGCTGGGTGTCCTGGCGCTGATCTTCGGCATCATCGGGCTGAAGAAGGTGAACCGGGGCGAGGCCAACAACCGGGGGATGGCCATCGCCGGGATCGTGCTCGGGGGGGTGGGTGTTCTCGTGAGTGCCGTTTTTCTCGGGTTCATCATCTGGGCCATCACCATGGATCCCGGGTCCATGGAGGGGGCTGACGATCCGTTTGCCACCTCGCTCGTCCTTGGGCGGTAGTGCCTTGAGGTGAGGCTTGGGGTGGGTGCGCGGGGGACGGGCAGGGGGCCGCGTTCCTGACTGCATGATTTACGGCGCGGGACGGGTGCGGGCAGAGCGCGGGCCCTTGTTCCGCGCCGCAAATCACGCTTTACGTCTGGAACGCGGCCCCCTGCCCGTCCCCCGCTTCTGTTACCGCAGGCGCTCCCTGGCTGCCATCAGCGCGAAGCCCAGGAGGTTCTTGCCGCGCCAGCGGGCCGGGTCCTGTGCCCTGGGGTCGTCCGCCGTCATGCCGATGCCCCATACGCGGTCCATCGGGCTCGCCTCCACCAGGACTCGGGTGCCTGTGCCCAGGAGGTAGGTGCGGAGGGCGTCCGTTGACGTGAACTTGTGCACGCTGCCGGTCGTCACGATCTCCAGGCGGTTCTCCTCCCAGGTGCGCTCCTCGAAGTTCCGGACCAGGCGGCCCGCGTTCTTCGCCTGTGCGGGAGTGGGGGCCGAGAGGATTGCCTGTTCGGCTGCCGTGTCGCCGAACAGGCGGGCCTTCTCCGCCATCATCCAGTGCTCGGCCGTCGCGTAGTGTATTTCGTCGATCACGAAAGGCGACGGCCACCATTGGCTCAGGCAGCTTGCCGAGAGTTGTCCGGTGGGGTGTGGGCGGTGGCCCCAGAAGTGCAGCCACTTGACGCGCTCACCCCGTCTGACCTGGTCAATCAGGTGCTCCAGATCCTTCATGCATGTCACCCTTTCACCCGCCACTGACACTCCGTACGGCAATTTCCTGTTGTTCTCGACACATGGTCGACCGATTCCGTCGCGTAACCAAAAGGCAACAACGGAATCACTTGTTGCACCCGTATGTCTCTGTCAGGATCGGCACTCAATTCGAGCTGGAACTACGGAGAGCGTCATGGGCAACCGCTTCCAGGTGTCGGACCGTTTCGCGGACGGCGCGCAGTACATCGGGGGGCGGCTCCGCCCCGGAACCTCAGGGCAGGAGCACAGCGTCATCGACCCCGCCACGGGGGAGAGTGTCTTCACTTATCAGTTGGCCTCGGTGGAGGACGTCGATCTCGCCGTCGCCGCCGCCAAGGCCGCCTTCCCGGGCTGGGCCGCCACCACCCCGGGGGAGCGCTCCGAGGCGCTGCACCGGTTCGCCGGTGTCCTCGCCGCGCGGGCCGAGGAGTTCGCGGTGGTCGAGTCGCTCCAGTGCGGCAAGCCCATCAAGCTGACCACCGAGTTCGACGTGCCCGGCACGATCGACAACACCGCCTTCTTCGCCGGTGCCGCCCGTCATCTCCAGGGGCAGTCCGCCGCCGAGTACGACGGTGATCACACGTCCTATGTGAGGCGTGAGCCGATCGGGGTCGTCGGGTCCATCGCGCCCTGGAACTATCCGCTTCAGATGGCCGCCTGGAAGATCCTCCCGGCGGTCGCCGCGGGTAACACGATTGTTCTCAAGCCGGCCGAGCTCACGCCGCTGACCTCCCTGATGTTCGCCCAGGCCGCCACCGAGGCCGGGATCCCCGACGGGGTCATCAACGTCGTCAACGGGGCCGGGCGGGTCGTCGGCGAGCACCTGGTGGGGCATCCGGATGTCGTGATGACCTCGTTCACCGGGTCCACGCCCGTGGGCAAGCGGGTCGCCGAGGTCGCCACCGCCACCGTCAAGCGGCTCCACCTGGAGCTCGGCGGCAAGGCCCCCTTCGTCGTCTTCGACGACGCCGACCTGGAGGCCGCCGCCCACGGCGCCGTCGCCGCCTCGCTCATCAACAGCGGGCAGGACTGCACCGCCGCCACCCGCGCCTATGTGCAGCGGCCCCTCTTCGACGCCTTCGTGGCGCGGGTCGCCGAGCTCATGGAGAGTGTGCGGCTCGGGGATCCGTTCGACTCGTCGACTGATCTCGGGCCGCTGATCAGTCATGTGCAGCGGGACCGGGTCGCCGGGTTCGTCGAGCGGGCCCGCGCCTACGCCACCGTCGTCACCGGCGGCGAAGCCCCTGGTGGGGCGCTGAAGGACGGGGCGTACTATCGGCCCACCCTGATCACCGGCGCGGCGCAGGACAGCGAGGTCGTGCAGTCGGAGATCTTCGGGCCGGTCCTGGTGGCCCTGCCGTTCGACAGCGACGACGAGGGCATCCGGCTCGCCAACGACACCCCCTACGGGCTCGCCGCCTCCGCCTGGAGCCGTGACGTGTACCGGGCCAACCGGGCCACCCGCGAGATCAAGGCCGGCTGCGTGTGGGTCAACGACCACATCCCGATCATCAGCGAGATGCCCCACGGCGGCACCAAGGCGTCCGGGTACGGAAAGGACATGTCGGCGTACTCCTTCGAGGAGTACACGCAGGTCAAGCACGTGATGTTCGACAACACGGCGGTCGCCGCGAAGGACTGGCACCGCACGATCTTCGGGGACCGATAGCAGTCAGCCGTCCGACCAGCGGCGAACCCATCCCGAAAGGGCACAGCGCATGGAGCAGTACCAGCCCGACCCCCTGTCCGCGGCGCAGATCGCGGCGATGCGGCGCAGTCTGACCAGCGGCCGGGGCGCGCTCACCCGCCGTTCGGTGCTGCGGGCGGGTGGCGTCGGAGCGCTCACGGTCGGCGGGCTCGCCGGCCTGAGCGCCTGCGGCATCCCGCCGGCCAAGCGGGAGGGGCAGGGGCCCGCGGCCACGGACTTCTCGGCCAAGGAGAAGAGCCTGAACTTCTCCAACTGGACCGAGTACATGGACGTCAGCGAGGACGAGAAGTCCCGGCCCACCCTGGAGGCGTTCGCCAAGCGCACCGGGATCAAGGTCAAGTACACCGAGGACATCAACGACAACGTCGAGTTCTTCGGGAAGATCAAGCCGCAGCTCGCCGCCGGGCAGGACACCGGGCGGGACCTGATCTGTGTGACCGACTGGCTCGCCGCCCGGATGATCCGGCTCGGCTGGGCGCAGAAGCTGGACGCCGCCAACCTGCCGAACGCCTACGCCAACCTGTCCGCGCAGTTCCGGCGGCCCGACTGGGACCCGGGGCGGGCCTACTCGTACCCCTGGACCGGCATCTCCACCGTCATCGCCTACAACTCCAAGGCGACCGGCGGCAAGAAGGTCGACTCCGTCAGCCAGCTGCTCGACGACCCCTCGCTGAAGGGGCGGGTCGGCTTCCTGACGGAGATGCGCGACACGATCGGCATGACCCTGCTCGACCTCGGCAAGGACCCCGGCTCCTTCACCGACGCCGACTACGACGCGGCCGTCGGGCGGATCCAGAAGGGCGTCGACAAGAAGCAGATCCGGCGCTTCACCGGCAACGACTACACGTCCGACCTGTCCAAGGGCGACCTGGCCGCCTGCCTCGCCTGGGCCGGTGACGTCATCCAGCTCCAGGCCGACAACCCGGACATCAAGTTCGCCATCCCCGCGGCCGGCTACATCACCTCCAGTGACAACCTGCTGGTCCCCGCCCAGGCCCGGCACAAGACCAACGCCGAGAAGCTCATCGACTACTACTACGAGCTTCCGGTGGCCGCGCAGCTCGCCGCGTACATCAACTACGTCTGCCCGGTCGACGGGGTGAAGGACGAGCTCGCCAAGATCGACCCCGAGCTGGCGAACAACACGCTGATCGTCCCCGACAAGGCGATGGCCCGGAAGTCGCACGCCTTCCGCTCGCTCAGCAGCGCGGAGGAGACGGCGTACGAGGAGAAGTTCGCCAAGCTCATCGGTGCCTGACCGCCGCCCCTTTCCTTACGACCCTCCGGGACCGCAACCCATGACTGACAAGAACACTGGCGGCGACGTCCGTCTCTCCGGCATCAGCAAGTCCTACGGCTCCTTCCATGCCGTCCGCCCGCTCGACCTGACGATCCCCCAGGGCTCGTTCTTCGCCCTCCTCGGCGCCTCGGGCTGTGGCAAGACCACCACGCTGCGCATGATCGCCGGCCTGGAGGACCCCACCACGGGCACCGTCTTCCTCGGCGACCGGGACGTCACCGACCTCCCGCCGTACAAGCGCCCGGTGAACACGGTCTTCCAGTCCTACGCGCTCTTCCCGCACATGACCATCTCCGAGAACATCGCCTTCGGCCTGCGCCGGCGCGGCATCAAGACCGTGAAGCCGCAGGTGGACGAGATGATCGAGCTGGTGCAGCTCGGCGAGCACGCGCACAAGAAGCCGCACCAGCTCTCCGGCGGCCAGCAGCAGCGCGTCGCCGTGGCCCGCGCGCTCATCAACCACCCGCAGGTCCTGCTGCTCGACGAGCCGCTGGGCGCGCTCGACCTCAAGCTGCGCCGCCAGATGCAGCTGGAGCTGAAGCGCATCCAGACCGAGGTCGGCATCACCTTCGTGCACGTCACCCACGACCAGGAGGAGGCCATGACCATGGCCGACCAGGTCGCGGTCATGAACGGCGGCCGGGTCGAGCAGCTCGGCGCCCCCGCCGACCTGTACGAGAACCCGAACACCACCTTCGTCGCCAACTTCCTCGGCACCTCCAACCTGATCGAGGCCGAGGTCGTCGAGACGGGCGGCTCGGATGTCCTGGCCACGGCCGGCGGCGGCAAGCTCCGGGTGCCCCGCGAGCGCTGTACGGACACGGTCCGCAGCGGCGGCAAGGTCCTCGTCGGCGTGCGGCCGGAGAAGATCTCGATCGCCCACGCGGACGACGCGGGTGCCATCGCCGACGGCCGCAACCGGGTCACCGGGCGGATCGTCGACTCCTCCTTCATCGGCGTCTCCACCCAGTTCGTGGTGAACTCGCCGGCCGGCGCCGGGCTCCAGGTCTACGAGCAGAACATCGAGCGCGACGCCCGCCTGGCCCCCGGGGCCGAGGTCGTCCTGCACTGGAACCCCGCCCACACCTTCGGCCTGGACGCCGCTCAGGACATCGACGCCGGTGTGGAGACGGTGGAGGACGCCGCGTGAGCGCCCCCACCCTCGTCAAGGAGGAGACGGCGGCGGAACCCGTGCTCCGCAAGCCCGCCACCCGCAAGCGGCTCGTCCCGTACTGGCTGCTGCTGCCCGGCATCGTCTGGCTGCTCGTCTTCTTCGCGCTGCCGATGGTCTACCAGGCGTCGACCTCGGTGCAGACCGGCTCCCTGGAGCAGGGTTTCCAGGTCACCTGGCACTTCCAGACCTACTGGGACGCCTTCCAGGAGTACTGGCCGCAGTTCGTCCGCTCGCTGCTGTACGCCGGCACCGCGACCCTGCTGTGCCTGCTGCTCGGCTACCCGCTGGCGTACCTGATCGCCTTCAAGGCCGGGCGCTGGCGCAACGTGCTGCTGGTGCTGGTCATCGCCCCGTTCTTCACCAGCTTCCTCATCCGTACGCTGGCCTGGAAGACGATCCTCGCCGACGACAGCCTCGTGGTCGACGTGCTGAACGCGCTGCACGTCCTCGACGTGACCAGCTGGCTCGGCTGGACCGAGGGCAGCCGCGTGCTCGCCACCCCGATGGCGGTCGTGTGCGGCCTCACGTACAACTTCCTGCCCTTCATGATCCTGCCGCTCTACACCTCGCTGGAGCGGATCGACGGGCGGCTGCACGAGGCGGCGCAGGACCTCTACGCCTCCCCGGCCACCACCTTCCGCAAGGTGACGTTCCCGCTGTCCATGCCGGGTGTCGTCTCCGGCACGCTGCTCACCTTCATCCCGGCGAGCGGCGACTACGTCAACGCCGAACTGCTCGGCTCGACCGACACCAAGATGGTCGGCAACGTCATCCAGTCGCAGTTCCTGCGCGTGCTCGACTACCCGACGGCCGCCGCGCTGTCCTTCATCCTCATGGCGATCGTGCTGCTCATGGTCACCGTCTACATCCGCAAGGCGGGAACGGAGGACCTGGTCTGATGCGTTGGATCCGACGGAACCTTGTCGTCATCGCGGGCGTGCTGACGCTCGCGTACATGATCCTGCCGAACGTCGTCGTGATGGTGTTCTCGTTCAACAAGCCGAACGGGCGCTTCAACTACGCGTGGCAGCAGTTCTCCCTGGACGCCTGGAAGGACCCCTGCGGCGTCGCCGACATGTGCGGCTCGCTGTCCCTCTCGCTCCAGCTCGCCGCCTGGGCCACGGTCGGCGCGGTCGTCCTCGGCACGATGATCGCCTTCGCGCTGGTCCGCTACCGCTTCCGGGCGCGCGGCGCGATCAACTCGCTGATCTTCCTGCCGATGGCGATGCCCGAGGTCGTCATGGCCGCCTCGCTGCTCACCCTGTTCCTGAACATGGGCGCCGAGCTGGGCTTCTGGACGGTCCTGATCGCCCACATCATGTTCTGCCTGTCGTTCGTCGTGACGGCGGTCAAGGCGCGTGTGATGTCCATGGACCCGCGCCTGGAGGAGGCCGCCCGCGACCTGTACGCGGGGCCGGTGCAGACCTTCCTGCGGGTGACGCTGCCGATCGCGGCGCCCGGCATCGCGGCCGGCGCGCTGCTGGCCTTCGCCCTGTCGTTCGACGACTTCATCATCACCAACTTCAACGCGGGCTCGACCGTGACCTTCCCCATGTTCGTGTGGGGCTCGGCGCAGCGCGGTACGCCCGTCCAGATCAACGTCATCGGTACGGCGATGTTCGTCATCGCGGTGCTGGTGGTAGTGGCCGGTCAGATCGTCACCAACCGGCGCAAGAAAACAGCAACAGCCTGACCGACAGCCGGTCAGGCACCGAAGGAGTTGGAAACCATGGCCCCAGTCGCCATGCGTCTCGCTGCACAATCTCTCTCCGACGCCCAGCCCGTCCCCTTCTGGCTGGAAGATCCCGGCAAGCCCGGGGCGCTGCCCGCACTCACCGGCAGCGAGCGCTGCGACCTGCTGGTCGTGGGCGGCGGCTACAGCGGTCTGTGGACCGCGCTGATCGCCAAGGAGCGCGACCCCTCCCGGGACGTCGTGCTCATCGAAGGCCGCGAGGTGGGCTGGGCCGCCTCGGGCCGCAACGGTGGCTTCTGCGCCGCCTCCCTCACGCACGGCCTGGGCAACGGGCTCGCCCGCTGGCCGGGCGAGCTCGCCACCCTGGAGCGGATGGGCGAGCGGAACCTCGACGCCATCGAGGAGGCCGTCGGCCGCTACTCGCTGGACTGCGACTTCGAGCGCACCGGCGAGATCGACGTGGCCACCGAGTCGTACCAGGTCGACGAGTTGCACGAGCTGTACGAGGAGGCGGCGCGGCTCGGTCTCGCCGACGGGCTGGAGCTCCTCGACGGCGAGGCCATCCGGGCCGAGGTCGCCTCGCCGACCTTCAAGGGCGGGCTGTGGGACCGCCGCGGGGTCGCCATGCTGCACCCGGCCAAGCTGGCCTGGGGCCTCAAGCAGGCGTGTCTCGACCTGGGTGTGCGGATCTTCGAGAACACCCCGGCGCTCGACCTGGCCTCGGCGGGCGGCGCGAGCGGCGGCATGGCCGTGCGCACCCCGTACGGCCGGATCGCGGCCCGCAAGGTCGCGCTCGGCACCAACGTCTTCCCCTCGCTGGTCAAGCGGCTGCGGCACTACACCGTCCCGGTCTACGACTACGCGCTGATGACCGAGCCGCTCTCCGCCGAGCAGCTCGCCTCCATCGGCTGGAAGAACCGGCAGGGCCTGGGCGACAGCGCCAACCAGTTCCACTACTTCCGCATCACCGCGGACAACCGGATCCTGTGGGGCGGCTACGACGCCATCTACCAGTTCGGCGGCAAGGTGACCGCCGAGATGGACCACCGCCCGGAGACCTATCTGAAGCTGGCCCAGCACTTCTTCACCTGCTTCCCGCAGCTGGAGGGGCTCCGCTTCAGCCACGCCTGGGGCGGCGCGATCGACACCTGCTCGCGCTTCTCGGCCTTCTTCGGCACCTCGCACCAGGGCAAGGTGGCGTACGCGCAGGGCTACACCGGCCTCGGCGTCGGCGCCACCCGCTTCGGCGCGGACGTGATGCTGGACCTGCTGGCGGGGGAGCCGACCGAGCGCACGCGCCTGGAGATGGTGCGATCCAAGCCGCTGCCGTTCCCGCCGGAGCCCATCGCCTGGGCGGGCATCGGGCTGACCAAGTGGTCGCTGGCCCGCGCCGACGAGAACGGCGGCCGGCGGAACCTGTGGCTGAAGACCATGGACAAGCTGGGGCTGGGCTTCGACAGCTGACCCGTCCCCCTTGTCGTGTGATCCAGATCACAACTCGCGGGTAGGAAACCCGCGTAAGAGGAGGGCCGGGGCGCGCTCTCTCCGTACGACACCGCGACCGCGGTGCCCGTACGGAGAGAGGGGATCGTCGCGATGACTGGTTCGGGGGCCGCGGAGGCCAGGACCGCGGTGGAGTGGCTGGCCTCGGCGGCGCCGGATCCCGACGCCTGCCGGTGGGAGTGGGAGCGCAATCCGCACGGGATCGCGCTGCTGCCCGCGGGCAGGCGCTGGGACGTGCTGATCCTGCCGGCCGAGCTCGGCTATCCGACGCTCGACGTGCTGACCCGCCTGGTGGACCGGCCGGGCCCGGTGCTCGCCGACTTCGGCGACGCCCGGATGGGCTTCTTCGTGCCGCCGGGCACCGCCGCCCGCTGGCTCGGCACCGGGGTGCGCGGGGCGGGCAGCGGCACCTGGATCGTCGTCCCGTACCCGGGCCGGGTGACCGGCGGGGTGCGCTGGCTGGTGCCGCCGGACGCCTCGGGCACGCTCACGGACGCGGCGCTGCTGGAGCTCGCGATGCACGAGGCCGCGGGCCAACTGGCAAGGGGGGAGAGGGAGTCGGGGGGAGGGTGAGGCGGCGGGGCGGCCTCGTCTGACACCGCGTCATACCGGACAGAGGTCTTGACCACTCAATTGGTCTGGACCATGCTGTGGCGCGCTCCACCTCGATTCCCCCCACTCCCGGAGGCAGTTGTGGACCGCACCAGACCCCTGACCCTGCTCCTGGCGGGCGCCCTCGCCGCCGGCGGCCTCGTGACGCTCACCCCCCTGGCCCACGCGGCCGACACCGAACTCGCCCGCAACGGCGGCTTCGAGGCCGGTCTGGACGGGTGGAGCTGCACGGCCGGCAGCGGGGCCGTCGTCTCCACCCCCGTGCACGGCGGCACGAAGGCCCTCCAGGCCACGCCCGCCGGCAGCGACAACGCCAAGTGCTCCCAGACCGTCACCGTCAAGCCGAACTCCACCTACCAGCTCAGCGGCTGGGTCCGCGGCAGCTACGTCTACCTCGGCGCCTCCGGCACCGGGACCACCGACGTCTCCGCCTGGACCCAGTCCGCCCCCGACTGGCAGCGGCTCGCCACCAGCTTCACCACCGGCGCCTCGACGACCTCCGTCACCCTCTACACCCACGGCTGGTACGGCACCGGCGCCTACGTCGCCGACGACCTGTCCCTGCTCGGCCCCGGCGGCGACCCGGTCCAGCTCCCCGCCACCCCGACCGGCCTCACCGCGGGCGGCGCCACCGCCTCCTCGGTCACCCTGAGCTGGCCCGCCGTCTCCGGCGCCACCTCGTACAAGGTCTACAAGGACGGCGTCGCCCTCGCGACCGCCGCCGGCACCTCGTACACCGCGACCGGCCTCGCCGCCGCCACCTCGTACAGCTTCCAGGTCACCGCCGTGAACAGCGCCGGCGAGTCGGCCCGGTCCACCGCCGTCACCGGCACCACCACCAGCGGGGGCGGCGGCAACCCCGGCGGCCAGCTCCCCGCCCACGCCCTCGTCGGCTACCTCCACGCCAGCTTCGCCAACGGCTCCGGCTACACGCGGATGGCCGACGTCCCCGACTCCTGGGACGTCATCAACCTCGCCTTCGGCGAGCCGACCTCCGTCACCTCCGGCGACATCCGCTTCAGCCTCTGCCCCGCGACCGAGTGCCCGGGTGTCGAGTCCGTCGCCGACTTCAAGACCGCCATCAAGGCCAAGCAGGCCGCCGGCAAGAAGGTCCTGATCTCCATCGGCGGCCAGAACGGCCAGGTCCAGCTCTCCACCACGGCCGCCCGCGACACCTTCGTCTCCTCCGTCTCGAAGATCATCGACGAGTACGGGCTCGACGGCCTCGACATCGACTTCGAGGGCCACTCCCTCTCGCTCCAGACCGGCGACACCGACTTCCGCAACCCGACCAGCCCGGTCATCGTCAACCTGATCTCCGCGGTCAAGACCCTCAAGGCCAAGTACGGCGCCAAGTTCGTCCTCACCATGGCCCCGGAGACCTTCTTCGTCCAGCTCGGCTACCAGTACTACGGCTCCGGCCCCTGGGGCGGCCAGGACCCGCGCGCCGGCGCCTACCTCCCGGTCATCCACGCCCTGCGCGACGACCTCACCCTGCTGCACGTCCAGGACTACAACTCGGGCTCGATCATGGGCCTCGACAACCAGTACCACTCCATGGGCGGCGCCGACTTCCACATCGCCATGACCGACATGCTCCTCACCGGCTTCCCCGTCGCCGGCAACACCGACCGCGTCTTCCCGGCCCTCCGCCCCGACCAGGTCGCCATCGGCCTGCCCGCCTCCACCCAGGCCGGCAACGGGCACACCACGCCGGCCGAGGTGAACAAGGCCCTGGACTGCCTCACCAAGAAGCAGAACTGCGGTTCGTACCAGACCCACGGCACCTGGCCCGGCCTGCGCGGCCTGATGACCTGGTCCATCAACTGGGACCGGTACAACCAGTGGGAGTTCAGCCGGAACTTCGACGCCTACAACTGGAGCTGACGCACCGCCGCGTCGAACGCCGAGTCGCGGCCCGCCGCGAACTCCTCCTCCGTGAAGACCGGGGTCCACACGTGCGGCGGGATCCCGGTCCCGTCGAAGGTCCGGCCCGAACGGGTCAGGAACTCCTCGTTCGGCAGCCACACCTCCATCCCGTCGGGGAGCCCGCGCGTCAGGGTGTCCGAGAAGACCCCCTGGGTGGGCTGCCCGACCCGCACCGCGCCGCCGGGCCGGTCGATCAGCGCCTGGGTGAACGTCTCGCCCGCGCTGAACGTCGTCCCGGCGGTGAGCACCGCCACCGGACCCGTGTACCGGGCCGCGCCCCGCTGCGGGACCACCCCCACCGGCTCCGGGGCGGTGTACCGGGTCCGCTTGCGGTAGGCCGTGTACGGGCGGTCCGTGAGCCGCCCGGCCACCCGCAGGCCCAGCGCGTCCGAGCCACCGCCGTTGATCCGCACGTCGATCACCAGCCCCCGCAGCGAGGCCGCCCGCTCCGGCGTGAGGACCGCGTCCAGCGCCCGGTCCAGCTCCGCGAGCTGCGCGGCGTACGAGGGGTCCCGCCGGTCGTAGCCGGCGAAGCCCGAGATCCGCAGATAGCCCATGCCGTCCGGCAGGTCCGCGTAGCCGATCCGCCCGTTCGCGAACTCCGTGAGCGGCCGCCCGCCCAGGTCCCGGCGCACGATGTGGGCCTTGGCCCTTGCGTCGAGCTCCGGACCGGGGACGGTCGTGCCGGGCCGCACCCCGGCGAAGTAGCGGTCGCCCTCGAACACGGCCACATGGGCGTCGTTCAGCGGCCGCACCATGTCGGAGAAGATCCCGAACAGCTCGTCCCGGCTCGTCCCCGCGTGCACCCGGGGCCGGTACGCGTCCCGTACCGCGTGCCAGTCGATCCCCTTGGCGGCGAAGAACGGGTAGTTCTCCTCGAACGACTGCCAGAACACGTCGAAGGCCGTCAGCGGATCCGCCGGCAGCGGGTGCCGGCACGCCTCCGGGAGCCCCGGCAGCCGCCGCAGCTCCCGCGTGCCGGCCGACCCGGCGACCGCCAGCCGCCCGTTGGGGCGCAGCGTGAACACGGTGCCGTCGTCCGTGCGGTAGGCCCCGGGCGCCGTCGTCCGCCGGGCCGTGAAGCCCGGCACGCACCCGGCGGCCGAGGTCTGGTACTCGCGCAGCACGCCGTCGGCCGCCGACAGCACCGTCCCGTACCCCGTCACCCGCCAGACGCCGTCCTCGGCGGTCTTGCCGCCCCGCTCCCGCGCCGCCGCGCCGGGCGCCACGGCCCCGCCCGCGAGCACCAGCGCCAGCGCGACGACCGCGACCTTCGATCCTCTGTGGAACACCCGTCCGTCCTTCCCCGTACCCGTGTGGACCGCTCGTACGGCCACTGGGAACGATCATGGGCGTGGCGGGCGGCCGGGACCATCCGGCGAACCGGTGGTACGAGGCGGGGGACAGCCCCCGTGGTCCGCCGCGCGGCCTACGGGGCGGGTCGGCTCCGGCCGAGGCGCGCCGCGTACACCGGCCAGCGCAGCACGGGCACGCACAGGGCCAGGGAGGCCAGCACGTCCAGGGGCCAGTGGAAGCCGCGCAGCACCAGTCCGGCCGCCGTCACGGCCGTGAGCAGGGCGGCGAGGGGGAGGAGGCGGCGGGAGACCAGCAGGGCGGCGCTGGTGTAGGCGATGAGCGCGGTGGCCGTGTGGCCCGAGGGGTAGTAGCCCTGGGCCCAGGGTTCGAGCGGGCCGGGGCGGGCCGTCCACGCCTTCAGGGGGACCACCAGGAGCGGGACGGCGGCCATCGCGAGCCCCGCGCAGAGGGCCTGGGCGCGGCGGCCCCGCCACACGGCGTACGCCAGGGCGAGGGCGAGCACCGGCAGTGCGACGGTCAGGTTGCCGAGGTCGGAGGCGGCTTCGCTCAGCCCGCGCGGGACGGTGCCGACCAGGGCGCGGGAGAGGCGTTCGTCGAGGCGGGCGAGGGGGCCGTGGACGAGGACCTGCCAGGTGGTCAGGGTGAGCACGACCAGGGCCCAGAAGACAGCCGGCCGCCCCGGAACAGGGGGGGTTGTTCCGGGGCGGCCGCCCGGACCGGGCTGCCGCGCGCCCCGGGGGGTGTGGGGCGGGCGGCCATCCGATCGGTGAGGAGTTCCGGAGCCCAGGGCTCCAGCGGTGTGCGCGAGGGCACGGTGTGGGCGGGGCTGGGGAGGCTCCGCCCGGGGTGTTTCTCTCATCTGCGGAAACCGTACGCCACGAAAAGGGGGACCGACAGCCGGATCTCCATCCCGCCATCGGCCCCCCACAGCTTCTTCACACCGGGTGCCGGAAGCCTCAGATCTGGGCGAACGCGCTCTCGATGACGTCCAGGCCCTCGTTCAGGAGGTCCTCGCCGATCACCAGCGGCGGCAGGAAGCGCAGCACGTTGCCGTAGGTGCCACAGGTCAGGACGAGGACGCCCTCGTTGTGGCAGAACTTGGCGAGCGCGGCGGCGGCCTCCGGGTTCGGCTCCTTGGTCGCCTGGTCCTTGACCAGCTCGATCGCGATCATCGCGCCGCGGCCGCGGATGTCGCCGATGGCCGGGAACTTCTCCTGCATGGCCGTCAGGCGGGCCTTCATGACCGACTCGATCTTCTTCGCCGCGGCGTTGAGGTCGAGCTCCTTCATGGTCTCGATGGCGCCGAGGGCACCGGCGCACGCGACCGGGTTGCCGCCGTAGGTGCCGCCGAGGCCGCCGCCGTGGACGGAGTCCATGATCTCGGCGCGGCCGGTGACGGCGGCGAGCGGCAGGCCGCCCGCGATGCCCTTGGCGGTGGTGATGAGGTCGGGGACGATGCCCTCGTCCTCACAGGCGAACCACTGGCCGGTGCGGCAGAAGCCGGACTGGATCTCGTCGGCGACGAAGACGATGCCGTTGTCGTTGGCGAACTTCACGATCGCCGGCAGGAAGCCCTTGGCCGGCTCGATGAAGCCGCCCTCGCCGAGGACCGGCTCGATGATGATCGCGGCGACGTTGTCGGCGCCGATCTGCTTGGTGATCTGGTCGATGGCCTGGGCGGCGGCCTCGGGGCCGCAGTTCTCCGGGCCGGTGGGCCAGCGGTAGCCGTAGGCGACCGGCACGCGGTAGACCTCGGGCGCGAACGGGCCGAAGCCCTGCTTGTACGGCATGTTCTTGGCGGTGAGCGCCATCGTCAGGTTCGTACGCCCGTGGTAGCCGTGGTCGAAGACGACGACGGCCTGGCGCTTGGTGTACGAGCGGGCGATCTTCACCGCGTTCTCGACGGCCTCGGCGCCGGAGTTGAACAGCGCGGACTTCTTGGCGTGGTCGCCCGGGGTCAGCTCGGACAGCGCCTCGCAGACCTCGACGTACCCCTCGTACGGCGTCACCATGAAGCAGGTGTGGGTGAAGTCGGCGAGCTGCGCGGCGGCGCGGCGCACGACGGCCTCGGCGGAGGCGCCCACGGAGGTCACGGCGATGCCGGAGCCGAAGTCGATCAGGCGGTTGCCGTCGACGTCCTCGATGATGCCGCCACCGGCCCGCTTGGTGAACACGGGAAGCGTGGAGCCCACGCCACCGGCGACCGCGTCGAGACGGCGGGCCTGAAGCTCCTGCGACTTCGGGCCGGGGATGGCGGTGACGACGCGCCGCTCCTGCGGGACAGCGTTCATGCGGGGCTCCTGGGGTGTTCTGGACGCACGTGCGGGGTTTCCTCCGCAGGCTAGGTGCGGGGGCGGGCCGGAGGCATGTGCCGATAGGGAGTGTTGCGGGGCGCGTCGTTATCCGCGATGGACATGACGGCACACCTCGCGCCCGGCCGGGCGAAACGGCTCGGCGGGGGCGGATCAGCACTAGATTGACGCTTGCACGGATGCGGCGACCTGGCTGGTCAGGGGGCAGGGGTTCATGGACACCGAAGGCATGACCGAGGGCGCGTACGAGTCGCGGGACCGCGCCGGGGGGACGACGGGGCGGGAGGGGGGTGGGGCGGGCTCCGTGCCGGGGGTGCCGCGGCCGGCGGGGGCGCCGTCCGTACCTGCGGCTCCGGCGTCGGCGCCTGCGGTGCCGCCGTCGTCCGTCCCCGCGCCTCCGGCAGCCGCGCCCGCGGTGCCTCCGCCGTCCGCGCCCGTGGCGCCTCCCGCCCCCGCCGCCCCGCCGCTCGTACCGCCGCGCCCCGCCGCCGCCCCGGCGGCCCGGCATCCCATGGTGGAGTGGCTGGACGCGCCTCGGCCCAAGCCGGGGGCGGGGATCTGGCGGTTGCGGTACACCCCGGCCCCGCCGCCGCCCGAACGCCTGGCGCCCATCACCGTCGTCGGGCTGCTGCTGCCCCTCGCCATCGGCGTCGTCATCTGGTCCGCCTGGCGCACGGGCCTCTTCCCGTACAAGACCGAGATCGTGTGGAGCGTGACGCCGGAAGGGTGGTTCTGGCCCGCCACCACGAGCCCCGTCGACTGGCACGGCGACGCGGCGCGCGTCGTCATCGACGGCGTCTTCTTCACCCTCGTCGTCGCGGGCGTCGGGTTCCTCGGCTCCTGGCGCAGGATCGCCCTGCACTACATGGAGCGGTTCCAGCCGGCCCGCCGCGCACTGCTCGCCGCCGCTCTCGCGTTCGGCGCGCTGCTCTTCGTATGGCCCGAGGCATTCGGTCTCGACTGGACGCCGGTCCCCGTCGCGAGCACGCTCTTCTCGCTCATCGCGCTGGTCACCGGCGGCTTCGAGGTCTTCACCTCGCCGCTCCTCGTCTACAGCGTCTACGGGGCGATCACGCTCGTCGTGCTGTGGCCCTTCGCCCGGCTCGGCGACTGGCCGGGGCTCCTCCGTGCCCGGCGGGCCCGCTCCGCCGCCGTCGCGCCCGCCGCACCCGTCGGCGTCGTCGTCCCGCCCTCCCAGTGGCCGCAGCTCCGGGAGGCGGGCGAGCACCGCGCCGCCGACCTGCTCGCCGCCGAGGTGGCCGGTGGGCGGATGAACGACGTCGACTGCGCCCGCGTGCGCCGAGGCTGGGGCGAGACCGCCCGTGACGCCGTCGCCCGCGCCACCCTCGTCCGCACCCTGCTGGAACAGGGCGCCGCCACCGCCGCGCACCCCTCGGGCGCCCGCGACCTGCCGCACCGCTCGGCCCCGCACGACCTCCTGACGGGACAGGTCATGCTCGGGCGGTACGAGACCGCCGAGCGCACCCCGCACGCCTATCAGGGCGCCGGGCTCGCCCTCGATCCCGGACTCCTCGCCACCTCCCTCCTCGCCGTCGGCCCCTCCGGTGCCGGAAAGAGCCGCGCCCTCGTCCGGCCCGTCGTCGAGTCCCTCGTCCTCCAGGCCCTCACCGGCGGCTGCGCCCTCGTCGCCGTCGGCACGGCGGGCGCCCCGTTCGGCGCCGACGAGTCCTACGACGTCGTGGTGCGCGTCGGCGACCCCTCCTCGCCCTACGACCTCGACCTGTACGCCGGGACCACCGACCCCGACGAGGCCGCCGCCGTCCTCGCCGAAGGGCTCGTCGGCGATGTGGACGGTGTGGAGACGCGCCGCGCCGCGACCGCCCTCGCCCAGCTCCTCGGCCCCTACCGGGCGGTGTACGGGCGCTTCCCCACCGTGCCGGTCCTCCGCGAACTGCTCGAAGCCCGCCCCGAGACCCTGCGCACCCTCCTCGACCTGCTGCCCGCCGAGGGCGCGTCCGCCATGCGCCGCGAGCTGGAGTCGCGGATGCGCCAGGCCGGCACGGCGACCGACGTCGGCCCGGTCCTCGCCGACCGGCTCTCCACCCTCGACCGGCCGGTCTTCGCCGAGTTCTTCGGGGGCGGCGGCGAGGCGCGGCCCTTCTCCCTGCGGGCCGTGGCCCGGCACCCCATGCGGGTGCGGATCACCCTGCCCGAGGGCAGCCACGAAGAGGCCGCCCGCCTGCTCAACCGGCTCCTGCTCGCCCAGTTCCAGTCCGTCACCCGCGACCGCGCCGGGCGAGGCCCCTTCGCCTGCCTGGTCCTCGACGACGCCGCCGGGGCGCTCACCCCGGGCACCGTCCGGGCGCTCCAGCGGCTGCGCCCGCAGAACGCGGGCGCCGTACTCGCCCTGCGCACCCTGGCGGACGTGCCCGCCGCCCTGCACGGGCCGCTGCTCGCCGCCGTCGGCTGCCGGATGGCCTTCGCCGGACTCTCCGCCTGGGAGGGCCGGTTCTTCGCCGAAGCCTGGGGCACCGAACGCGTGGAGACCAAGGAAGTCGCCCACCACACCGTCTTCGCCGACCAGCCCATGACCCGCGCCCTGCACGCCCTCCGCAAGAAGCTCACCGGCGAGGCCGTCACCACCGAGGCCGTCACCGTCCGCGAGGTCGAGCGCGAGCGCTGGTCCGCCTCCGACCTCGCCCACACCGTCCCGCCCGGCCACGCCGTCGTCTCCCTCACCCACGTACACGGCGAGCAGACGCCCCCGCTCCTCGTGGACCTGCGCGGCTGAGCCCCGCCCGCGCCGAAGGCGCCCCCGTCGGCGGGCTGGCACAATCGGGGGCGCGCCGCCCGACGGGCAGCGCCTCCCCTCCTCCCGAAGGTCCACCGGTCGCCAATGCCGCCCACCCTCGCCTCGCTCGTCCAGCACTCGGCGCTCAAACTCACCGTCCGAGCCGGTGAGGACCGCCTCGACACCCCGGTGCGCTGGGCGCACGTCAGCGAGCTCGCCGACCCCGTCCCCTACATGGAGGGCGGCGAGCTGCTGCTCACCACCGCGCTCACCCTCGACGCCGAGGACCCGGAGACGATGCGCCGCTACGTCCGGCGGCTGCTCGGCGCGGGCGTCGTCGGGCTCGGCTTCGCCGTCGGCGTCAACTACGAGGCGATCCCGCAGGCCCTCCTCGACGCCGCCCGCGAGGAGTCCCTGCCGCTCCTCGAAGTGCCCCGCCGCACCCCCTTCCTCGCCATCAGCAAGGCCGTGTCCGCGGCCATCTCCGCCGACCAGTACCGCGCCGTCACCGCCGGCTTCGAGGCCCAGCGCGAGCTGACCCGGGCCGCGCTCGCCGAGGGCCCCGACGCGGTCGTCGCCCGGCTCGCCGCGCACGTCGACGGCTGGGCCGCGCTCTACGACACCTCCGGCAGCGTCGTCGCCGTCTCGCCCGAATGGGCCGCCCGCCGCGCCGCCCGGCTCACCGCCGACGTCGAGCGCCTCCGCGAGCGCCCCGCGCCCGCCAGCGCCGTCGTCGGCGGCACCGACGACCGCGTCGAGCTCCAGTCCCTCGGCACCGGGCGGCGGGTCCGCGGCGCCCTCGCCGTCGGCACCGGCGCCCCGCTGGGGACGGCCGAGCGGTACGCCGTGCACTCGGCCATCGCCCTGCTCACCCTCACCACCGAACGCTCCCGCTCCCTCCAGGCCGCCGAACAGCGGCTCGGCGCGGCGGTGCTGCGGATGCTCCTCGCCGGGCAGCCCGACCACGCCCGCGCCGTCGCCGGCGACCTGTACGGCGGGCTGCTCGACGCGCCGTTCCGGCTGCTCATCGCCGAGCCCGCCACCGCCGCCGAGCCGCCCTCCCCGGGCTCGGGCGAGTCGCCGCTGGCCGTGCTCGCCGAGTCCCTGGAGGCCGCCGCGGCCCGGGCCGGCGAGTCGGTCCTGGCCGTGCCCGACGGCGAGGAGCGGCTGGTCGTCCTCGCCGGGGACGGCGGCGCCGTCGTCACCGCCTGCGAGGGGTACGCCTCGCGCGAGGCCGAGGACGCCGGGATCGTCGTCGGGCTGTCCGCCCCGACCGGGCCCATCGCCGCCGCCGCGGCCTACAAGCAGGCCGAACAGGCCCTGTCGGTGGCCCGGCGCCGGGGCAGGGCGCTCGTCGAGCACGAGGAGCTGGCCGCCGGATCCGTCCTGCCGCTGCTCGCCGACGACGCGGTGCGCGCGTTCGCCGACGGGCTGCTGCGCGCGCTGTACGAGCATGACGCGACCGGGCGCGGCGACCTCGTCGCCTCCCTGCGCGCCTGGCTCTCCCGGCACGGGCAGTGGGACGCCGCCGCCGCCGACCTGGGCGTCCACCGGCACACCCTGCGCTACCGGATGCGCCGCGTGGAGGAGATCCTCGGGCGCTCCCTCGACGACCCGGACGTACGGATGGAGCTGTGGCTGGCGCTGAAGGCCACGGGGGACGGGGCGGGGAGCGGGGCGGGGGCGTAGTCGCGGCCGGTTGAGGCCGAGGGCCGACTGAGGTCGATTCCCGCTCTGGCCTGCCCGGTTCCGGGCAGGATTCGTGGTGTTCCCGTCGGTCGCCGCTTAATCTCCTGCGCATGACAACCCCCGCCGTCGATCCGGCACCCGAGCTCCACACCTCTCCCGCCGCCTCCGGCGCCGCCCCCGCCCCCGCCGCGCGGCGGATACCCGTCGCCGTCTGGGCCGCGCTCGGGATCGTCTATGTCGTGTGGGGGTCCACGTACCTCGGGATCCGGATCGTCGTCGAGACCATGCCGCCGTTCCTCTCGGCCGGCGCCCGCTTCGTCACCGCCGGGCTGCTGCTCGCCGGGATCATCGCCTGGCGCCAGGGGCCCGCCGCGCTCAAGGTCACGCCCCGGCAGCTCGGCTCCGCCGCCGGTGTCGGACTGCTGCTGATCCTCGGCGGCAACGGGCTCGTCGTGCTCGCCGAGACCTCCATCCCCTCCGGGCTCGCCGCGCTGCTCATCGCCGTCGTCCCCGCCTGGGTCGTGATCCTCAAGGCGCTCGCCGGGGACCGGCCGACCGCGGGCGGGCTCGCGGGCGTGCTCCTCGGCCTCGTCGGGCTCGGCGTGCTGACCCTGCCGGGGCTGAGCGGCGACGTGCGGGTCGGCGGGGTCGTCCTCGTCGTCGCCGCGACGCTCTGCTGGTCGGTCGGCTCGTTCTCCTCGTCCCGGCTGCCGCTGCCCGGCAACCCGTTCACCGCCAGCGCGTACGAGATGGTCGCGGGCGGGCTCGCCGGGGTCGGGGTCGGGCTGGTCCGGGGCGAGCACCACGGGCTGGACCTGTCCGCCGTCTCCGGGCGCTCCTGGGGCGCCCTCGCGTATCTGATCGTCTTCGGTTCGCTGCTCGCCTTCACCGCGTACGCCTGGCTGCTCCAGGCCGCCCCGCTCTCGCTGGTCGCCACCTACGCCTACGTGAACCCCGTCGTCGCCGTCGCGCTCGGCGCGCTCGTCCTGGACGAGGCCCTGAGCTGGCCGATCGTGCTCGGCGGGCTGATCGTCGTGGGCGGGGTCTGTCTCATCGTCTCCACGGAGCGGCGCGGGAAGGGGTAGGGGTAGGTCCCGGTGGTGCGGCGGGGGCCGGGGTCGGAACGGGGGCAGGGTGTCCGGACTGCGACCTCCGCTTCGCTTCGCTCGCTCCGGGCGCGAGGGCGTCGCAGGCGGCGAGGTCGCAGCCGGGGTCGGTGGTGCG
>NZ_JBEZHM010000018.1:0-131693 GCF_040650575.1 Streptomyces sp. NPDC048659 | reverse complement strand
CTCGGCCGGGCGCAGGCCGGGCGGCAGATCGCGTGGATCCCGGAGCCCGACCCGGCCGCCCTCGCCGGGCTCTGGCCGCAGCTGTTCGGCGCGGGCCCGGTCGCGGGGGCCGTGCTGGTGCTCGGGGTGCTCGCCTGGGCGGCGCCCGGGAGCCGGGCCGCGCGGGCCCGGGTGGCGGCGGTGAGCGTCGCGGCCCTGGCGCCCCCGCTGCTCCTGTGGACGGCCTCGCACGGCGAGGTGTCCTACTTCCACGCGCGCTATCTGCTCTTCACCCTGCCCGCCTGGGCGGTGCTGGCGGCGGCCGGGCTCCGGGCGGCCCGGCTCCCGGGCGCCCGCCCCCGGCGCGCGGGGCTCGCGGTCCTGGCCGTCCCCGCCGTGCTCGCCCTGCTCACGCTGCCCGAGCAGGGCGAGCTGCGGCAGCCGTACGCGCACTTCTGGCACGGGGTGGACCACCGGGGCGCGGCGGCCACCGT
Source organism: Streptomyces sp. NPDC048659 (assembly GCF_040650575.1). Taxonomy (NCBI): domain Bacteria; kingdom Bacillati; phylum Actinomycetota; class Actinomycetes; order Kitasatosporales; family Streptomycetaceae; genus Streptomyces; species Streptomyces sp. NPDC048659. The sequence continues at coordinate 131,220 of NZ_JBEZHM010000018.1, read as the reverse complement.
CCGGGCCTACCACCGGCCCAGGGACGCGGTGGTCTACGCCCGGGGCGAGGACCGCTGGCGGCTGCTGGACGCGGGCGCCCGGCACTATCTGCCCCGCGAACTGCGCGCGCCGGGCGTGCTGCCGGACGTCTTCCTGGACCGCCCGGCGGCCGACCGGGCGGAGCTGTGGGCGTCGGAGTGCGCGGATCCGGCGCGCTGTCTGCGGGCGCGCGGGGCGCCCAGGCTGTGGCTGCTCGTCCCGGCGGGCGAGGCCGACCCGCTGGACGCGCTGCCCCCGGCGCAGGCCCGCGCCCTGCGGGCCCGCTACACGGCGACGGGCACCGAGCGCCTGACCGGCGTGACGGTCGCCCTCCTGGTCCGCCGCGCGGGCTGAGCGCGCGGCGGACCGGGAGCGGCGTGGCCGAGGGCGGTCAGCGGACGCGGGAGCGGGACTCCATCGCCCCGCGGGCGGCGCGCTCGTCCTCGTACACCTCGCACATGTGGCGCCCGTCCGGGGTCGCCGTGTGCTCGACCTCCCAGAGGCTGACCTCGCTGCCGTCGAGGAGCAGGAACTGGTGCTCGTAGAGGGTGAAGCCGGCGTCCCGGCCGCCCTCCATCGTGCACTGGCGCCCGAACGCCTGGGTGATGTGGTGCCCGAAGGCGAGCCGGAGCCGCCGGGCCACGGCCTCGCCGGGACGGTCCGCGTTCTCCGCGCGCCGGAGCACCCGGCGGGCGTGGTCCGCGGAGTTGTCCGGCACGTACACCCGGGGCTGGGCGGGTATGGGGCGCGCGAGGAGCGCGCTCAGCACCTCCAGGTCGTCGTCCTCGTCGGGCCGGCCGCCGTCGGCGCGCTCCACGCTCCAGCCGAGCGAGGGGCCCGAGGGCAGCCGGGAGGCGGCGAGCCGGGCCTCGGACTCGTCCTCGTACAGCTCGTGGTGCTCGGTGCCGTCGCGGCCGGAGTTGTGCACCAGCTCCCACAGGGTGAGGGCCGTGCCGTCGGCGAGCAGATAGGCGTGCCGGTAGGTGGTGCGGTGCAGCGACGCGCTGTGGTGCGAGGAGTGCAGCGTGCTGGAGTGCGCGAGCGCCGACACAAGGCGCTCGACCGTGGAGTCGGGCAGGTCGAAGGAGTTGAGCGCCCTGCCGAGGAGCCGCTCAACCTGGGTGTCGGTCGTCTCGTACGGATCGTGCGAAGGATCCTGCGGATCGTGCGGATCGTTCAAGGGGGTCTCCAGGCCGTCGCCGCATGTCACTTGGTGCTTGCTAAACGTAGTCCCTGGGTCTGACATCGTGTCCGGCGTTCGGGAAAACGAACGGGCGCGCGCATCGAGTTCCCGCGCCCCCGGACGAGTTCGTCAACTTCCTTTGGTATACCGGCAGTCGGTTCGGGGGGCTAGTCGTCGTACGTCCCGCCGTACAGTTCGCGGTACGCGGGATGGTCGCCGCCCGGCCCCGTCACCCCCGTCGCCGGGGCGAGAACCGCCTGGACGATGGCGCGGGTGACCGTGTCGGCGCCCGCCGCGAGGATCTCGTTGAGGGCGAGCGGGCCGCCCTCCGGGGGCAGTTCCCGGTCCCCGGTCGCGAGGGCGAAGACGGTGTCGCCGTCGTTGAGGAGATGCACCGGACGGACGGCGCGCGCGATGCCGTCGTGCGCCGTCCCGGCGAGCTTCTGCGCCTGGGCGCGGGTCAGCGCCGCGTCCGTGGCGACGACCGCGAGGGTGGTGTTCATCGGCGGCGGGGCGAGCTTCTCCCGCGCCTCGGCGAGCCGGCGCCGCGCCGCCTCGTGCACGGCCGGGTCGGGGAAGTCGGGCCGCCCGCCCGCGAAGTAGGCCCCGTACGGCACGCCCGTGTCCGGGTCGACCGGCGAGCCGACCGCGTTGACCACGACGAGCGCCGCCACCGTGATCCCCGACTCCAGGACGGCGCTCGCGGTCCCCACCCCGCCCTTGAGCCCGCCCGCCACCGCGCCCGTGCCCGCGCCCACCGAGCCCGTCGCCACCGGCGCGTACGGCCCGGTCGCCGCGGCGTCCGCCACCGCCGCCCGCCCGGTCGAGGCGTCGGGGCGGGCCGCGAAGTCGCCGCCCCGGCCCAGGTCGAAGAGGCAGGCGGCGGGGACCACCGGCACCACGTGCGCCGGGTCCGGCCCCACCCGCACCCCGCGCCCCCGCTCCGCCAGCCAGGCCATCACCCCGCCCGCCGCGTCGAGCCCGTAGGCGCTGCCGCCGGTGAGGACGACGGCGTCGATCCGCTGGACCAGGTTGCGCGGGTCCAGCGCGTCCGTCTCGCGGGTGCCGGGGCCCCCGCCCCGTACGTCCACGGCGGCCACGGCCCCGCCCTCCGGGGCGAGGACGACGGTGGTCCCGGACAGCGCCCGATCGCCGGGGACCCGCGCGTGGCCGACCCGCAGGCCGCCCACGTCGGTGAGTGCGTCGTGCCGATGCAGTGTCATGTCCCCTGCGTACCACGCGGCGCCGCGCCGGGCGGCGGCACCGCTCAGCGCGCGGCCCGGGTGGCCGGGTTGGTCGCGGTCAGGGTCACCCCCAGCGCGACCGTGGCGGCGGCGGCCAGACCGGCCGCGAACACCGCCCAGTGCCCGGCGAACGTGCACATGAGGACGACGAACGCGGAGCCCGGCAGCACCGCCTGCTGGGCGATCCCCACCTTGAAGTAGCGGGCGTGCAGCAGCCACACGCTCAGCAGGAAGACGGCGGTGGGGATGGTGACGGCGGAGGACGCGGCCAGGGTGGAGATGTGGGCCTTGCCGACGGCCTGCTCGACGGCGATCTCGAGGCCGGCGCCGATCGCGGCGGCCGAGGTGAAGATCAGGAAGTGGCCGTAGCCCCAGAGGAAGCCCTTGTGGTTGTCGGCCAGCCGGTCGTGGGCGGGCGCGACGAAGTAGATCCACCAGGCGGCGAAGACGATGAGGAGCCCGCCCGCGGCGATCGGCAGCAGCTCGCGCAGGGCGTCGTTCTCCGTGACCCCCGACTTCACGGCGACCGTCGCGGCGGCGATCGACTCGCCCAGCACGATGATCGTGAACAGGCCGTACCGCTCGGCGATGTGGTGCGGGTGCCACTCCGAGTTGACGTCCTTCTCCGCGTACATGGGGACGGCCATCTCGGCCAGCGCCATCACCAGGAACACCCACAGGCGCGCGTTCTCGGGCACCAGCAGCAGCGCGACCCAGCCGACCTGGCAGGCGACGACCCCGCCCGCGTACCGGAGGCACATCGTCCGCTCGGTCGGGTCGGTGGTGTGGTGGGCGGCGCGCAGCCACTGGGAGGAGAGCGCGAGGCGCATCACGACGTAGCCGATGTAGACGACGGTGAAGTCGTGGTCCTCGAACGCGCGCGAGACCCCGGCGGCGAGGACCAGGACACCGGCGATCTGGACGAGGGTGACGACCCGGTAGAGGACGTCGTCGTTGTCGTAGGCCGAGGCGAACCAGGTGAAGTTCATCCAGGCCCACCAGATCGCCCAGAAGACCATCGCGTAGTTGACGACCCCGGATCCGGCGTGCCCCTCGGCGACGGCGTGCACCAGCTCGGCGCCCGCTTGGGCGACGGCGACGACGAAACACAGGTCGAAGAAGAGCTCCAGCGGCGTCGAGGCGCGGTGCGACTCCTCGCGGGAGCGGGAGGTGAGCGGCAGGAACGGTTGTGTCATGCCCCACAGGACAGCAGACCCGGGGGCGGCCGGACAGGCAGGACACCCGCCCCGCGCGGTGCGCGCCCGCTTCAGCCGCTCACGCCCGCTTCAGCGGCTGCCGCCCGGCAAACCTCGCGCCCGCTTCAGCGGCTGCCGCCCGCCAGACCCGCCGGGACCGGCGGATGTCCCGCCGCGGCCTCCTTGTAGCGCTTCGCCACCACACAAGCGATCCGCGGGTGGTCGGCCAGCGGCGCCGAGACCGCCCAGACGTCGGGGAGCGCCGCCAGCGCCTGGGTGAAGCGGCCGGGGGCCAGCAGGTGCGCGGCGACCGCGATCCGGCGGAAGCCGCGGGCGTGCAGCGAGGCGACGGCGTCCGCGACCGGCGGCGCCGCCGGGCCCGTCGCGGAGCAGTACGCGGCGGCCACCGGGACCGGGATCAGGTGCGCGAGCTGGTCCAGGGCGCGCAGGGTGCCGTCGTTGCCGCCCGGCCGGGAGGAACCGGCGCCGGCGACCACGACCGCGTCGGCGGGCCCGCCGGCCGCCCGCTCGGCGGCGCGCAGCCGGTCGTGGAGGGCGAGCCCGACACCAGGTTCGCCGCGCAGGCCGGGGGTGACGGCGCAGTCGAAGTGGCAGGCGACGGAGGGGATGTCCACGGTGCGGTGGTAGCCGTCGCCGAGCAGCAGCGGCACGACGACGGCGCCGGGCCGGTCGGCGAGCACGTACGGCAGGGACGGCTTCTGGTGGTCCAGGTGCGCGACGGCGACGGGCGCTCCGGTGAGCCGGCCGACCGCGTCCGCGAGCCGGGCGACGGTCGCCCCGGCCTCGGGCACGGCGCTGCCGTGCACGGCGAGTACGAGATCCCGCATGACTGCCTCCGCGATGCCGCCGGGGTCCGCGTCCCGGACTCCGAATGTCCCGATTCCCGCCCCGGATTCCCGCCGGAGCCGCCCCTCGGGCGCCCCGCCCCGGATTCCCGCCGGAGCCCCCGCTCGGGCACCCCGCCCCGGTCCCGCCTGAAGCCTCTCCGGGCCCCCGCCCCGAAGCTCCCGCCCCGAAACCCCGTCCGGGGCCGCGTCGCCGGTGTCGTTCGGCGGCGCGGCCCCCACACCGCCCACGCTATGCCCGCGCCCCCGCCGCCCGCCCCCGCCGCAGGTCCCGTCCCGCAGGGCCGCAAGTCCCGGAGCATCGGGCCCTTTTCGGGGCCGTGCGGGCGGGCTGGCCGACCTACCGTCGAAGGCGACGAGCGCGGGAGCCCTCCCGTACCGCCACGCCCACCGCACCACCACCAGCCACCCCCACTGGAGACCGCCATGGCTGCCGCCCCTGCCCAGCAGACCCGGAACCTCGTGCTGATAGGCCACGGCATGGTCGGCCACCGACTGCTGGAGGCCCTGGCCGAGCGCGGCGCGCTCGCCGGGCCCGACGGCGGGCCGGGCTGGCGCGCGGTGGTGCTGGCGGAGGAGGACGTGCCCGCGTACGACCGGGTGCACCTCTCCTCGGTCTTCACCGGCACCGAGCCCGGCGGCCTCGCCCTGCCCGCCCTCGACGAGGGCCTGATCGACCTGCGCCTCGGCGACCCCGCCGAGCACGTCGACACCGCCGCCCGCACGGTCACCACCACCTCCGGCGCCGTCGTGCCGTACGACGCGCTGGTCATGGCCACCGGCTCGTACCCCTTCGTGCCGCCGATCCCCGGCGCCGACGCGACCGGCTGCTTCACGTACCGCACCCTGTACGACGTCGACGCCCTCACCTCGTACGCCGAGAACGCCGACGGCAGCCGCGGCGCGGTCCGCGGCGGTGTCGTCATCGGCGGCGGGCTGCTCGGCCTGGAGGCGGCCGGCGCGCTGCGCACCCTCGGGCTGGCCACGCACGTCGTGGAGTTCGCGCCCCGGCTGATGCCGCTCCAGGTCGACGACGGCGGCGCGGCGGCGCTGCGCGCCACGATCGAGTCGATGGGCGTGGCCGTGCACACCGGCGTGGGCGCCGCCGAGGTCGACGTGGACGCCGACGGCCGGGTCCGCTCCCTGAAGCTGTCCGACGGTACGCGGATCCCCGCCGACCTGGTGGTCTTCTCGGCCGGCGTGCGCCCCCGGGACCGGCTCGCGCGGGAGGCGGGGCTGGCGGTCGGCGACCGGGGCGGCGTGGCGGTGGACGAGCACTGCCGTACCAGCGACCCGTACGTGTACGCGGTCGGCGAGTGCGCGCAGACCTGCGACGGGCGGGTCTACGGCCTGGTCGCGCCCGGCTACCAGATGGCCGAGGTGGTCGCGGACCGGCTGGCGGGCGACGGCGACACCGTCTTCACCGGCGCCGACACCTCGACGAAGCTGAAGCTGCTCGGGGCCGACGTGGCGTCCTTCGGCGACCCGTTCTCCGACGTGCCGAAGGCCACCGAGATCGTGTTCTCGGACGGGCGCGAGGGCGTCTACAAGAAGCTGCTGCTGGGCCCGGAGGGCCAGCTCCTCGGCGGCATCCTGGTCGGCGACGCGGAGGCGTACGGCTCGCTGAAGCCGCACGCGGGCCGCATGCTCCCGGCGCCGCCGGCGGCGTTCCTGATGCCGGCGGGGGAGGGCGCGGGGCAGCTGCCGGGCGCCGAGTCCCTCGCGGACGACGCGGTCGTCTGCTCGTGCCACAACGTGACCAAGGGCGCCGTGCGCGAGGCGATCGCCGAGCACGGGCTGGTCGACGTCGGCGGCGTCAAGCGCTGCACCAAGGCGGGCACGGGCTGCGGCGGCTGCGTCAACACCCTCCAGGCGGTCCTGGACGCGGCGGGTGTGGAGAAGCCGCGCGGGCTGTGCGAGCACTTCCCTGAGCTGGGCCGCGCCGAGCTGTACGAGCTGATCCGGACCGAGCACATCCGCTCCTTCACCGAGCTGATGGAACGGCACGGCGCCGCGGGCTCCGCGGGCGGCCCGGCCGGTGTCTCCGGCTGCACGGTCTGCAAGCCGGTCGTCGCCAACGTCCTCGGCACCCTCGCCCCCGAGCTCGGGCTGCGGCACGTCCTGGAGGGCGAGCAGGCCACCCTCCAGGACTCCAACGACCTGTTCCTCGCCAACCTCCAGAAGGACGGCACCTACTCGGTCGTGCCGCGCGTCCCGGGCGGCGAGATCAGCGCCGAGCAGCTCATCGTGATCGGCGAGGTGGCCCGCGACCACGGCCTCTACAGCAAGATCACCGGCGGTCAGCGCATCGACCTGTTCGGCGCCCGCAAGGAGGACCTCCCGGCGATCTGGCGCCGGCTGATCGGCGCGGGCTTCGAGTCGGGCCAGGCGTACGGGAAGTCGCTGCGGACGGTGAAGTCCTGCGTCGGCTCGAAGTTCTGCCGCTTCGGGCAGGGCGACTCGGTGCAGCTCGCGATCGACCTGGAGCTGCGCTACCGGGGCCTGCGCGCCCCGCACAAGTTCAAGGGCGGCGTCTCGGGCTGTCTGCGCGAGTGCGCGGAGGCCCGCGGCAAGGACATCGGCGTGATCGCCACGGCCGGCGGCTGGAACCTGTACGTCGGCGGCAACGGCGGCACCACCCCGCGCCACGCGGACCTGCTGGCCTCCGACCTGTCGGCGGCGGAGCTGTTCGCGCTGATCGACCGCTTCCTCATGTACTACATCCGCACCGGCGAGCGCCTGGAGCGCACCTCCGCGTGGCTGGAGCGGCTCGGCGGCACCGGCGGCGGCATCGAGCACCTGCGGGAGGTGCTGGTGGCGGACTCGCTGGGGATCTGCGCCGAGCTGGAGGCCCAGATGGAGCGGCACGTGGCCGCGTACCGCGACGAGTGGCAGGCGGTCCTGGAGGACCCGGAGGCGCTGGAGCGCTTCAGCCCGCACGTCTCCGAGGTGCGGTTCCTGGAGCCGGGCCGGGGCCGGGCGGCGGTGCTCGCCGACGGGACGGAGGCCGCGCTGTTCAAGGACGGCACGGGCGAGGTGTACGCGGTGGGCAACCGGGACCCGTTCTCGGGCGCCGACGTCATCGCCAACGGGATCATGGGCACCCGGGACGGCGTCCCCGTCGTGGCCTCCCCGATGCACAAGCAGGAGTTCGACCTGCGGACCGGCGTCTGCCTGGACGACCCCTCGGTGTCGCTGCCGCTGCTGGCCGTCCCGGAGGTCCCTAAGGCCCGGGACTGACGGGACCTAGGCCGCCCGCCCCGCAGACCATCGGCTCTCACGCCGGCCTTATGGCGCGGCGCAGCCTGGAAGGGCAAGAACCACTCGTAGAAGTCAGGGGAAGTCATGAGTTCCGCGGTCCAGGACAGCAGAACGAAGGGCGGGCCGGCACCCGCCTCGTACGACACCGAGCAGTACCGTCCCGGCAGGCCCATCACGGACTGGGAGCCGGAGAACGAGCTGTTCTGGAAGTCGGTCGGCAGGAAGGTCGCCAACCGCAACCTGTGGATCGCGGTCCCCGCGCTGCTGGTGGCCTTCGTCGTCTGGCAGGTGTGGTCGGTCACCGCGACCAACCTGAAGGACGTCGGCTTCTCCTTCTCCACCTCCCAGCTGTTCTGGCTGACGGCCATCCCCGGTCTGACCGGCGGCACGGCCCGGATCTTCTACACCTTCCTCGGCCCGATGATCGGCCAGCGGCGCTTCACCGCCCTGTCGACGGTGGTGCTGATCGTCCCGCTGATCTGGCTGGGCATCGCGATCCAGGACCCCACCACCTCGTACGGCGTGATGGTCGCGATCGCCGCGCTCTGCGGCATCGGCGGCGCCAACTTCGCCTCCTCCCTCGCCAACATCGGCTTCTTCTTCCCGAAGGCCAAGAAGGGCAGCGCGACCGGCATCAACGGCGGCCTGGGCAACCTGGGCGTCTCGGTGGTCCAGCTGCTGACCCCGATCGTCATCACCTGGTCGACGATCGCCATCGGCTCCGCCCAGCACAAGGCGGACGGCACCCCGGTCTACCTCCAGAACGCGGCCTTCATCTGGGTGCCCGTACTGATCGTGCTCGCGGCCCTGGCCTGGTTCGGCCAGAACGACCTGAAGGTGGCCTCCACCCCCTTCAGCAAGCAGAAGGTCATCTTCAAGCGCAAGCACAACTGGCTGATGACCTGGCTGTACGTCGGCACCTTCGGCTCCTTCATCGGCTTCGCCGCGGCGCTCCCGATGCTGATCAAGACCACCTTCCCGGACTACTCGGTCGCCACCTACGCCTGGATGGGCCCGGCGGTCGGCGCCCTCGCCCGGTGGGCGGGCGGCTGGATCGCGGACAAGTGGGGCGGCGCGCGGGTGACGATCCTGTCCTTCGTGGGCATGGCGGTCGCCATCATCGGCGTGATCAACTTCCTGCCCTCGGGCGGCGACGGCGGCTCGTTCTACGGCTTCTTCTTCTGCTTCCTCGCGGCCTTCCTCTTCTCCGGCATCGGCAACGGCTCGACCTTCCGGCAGATCCCGGTGATCTTCCGCGGCACCCACCTGAAGGGCCTCGCCGAGGGCACCCCGGAGTACGCCAAGGCCCTCAAGCAGGCGGAAATGGAGTCCGGCGCGGTCACCGGCTTCACCTCGGCCATCGCGGCCTACGGCTTCTTCTTCATCCCGGCCCTGTTCGGCTCGGTGGCCGTGACCAGCGCGATGTGGGGCTTCGTCGCCTTCTACGCGAGCTGCACCGTCGTGGCCTGGTGGTTCTACGCCCGCAAGGGCGCGGAGGCCCCCAGCTGACCGGCGCTCGACCGCTCCACGAAAGACCCCGTCACGGCGGGGTCTTTCGCCGTACCCGGAACAGGACCTACGGCCATCGAGTGGTGACCATTGCCGCCCCCTTTGATCGATCAAACGGAGTGCAATGGAAGCAAGCAACGATGCGAAGTCGGAACGATCGAGAAGGCGGTGCGGGCAGTGACTGCGACTCCTGCGGAAGCGACGGTGAACGAGGGAGCCTGGAAGGGCTTCAAGGGCGGTCTCTGGCGCGACGCCATCGACGTCCGTGACTTCATCCAGCAGAACTACACGCCGTACGAGGGCGACGACACGTTCCTCGCCGGCCCCACCGAGCGGACCACCGCCGTGTGGAAGGCGATCACGGACAAGTTCCCGGAGGAGCGCGCGAAGGGCGTCTACGACGTCTCGTACGACATCCCGGCCACCATCACCGCCCACGCCCCCGGCTACATCGACCGGGACAAGGACCTGATCGTCGGTCTCCAGACGGACGCGCCGCTCAAGCGCGCGATCATGCCGTACGGCGGCTGGCGCATGGTCGCCGGCGCCCTGGAGACCTACGGCTACCCGGTCTCCGAGGACCTGGAGAAGGTCTTCACCGAGTACCGCAAGACCCACAACGCCGGTGTCTTCGACGCGTACACCCCCGAGATCCGCGCCGCCCGCAAGGCCGGCATCGTCACCGGTCTCCCGGACGCCTACGGCCGCGGCCGCATCATCGGCGACTACCGCCGCGTGGCCCTCTACGGCGTCGACCGCCTCATCGCGGTGAAGAAGGAGGAGAAGGAGGAGCTCAACGCCCTCCCCGCCGGTCACCGCTCCCTCGAGGAGACCATCCGGCTGCGCGAGGAGCTCTCCGAGCAGATGCGCGCCCTCGGCGAGCTGAAGGCCATGGCCGCCTCCTACGGCTACGACATCTCCGGCCCCGCCACCACGGGCCGCGAGGCCATCCAGTGGCTGTACTTCGCCTACCTGGCCGCCGTGAAGGAGCAGAACGGCGCGGCGATGTCGCTGGGCCGCACCTCGACCTTCGTCGACGTCTTCCTCCAGCGCGACCTCGAAGCCGGCCTCATCACCGAGGAGCAGGCCCAGGAGCTGGTCGACGACTTCATCATCAAGCTGCGCATCGTCCGCTTCCTGCGCACCCCCGAGTACGACGAGCTGTTCTCCGGCGACCCGACCTGGGTCACCGAGTCCATCGCCGGCATGGGCGAGGACGGGCGTCCGCTGGTCAGCAAGACCTCCTTCCGCTACCTCCAGACCCTGTACAACCTCGGCCCGGCCCCCGAGCCGAACATGACCGTCTTCTGGTCGCCGCAGCTCCCCCAGGGCTTCAAGGAGTTCTGCGCCAGGGTCTCCATCGACACCTCCTCGGTGCAGTACGAGTCGGACGAGCTGATGCGCCCGCGCTTCGGCGACGACACCGCCATCGCCTGCTGCGTCTCGGCGATGCCGGTCGGCAAGCAGATGCAGTTCTTCGGCGCCCGCGTGAACCTCGCCAAGACCCTCCTCTACGCGATCAACGGCGGTCGCGACGAGAAGTCCGGCGCGCAGGTCGGCCCCGCCACCGGTGCCATCACCGCGGACGTGCTCGACTACGACGAGCTCATGAGCAAGTTCGACGAGCAGATGGAGTGGCTGGCGGACGTCTACGTCCACGCCCTGAACGTCATCCACTACATGCACGACAAGTACGCCTACGAGCGTATCGAGATGGCGCTCCACGACCGCGACGTGCGCCGCACCATGGCCTGCGGCATCGCCGGCCTCTCGGTGGCCGCCGACTCGCTGGCCGCGGTGAAGTACGCCAAGGTCACCCCGGTGCGCGACGAGACCGGTCTGGCCACCGACTACACGATCGAGGGCGACTTCCCGGCGTACGGCAACAACGACGAGCGCGTCGACGAGATCGCCGTCTGGCTGGTCGAGGAGTTCATGAAGAAGGTGCGCAAGCACCCGACCTACCGCAACGCCGAGCACACCCAGTCCGTCCTGACGATCACCTCCAACGTCGTCTACGGCAAGAAGACCGGCAACACCCCCGACGGCCGCCGCGCCGGCGAGCCCTTCTCCCCGGGCGCCAACCCGATGAACGGCCGCGACACCCACGGCTACGTGGCCTCGGCCCTGTCGGTCGCCAAGCTCCCGTACGAGGACGCCGAGGACGGCATCTCGCTGACCAACACCGTCACCCCGGACGGCCTGGGCCGCACCCCCGAGGAGCGGATCAAGAACCTCGCCGGTGTCCTCGACGGCTACATGGCCAGCGACGGCTTCCACATGAACGTCAACGTCCTCAACCGGGACGTGCTGATGGACGCGATGGAGCACCCGGAGAACTACCCGCAGCTCACCATCCGGGTCTCCGGATACGCGGTGAACTTCGTCCGGCTCACCCGCGAGCAGCAGCTCGACGTGCTGAACCGCACCTTCCACGGGTCCCTGTGATCCCCGGGCCGGCCCTCACCGGCCGGCCCGCCCCAGACCGCGCGGCCCCGGGGCCCGAACCCTCGACCCTCAGCCGGGTCCCGGAGCCGCGCGCGATTCCCGACCCGGGCCGGCCCTCACCGGCCGGCCCGGCCGCACCACCGCTTCACCCCCGTACCTCCCCCGCACCACCTCTTCTTCCATCCGCCCGGACAGGAGGCCCTGCCATGGCCGTGCTCCTCGGCTCGGACATTCCGACCCTTCCCACCACCCTGGCCGCCGCGGCCACCCAGCGGCCCTCCGAGGGCTCCGTGCACTCCTGGGACCTGTCCACCGGCGTCGACGGCCCCGGCACCCGCTTCGTGACCTTCCTGTCGGGCTGCCCCCTCACGTGCCTGTACTGCCACAACCCCGACACCTGGCGGATGCGCAACGGCAAGCGCACCTCGGCCGACGACGTGATCGCGGAGGCGGGCAAGTACACCCGCTTCATCTCGGCGTCCGGCGGCGGGGCCACCGTCTCGGGCGGCGAACCCCTGCTCCAGCCCGTCTTCACCGGTGAGCTCCTGCACCGGATGAAGCACGAGCTCGGGCTGCACACCGCCCTGGACACCTCGGGCTTCCTGGGCGTGCGCGCCACCGACGCCCTGCTGCGCGACACCGACCTGGTCCTCCTCGACATCAAGTCCTGGGACCCGGAGACGTACAAGAAGGTGACCGGCCGGCCGCTGCGGCCGACGCTGGACTTCGCCCGGCGCCTCGCCGACCTCGGCCAGGAGGTCCACGTCCGCTTCGTGCTCGTCCCGGGGCTGACCGACGACCCCGCGAACGTCGAGGGAGTCGCCGCCTTCGCCGCAGGTCTCGGCAACGTCTCCCGCGTGGACGTCCTTCCCTTCCACAAGCTCGGCGAAGCGAAGTGGCAGGCACTCGCCAAGCCCTTCACCCTCCACGACACCCCGTCGCCGACCCCCGAGCAGGTCAAGGCCGTGCGCGAGGTCTTCCTCTCCCACGGGCTCTACGCCGTGTGAGGGACGGGCGGCGCGCTCTGACGTGCCGCTCCCGGGCAGCCGGGTGGACGCTCACCCGGCTGCATGGCAAAACAGGACAAACGCGGATCACCCGCCCTACGGTGACCGCGTGACCGAGCCACCGCAGGCACCCGCCGAGCCGCCCCAGGCCGCCGCCGGACCGCCGACCGCCCCCGCCGCCCCGCCGCCGCAGACCCCCGCCCAGGTGCGCCGCCGCGCGAGCCTCGCGGGGGTCGTCGTCTCCCTCCTGCTGATCCTCGCGATCGTGCTGGGCAGCCGGCTGCTCCGCGACTTCGACTCGGCCCTCCTGCCGTACGCGGTCGCCACGGTCTTCCTCGCCTTCGGCATCGCCTACCGCTACACCGTGTGGATCTCCGCGCCCGGCGCCCGGCGCCTGTTCCGGCAGGGCTGGAGCGCCTTCTTCTCCGTCGAGAACTTCCGCCGGGCGCCCACCGCCCTGCCCCGGATGATCGCCACCTACCTCGGCTTCCAGAAGTTCCTCGGCGCCCGCTCGCACGCCCGCTGGGCCGCCCACCAGCTCATCTTCTGGGGCTGCGTGCTCGCCGCCCTGATCACCTTCCCGCTCACCTGGGGCTGGTTCACCTTCACCTCGTCCACCGGCTCGGGCCCCGGCTACGAGATGCGGATCTGGGGCTTCAAGGTCCTCGGCTTCGACTCGCTGAACCTCATCGGCTGGCTGATGTTCCACGGCCTGGACATCGCCGCCGTCCTCGTCATCCCCGGCGCCTCCTACTTCCTCTGGCGCCGCATGAGGGACCGAGGCGCCATCACCGGACAGCGCTTCGCCTACGACCTGATCCCGCTGATCGCCCTCATCGTGATCTCGGTGACCGGCCTGCTGCTCACCTTCTCCTCGATCTTCCTGCACGGCGGCGGCTACCAGTTCCTGGCGATCCTCCACATGGTCTCCGTGGTCTTCACCCTGATCTACATCCCCTTCGGGAAGTTCTTCCACATCGTGCAGCGCCCGGCGGCGGTCGGGATGCAGCTGTTCAAATACACGGCCCGGCAGAAGGCGGCGGCGAGCCCGGACGAGGTCGCGGCCATGGAAGCGGTGGCGGCCGGCACGGGCGCCACGACGGCGGTGGAGACGGCGGCGGAGGCGGCCGGCCCGGGCGGGCCCGCGGGCGCGGAGGACGGCCTCCTCGCCTGCCGCCGCTGCGGCGAGCCCATCGACGCCGCCCCCTACGTCGAGAACCTCAAGGGCACCATGCGCGACCTCCGCCTCGACTTCGACGACTGGGCCGAGTACTGCCCCCGCTGCAAGCGCGTCCTGCGCGGCAACGCCTACCTCACCCACGTCAAGAAGGGCTACAAGTGACGCACGCGCAGGCCGGGCAGCCGCTCCCCATCGACCCCTCGGTCGCCCCGCCCGGCACCCGGAACTTCCGCGACGCCGGAGGCATCCCCGCCGACCGCTGGCACGCCGACCAGAACGGCGAGACCCTCGTCCCCACCCACTGCTGCTTCTGCGGCGTCCAGTGCGGCATGTATCTGCGGGTCGACCACTCCGGGAAGGTCTTCGGCGTCGAGCCCCGCAACCACGACATCAACCGCATGCGGCTCTGCCCCAAGGGCATCAACGCCTACCAGCAGGTCAACCACCCCGACCGGCTCACCGCTCCGCTGATGCGCCGCAGCCGCGACGAGGACTTCCGCGAGGCGAGCTGGGAGGAGGCACTCGACTTCACCGTCTCCGAGATCCGCCGCATCCAGGAGGAGCACGGCAACGACGCCTTCGGCCTGCTCGGCGGCGCCAGCCTCTTCTCCGAGAAGACCTACCTCGTCGGCAAGTTCGCCCGGGTCGCCCTGAAGACCCGGCACGTCGACTACAACGGGCGCCTGTGCATGGTCTCCGCCGCCGGCGCCAACAAGCTCGCCTTCGGCATCGACCGGGCCGGCAACCCCTTCTCCGACATCCTCCTCACCGACTGCCTGCTGATCGCCGGCTCCAACGTCGGCGAATGCTTCCCCGTGATGACCCAGTACCTCTGGGGCGCCCGGGACCGGGGCGCCACCCTGATCGTCGTCGACCCGCGCGAGACCCCCATCGCCCGCACCGCCGACGTCCACGTCGCCCTCAAGCCCGGCACCGACTCCGCCTTCTTCAACGCCGTCCTCCACGTCGTCGTCGCCGAGGGCCTCACCGACGAGGCGTACCTGGCCGCGCACGCCACCGGCTGGGACGAGGTCAAGCGGACCGTCGCCGACTACCCGCCCGCCCGCTCGGCCGAGATCTGCGGCGTCCCCGAGGAGCAGATCCGCCAGGTCGCCCGCATGTTCGCCGGCGCGGACCGGGCCATGGCCTGGCACGCCCGAGGCGTCGAACACCACTCCCAGGGCGTCGAGAACTGCCTGTCGATCATCAACCTCTGCGTCGCCGCCGGACACATCGGCCGCCCCGGCGCCGGCTACGGCACCATCACCGGCCAGGGCAACGGCCAGGGCGGCCGCGAGCACGGCCAGAAGTCCGACATGCTCCCCGGCGGCCGGAACATCTCCAACCCCGAACACCGCCGCCAGATCTGCGAGATCTGGGGCATCGACGAGGCCGAACTGCCCCCGGCCGGAACCTCCATGATGGAGATGGTCTGGCAGATGCAGCGCCGCGAGATCCGCGGCCTCATCGGCATCTGCAACAACCCCTTCGTCTCCCTCCCGAACTACGCCACCGTCAAGGACGGCTACGACACCGCCGAGTTCCACGCCCAGTTCGACTTCTTCCTCTCCGAGACCGCGGCCAACGCCCACGTCGTCTTCCCCGTCACCGTCTGGGCCGAGGACGAAGGCGTCATGGCCAACGCCGAGGCCCGCGTCGTCAAGCACAACAAGGCCCAGGAACCCCCCGCCGGCGTCCGCACCGACACCTGGGTCATCTGCGAACTCGCCAAGCGCCTCGGCGTCGCCGACAAGTTCGACTTCCCCGACTCGCGCTCCGTCTTCGAGGAACTGCGCGTCGCCTCCGCCGGCACGGTCAACGACTACTACGGCATCACCTACGAGCGGCTGGAGGAGACCGGCGGCATCGCCTGGCCCTGCCCCGACACCCGGCACCCCGGCACCCCCCGCCTCTTCGAGGACGGCCGGACCTACCACCCCGACGGCAAGATCCACCTCCAGGTCGTCGAATGGCACCCGCCCATGGACCCCTACAGCGAGGAATACCCCCTCTCCCTGACCACCGGGCGCACCGTCGCCCACTTCCTCTCCGGCAACCAGACCCGCCGCCTGGGCGCCCTCGTCGAACAGACCCCCCGCCCCTGGGTCGAGGTCCACCCCGCCCTCGGCTTCCGCAACGGCGACC
This sequence comes from Streptomyces sp. NPDC048659, assembly GCF_040650575.1. Lineage (NCBI taxonomy): Bacteria > Bacillati > Actinomycetota > Actinomycetes > Kitasatosporales > Streptomycetaceae > Streptomyces > Streptomyces sp. NPDC048659. Next base: position 115,162 of record NZ_JBEZHM010000018.1, on the reverse strand, counting down.
CGGTCCGCGTCGTCACCCGCCGCGGCAGCGAGGTCTTCCCCGCCCTGGTCACCGAGGCCATCCGCCCCGACACCCTCTTCATCCCGTACCACTGGCCCGTGCCCACCTCGGCCAACGCGCTGACCATCGACGCCCTCGACCCGCGCTCCAAGATCCCCGAGTACAAGGTCTGCGCCGCCCGCGTCGAGCCGGCCGAGCGCGTCGACGAGGTCCCCGCGCCCCCCACCGCCCCCGGACAGGTCGCCTACCCGGAGACCCAGGTCTCCCGCGACGACCCCCTGCCCCCCTCGGCCCCCCAGGGCCGAGGCACCTCGGAGAGGAGCTGACACAGCACATGATGGGCCGCACCATCTTCATCGACCCCGGCCGCTGCATCGGCTGCCAGGCATGTGTCTCCGCCTGCCGCGAATGCGACTCGCACCGCGGCAAGTCGATGATCCACCTCGACTACCCCGACGAGGGGCGCTCCGTCGCCTCCCTTCCCACCGTCTGCATGCACTGCGAGGACCCGGTCGCCCCCTGCGCCGAGGTCTGCCCCGCCGACGCCATCCTCGTCACCGCCGACGGCGTCGTGCAGCAGGCCGACACCAGCCGCTGCATCGGCTGCGCCAACTGCGTCAACGCCTGCCCCTTCGGCGTCCCGAAGATCGACCTCCAGGCGAAGCTGCAGATGAAGTGCAACCTCTGCTACGACCGCACCGCCTACGGCCTCGCCCCCATGTGCGCCACCGTCTGCCCCACCGGCGCCCTCTTCTACGGCACCCTCGAAGAGCTGCGCGCCGAACGCCCCGGCGTCCAGGTCGCCGACTCCTTCACCTTCGGCGCCACCACCGTCTCCACCGGCGTGGCGATGGTCGTCCCCGCCGACAAGGTCCGGTGGCCGGTCCCCGGCGGTCTGCCCATCGTCGAAGTCAACGGAGTGGACGTCCGATGAGCCTCACCGAACAGCCCCCCGACCCCGGCCCCGACGCACCCGACGCCGAAGCCCCCGACGCCGCCCAGGCCGCCCTCCGCGACCGGATCTCGGCCGACTCCCTCACCACCCGCCGCGACTACCTGCGGATCGTCGCCACCGTCTCCGGCGGCCTCGCCGTCGGCGGCATCGGCGTCGCCTCCGGCATCCTGCACCGCCACGGCGACAGCGACGGACCCCCCGAACCGAAGAAGATCGCCGACTCGCTCCCGCCCGGCGAGTCGATCGCCTTCCGCTACCCGGAGGAGGAGGACCGGGCCGTCGCCATCCGCCTCGCGGACGGCACCCTGGCCGGCTACTCCGCCGTCTGCACCCACCTGGCCTGCGCCGTGCTCTGGCGCAAGGACCGGGGGAGCGAGGGCGAGCTGTACTGCCCCTGTCACGAGGGGATCTTCGACGCCCGCACCGGCGAGGTGACCGCGGGCCCGCCGCCCCGGCCCCTGCCCAAGGTCCTCCTCGTCGAGGGCACCGACGGCAGCGTCTGGGCCGTCGGCACCACACGCTCCGGCGAGAGCGTCCAGGAAGGGCTCTGCCGCCAGCTGGGCGAGGACCGTCCCGGACTCGCGGGCCGCCTCGGCTGCCCCGGCGCCGGCGGCAGCCCCCTCGACAGCACCCTGGAGAGGAGCCGCCGGACATGACCGACACCCCCTTCCCCCAGGACCCGGCCGCCCCGGGCCCCCCACCGGAGCCCCCGCCCGCCTACACCCCCGGGAGCGCCCAGCCGCGCCTCAACCGCCCGGTCCACGAGCGCTACCCCCAGATCCGCCCCACCAGCGGCTACGGCGACCCCCGGATCCGGAACACCGGCCCCGGCCCGGGCGCCGGGAGCGAGCAGGAACCCGAACGCTCCTCGAAGCTCACCGCCCGCCTGGTGCTGGCCCTCACCGTCGTCGTGGGCCAGCTGTGGGGGCTGACGGTCGTCGTGGACGAGTGGATGGCCGGCGACACCGGCACCGCCTGGTGGGGAGCGGGCTTCCTCGTCCTGTCGTTCCTCGTGGTCCTCGGACTGTGGCGGCTCGACCCGAAGGACCGCTGACCCGGCCCCGTCCCCGCCCCGTGAGGCCCCCGGACGGCCCGGTACGGGGCGGGGACCCCGGCGTACCCTGAAGACATGAGCACCGCCTCCGACCCCGGACCGCGCGCAGCGAAGCAGTCCGACTCGCGACCCGATCCCCGGCCCAGGCCGGCGCTGATCTTCGACGATCCGCTGGACCAGCAGTCCGCGGACGACACGGACCGGGGCTGGGGCGAGCGGCCTCCGGCCGGCGGCGACAGCGCCGCCGACCTCGCGCGCTTCCTCGACGAGAAGCCGCCGCACCACCTCTGACTCCGGCGCGGGCCGTCGGTCAGGAGGCGGGGTGCGCCCCGGTGCCCGCGCCGGAGGACGGACCCCGCTGCGCGACCAGCGTGTCGCGGATCTCCTTGAGGACCTCCAGCTCGCTGATCTCCATGGTCTCCTGGACGCCTTCCTTCGCCTTCTCGTGCGCGGCGCGCTTGGCCAGCACCTTGGCCATCGGCAGCACCATCAGGAAGTAGACGACGGCCGCGGTGATGATGAAGCTGAGGATGGCGCTGAGGACCAGGCCCCACTCCAGCTGGATGCCCTGCATCTCGCCGTTCACGATCTTGCACGGGGCCTTGAGACAGGACTTGTAGCTCTCCAGGTCCTTGGTGCCGAAGGCGCCGACGATCGGGTTGATGATGCCCTTCACCACCGAGTTCACGATGTTGGTGAACGCGGCACCGATGACGACCGCCACGGCCAGGTCGATGACATTGCCCCGCATGAGGAAGGCTTTGAAGCCCTCCAGCACGCTTTCCTTCTTCGCGCTCACCGTGGTGCCCTTCGTCTTGTGTGCAGTGTGCGGAGTCATTACGCCGCGATCGACGCAGAGGCGTCCAATCCGTACACACGGGACGGTGACTTGACAGGCGGTCAGTTCGAATTAGCACACGGTCACCGCCAGTTGGGAGGTCATGCCCGCACCGGCGAGCTCGGCCGCCGTCGACCGGGGAACGGACAGGACCACCAACGCCCCGCCGTCCGAAGGGGTCCCGCCCGGGTCCGGCACGTCGGCCACCCGGACACCCGAGGCCACGACCCGCGCCTCGCCCGACCGCCCCGCCGCGCCCGGTGACATCCCCGGCGCGGCGATCACGTCCACCCGGTCGCCGGGCCGCAGCAGCCGCACGGTCTCCGCGTCGGCGATCCGCACCGGGGCCGACACCAGAGGCAGGACGGGCGGCCGGTGCCGCTCCTGCGCCGGGGGCCGGGGCGGCGGTGGGGCGGCCAGGTCGTCGGCCCCGGCCGCGCCGGCCGCCGCCAGCGTCGCGGCCGTCAGGGCCAGCACCGCGGCGGGGGCCAGGCGCCTGCGTTGCAGGGCCCGCCGCAGCCGGAGCCGCCCGCCGCGCACCCGCAGCGGATCGAACGCGGGCACGCCGCACGGCGCGGGGACCGAGGCGCGGGTGTGGGGGAGACAGGAGTCGGGGTTCATCGCGGATACCGCCCGTCGTGACGTGAGCCGTCCGCCGGACCGTCCGGCGAACCGCTCTCACCATCCCGCCCCCGCCGGGATCCCGCTCCGGGCTGTGGACGAGCGGGCCGCTGTGGACAACTTCCTCACCCCCGCGGGCGATTGCCGCGGCGCGACGGCGTCGGCGACGCTTGAGCGAGTCCGGTCCCGCGGCGTTCCCCACCCCGCCGCGAGGTCAGGACAGCTCGATCCCCAGGTCCCACCCATCGTGGGCCCGGGTGCACAGGCAGTCCCGGTCGGTCGTCGCGGGGAGCGCGCCCACCGCGTCGAAGAGCACCTCGCGCAGCCGGCCCACGTTCTCGCCGAACACCCGCAGGACCTCGGAGTGTGAGACGCCGTCCCCCGTCTCCGCGCCGGCGTCCAGATCCGTCACCAGTGCCAAGGAGGTGTAGCAGAGTCCCAGTTCCCGGGCGAGTACGGCCTCGGGGTGGCCGGTCATGCCGACGATCGACCAACCTGCGGCCGCGTGCCACCGCGACTCGGCGCGGGTGGAGAAGCGCGGCCCCTCGACGACGACCAGCGTGCCGCCGTCGACGGGTTCCCAGCCCCGTCCCCGGGCGGCCTTGAGGGCGACCCTGCGCCCGTCGGGGCAGTAGGGGTCGGCGAAGGTCACGTGGACCACGTTCGAGACGGCCCCGTCCGGGCGTGGCTCCCCGTCGAAGTAGGTCTGCGCGCGGGCCTTCGTCCGGTCGACCAGCTGGTCGGGCACGACGAGGGTGCCGGGGCCGAACTCCTCGCGCAGACCGCCCACCGCGCAGGGCCCGAGGACCTGCCGGACGCCGACCGAGCGCAGGGCCCAGAGGTTGGCGCGGTAGTTGATCCGGTGCGGCGGCACGCTGTGGCCGCGGCCGTGCCGGGGAAGGAAGGCGACCCGCCGGCCGGCGAGCTCGCCGAGGAAGAGGGAGTCGCTGGGACTGCCGTACGGGGTGTCGACCGGCACCTCGGTCACATCGTCCAGGAAGGAGTAGAACCCCGAACCGCCGATCACACCGATGTCCGCGAACACGTCGCTCGTCATGGCGGTCACCCTAGCCGCAGGCCGCCAGAAGAAACGCCCGGGCAAACGCGAAATGCCCTGCCGAAGGTGATCGGCAGGGCAGCGCGGGAAAGGGGGATCAGGCCGCCGAAGTGGAGCTCGACGAGGCCGCCGGCTTCGAGTCCGAGGAGGACGAAGTCGAGGGGGTCGAGGTCGACGAAGAAGACGACGACGAGGTGGAGGACGACGACGAAGAGGACTTCGACGCGGCCGGCGAGCTGCTGGACGACGAGCCGCGGCTGTCGTTCCGGTAGAAGCCGGAGCCCTTGAACACGATGCCGACGGCCGAGAACACCTTCTTCAGGCGTCCCTTGCAGTTCGGGCACTCGGTCAGAGCGTCATCCGTGAACTTCTGCACCGCCTCGAGGCCCTCGCCGCACTCGGTGCACTGGTACTGGTAGGTCGGCACTTGTCTTCCTCCTGGCACTCACACTCATCGAGTGCTAACGACGATCCATAGTGACGTATTCCGCCGGTTCAGTCCACCGTCACGGGAACTCGGTGACCGATGCCACGCGCGGCGACGCGGCCCGCGGCGCGCGGCCGGAGCCGGGAGCGCAGCGTGATCAGGGTGATGAGGGCGAGCACGGTGCCCGCCATCGGCACCAGGAAACCGGTGCTCGCGCCGTGGGCGTCGGCCAGCCGGCCGGCGACGGTGACGGCGGCGGCCTGGCCGAGCGCGACCGCGCCGGTGAGCCAGGTGAACGCCTCGGTGCGGGACGAGGCCGGGACCAGGGTCTCGACGATCGTGTAGGCGGTGATCAGGGCCGGGGCGATGCACAGACCGACGATCAGGCCGAGCGCTCCGAGCAGCAGCACGGAGTGCGTGGTCCACAGGAGGGAGGCGGCGATGGTGAGACCGATGTAGCCGAAGATCAGCCGGCGGCGCGGGCCCATCTTCCAGGCGACGGCGCCCATGGCGATGCCGGCGAGCATGTTGCCGGCGGCGAAGACGCCGTACAGCAGACCGTTGGCGCCGGGGTTGCCGATCTCCTGGCTGAAGGCCGTGAGGGAGACCTGCATCCCGCCGAAGACCGAGCCGATGCCGAGGAGGGCGACGGCCAGGACCCGGACACCCGGGATGGACAGGGCCGAGCGGTGCGGCTCGCCGTCCGTGAGGCCGGCGGCGGCCGCGCCGAAGGCGGGCTGGGTGCTGCGCTGGGCGGCGAAGAACAGGCCGCCGATCAGGGTGAGGGTGGCCTCGGCGATCAGGCCGGCGGCCGGGTGCACGCCGGTGCACAGGGCGGTGGCGAGGACCGGGCCGACGACGAAGGTGAACTCGTCGGTGACCGATTCGAAGGCCGCCGCGGTCGACATCAGGGGCGTGCCGTCCAGCTTGGCGGCCCAGCGGGCCCGGACCATGGGTCCGACCTGCGGGACGGAGGCACCGGCGGGGACGGCCGCCAGGAACAGGGCCCACATCGGGGCGCCGGCCAGGGCCAGCACGACGAGGAGGGAGACCGAGGCGGTGTGGACGAGCACACCGGGGATCAGGACGGCCCGCTGGCCGAAGCGGTCGGCCAGCTTGCCGGTCTGGGGGGCGAACAGCGCCATGGAGACGCCGGTCACGGCGGCTACGGCACCCGCGCTGCCGTAGGAGCCGGTGGTGTGCTGGACGAGCAGCACGATGCCGATGGTCAGCATCGCGAAGGGCTGCCTGGCCGCGAAGCCGGGCAGTACGAAGGAGAGAGCCCCCGGAGTGCGAAGCAGCGCGCCGTATCCGGGCCGCTTCTCGGAGACGACCGTGGACTCCACGGTCCATGCCTTTCCGCCGCCTGGTAGCGGGCCCGTGCACGGGTGGTGCGGGTATCGCCGAGAGCTGTCCTCTTGCGCGGAACTGCGGTAGATACCTGGCCCCACGTTGGTGGAAGGGCGCTGGCCGCCATACGGTCGCGCCAGCTCTGCGTCAGGCAGAGTTGGTTCGATCAAGTGTGCCTTCATGGTACAGGGAAGGGCGCCCTCCCGCCTGGGAAAGCGCCCTCAGGCCCGAATTAATGCCTGGGATTAACCGGATGTTCGCCGGAACGGGTTGGGAAACGCGCCTCGGGGGCGGTCCGGGGCTGCGATGGCGGTGGCACCGCCGGTGCCCAGCCAGCCGGCCAGCTTGCCGCCCTGGCCGACCGCGCGCAGCCGGCGCTCGGTGGCGTCCCGTACGGGGTCGGTGGCGACCACCAGGAGCTCGTCCCCGCGGCGCAGCACGGTGGCGGGGCCGGGGACGAAGCTGGCGTCCTCGCGGACGACCAGGGTGACGGCGGCGCCGGCCGGGAGCCGGAGCTCGGCGACCTCGACGCCGTGCATCTTGGACTTCTCCGGGATGGCGACGGAGAGCAGGTGGCCGCGCAGCCGCTCCAGGGGCGCGGACTCGACGCCGAGGTCGGCGGCCTCGGCCGAGTCGCCCAGCTTGAGGGCCTTGGCCAGCCAGGGCAGGGTCGGGCCCTGGACCAGGGTGTAGACGACCACGAGCACGAAGACGATGTTGAAGATCCGCTCGCTGCCCTCGATCCCCGAGACCATCGGGATGGTGGCGAGGATGATCGGCACCGCTCCGCGCAGGCCGGCCCAGGACATCAGGGCCTGCTCCTGCCAGGGGATGCGGAAGGGGAGGAGGCTGACGAAGACCTCCATGGGGCGGGCGACCATGGTGAGGACGAGGCCGATGATCACGGCCGGCCAGAAGTCGTTGCCGAGCTCGTGCGGGGTGACGAGCAGGCCGAGCAGGACGAACATGCCGATCTGGGCGATCCAGCCGAGGCCCTCGGCGAAGCCCCGGTTGGCGGGGGCGTGCGGGAGCTTGGCGTTGCCGAGCACCATCGAGGCCAGGTAGACGGCGAGGAAGCCGGAGCCGTGGGCCATGGCGCCGGCGGCGTAGGCGACGACCGCGATGGCCATGACGGCGATCGGGTAGAGGCCGGAGGCGGGCAGCGCGACGTGCCGCAGTCCGTAGGCGCCGAGGAAGCCGACGGCGAGGCCGACGGCGACGCCGATGGCGAGTTCCAGGGCGATCTCGCCGACCAGCAGGTACCAGGCGTCGACGGGGCCGGCGGTGGAGAAGGCGACGACGAGGATGACGACGGGGGCGTCGTTGAAGCCGGACTCGGCCTCCAGGACGCCGGTGACCCGGGAGGGCAGCGGCACCTTCCGGAGCACGGAGAAGACGGCGGCGGCGTCGGTGGAGGAGACGACGGCGCCGATGATGAGGGCCTGCTGCCATTCCAGGCCGACGAGGTAGTGCGCGGCCGAGGCCGTGATGCCCACGCTCACCGCGACGCCGACGGTCGACAGCACGACCGCCGCGGGCAACGCGGGTTTGATCTCCTTCCACTTGGTGCCCAGGCCGCCCTCGGCCAGGATCACCACGAGTGCGGCATAGCCGATCACCTGGGTCAGTTCGGCGTTGTCGAAGGCGACGTTGCCGATGCCGTCCTGCCCCATGGCGACCCCGATCCCGAGATAGAGCAGGAGGCTGGGGAGCCCGCTCCGGGAGGAGATCCGCACCGCCGCGACAGCGATGAGCAGTACGAGCGAGCAGATGAGCAGGAGTTCGTTGAGCTGGTGGACAGTCAGTGGCCGATCCTTCCCCTCACGCGCAGCTGGATCGTTCCTCCAGCGCCGGTACTTCGTTACCTTACCTAATCTTTAACGCTTTCTTGACGCCTCCTTGGTGTTACATCGCACAACCGTGCGTATAAGTACGGTTCTCCTCACGGCTGTCTTCCTGACACCGCGTCCAGGGCTTCCGGACGCTGCGCCTAAGGTTGCTCCCGTACTCCAGGACCACCCTGCCCCTCGAAGGACAGCGATGCCCTCCAACACGACCGCGCCCCCCGCCAAGAAGAAGGGGCGGCGTGCCCGCCTGATCGTCCTCGTCCTGGTCCTCGCGCTGGTCGCGGGTGTCGGCTACGGGGCGTACTGGGGCGTGAGCACCGTCCGGGGCTCGTTCCCGCAGACCACGGGCACCCTCCGGATCGACAAGCTCTCCGGACCGGTGGAGGTGAAGCGCGACGCTTACGGCGTCCCGCAGATCTACGCCGACAACGAGGCCGACCTCTTCCGCGCCCAGGGCTATGTCCAGGCGCAGGACCGCTTCTACGAGATGGACGTCCGCCGCCACATGACGGCCGGCCGCCTCTCCGAGATGTTCGGCAAGAGCCAGGTCGACACCGACGCCTTCCTGCGGACGCTCGGCTGGCGGCAGGTCGCGCAGGAGGAGTACGACAAGGTCCTGTCGGCGGACACCAAGAAGAACCTCCAGGCGTACGCCGAGGGCGTCAACGCCTACCTCAAGGACCGGGACCCCTCGGACATCTCCGTCGAGTACGCGGCGCTGGCCTTCACCGGCGACTACACGATCGAGCCGTGGAGCCCGGTCGACTCGGTGGCCTGGCTCAAGGCGATGGCCTGGGACCTGCGCGGCAACATGCAGGACGAGATCGACCGTTCGCTGATGGCCAGCCGGCTCACCCCGCAGCAGATCAAGGACCTCTACCCGGGCTACCCGTACGAGATCCACCAGCCGATCCTCACGCAGGGCGCCGTCGACAAGGCCACCGGGAAGTTCGACCCGAAGGCCGAGGCGCACGGCACGGACGGCGGCTCCAGCGGCGCCGACGCGCTCGGCGGCACCCAGACGCAGCTCGCCAGGCTCTCCGACGCCCTCGACGAGATCCCCGCGCTGCTCGGCCCCAACGGCAACGGCATCGGCTCGAACTCCTGGGTCGTCTCCGGGAAGTACACGACCTCCGGCAAGCCGCTGCTCGCCAACGACCCGCACCTCGCGCCGATGCTGCCCTCGCTCTGGTACCAGATGGGCCTGCACTGCCGTTCCGTCTCGGCGACCTGCCGTTACGACGTCGCCGGCTACGGCTTCTCCGGCACCCCCGGCGTGATCATCGGCCACAACGACTCCATCGCCTGGGGCTTCACCAACCTCGGCGCCGACGTCACCGACCTCTACCTGGAGAAGATCGGCGAGCAGGGCTACACGGTCGACGGCAAGGTCAAGCCGTTCCGCACCCGCGAGGAGACCATCAAGGTCGCCGGCGGCGGCGACCGCACCATCACGGTCCGCTCCACCGAGCACGGCCCGCTGGTCTCCGACCGCTCCACCGAGCTGGAGAAGGTCGGCCAGAGCGCCCCCGTCGGCAACGCCGCCCCCGACCGCGGCACCGGTTACGGCGTCGCGCTGCGCTGGACCGCGCTCCAGCCCGGCAAGTCGATGGACGCCGTCTTCGAGCTCAACCGCGCCAAGGACTTCACGAGCTTCCGCGCCGCGGCCAAGGACTTCGAGGTCCCGTCGCAGAACCTGATCTACGCCGACACCGAGGGCCACATCGGCTACCAGGCGCCCGGCAAGATCCCGGTCCGCGGCAAGGGCGACGGCACCCTGCCCGCGCCCGGCTGGGACTCCTCGTACGACTGGAAGGGCTACATCCCCTTCAACGAGCTGCCCTACGAGTACGACCCGGCGCGCGGCTACATCGTGACCGCCAACCAGGCCGTCGTCGACGAGAAGAAGTACCCCTACCTGCTCACCAAGGACTGGGGCTACGGCTCGCGCAGCCAGCGGATCAACGACCTCATCGAGTCGAAGATCAAGGACGGCGGCAAGATCTCGCCGGACGACATGCAGACCATGCAGATGGACAACCGCAGCGAGATCGCGACCCTGCTGAACCCGCTGCTGCTGAAGATCGACGTCGCCGACCCGCAGGTCCGCGAGGCGCAGAAGCTGCTGGAGGGCTGGGACTACACCCAGGAGCCCGACTCGGCCGCCGCCGCGTACTTCAACGCGGTCTGGCGCAACGTCCTCAAGCTGGCCTTCGGCAACAAGCTGCCCAAGGAGCTGCGCGTCGAGGGCGACTGCATCAACGTGCGCCGCTCCGACGCGACCGGCCCGGTCGACGAGCAGAACAAGCTGGTCCGCGAGTGCGGCGAGCGCGACGCCGACTCGGCGCAGCCGGACGGCGGCGACCGCTGGTACGAGGTGGTCCGCCCGCTGCTCAAGCAGGACGGGAACGAGTGGTGGAAGACGCCGGGCGACCGGCTGAACGCCCCCACCGAGACCCGCGACCAGCTGCTCGCGCAGGCCATGAAGGACGCCCGCTGGGAGCTGACGGCCAAGCTCGGCAAGGACGTCTCGACCTGGAGCTGGGGCCGGCTGCACCAGCTGACGCTCAAGAACCAGACCCTCGGCACCGCGGGCCCCGGCCTCGTGCAGCAGCTCCTCAACCGCGGCCCGTGGAACCTGGGCGGCGGCGAGGCGGCCGTCAACGCCACCGGCTGGAACGCGGCCGGCGGCTACGACGTCATCTGGGTGCCGTCGATGCGGATGGTCGTCAACGTCGGCGACTGGGACAAGTCCCGGTGGATCAACCTCACCGGCGCCTCCGGCCACGCCTTCAACAGCCACTACACGGACCAGACCGACAAGTGGGTCAAGGGCGAGCTGCTGGACTGGGCGTACGGGAAGGCGGCGGTCGACGCCGCCACCCAGGACACCCTGACGCTCCAGCCCTAGGGCCGGAGCGCGGGGGGTGTCAGGGCGCGAAGCGCCGGACGCCCTCCGGGGTGACCACCGCGTGCACGGGGTGGTCGTGCGGTTCCTCCGGGACCCGCGCGACCACCTCGTTCGCGTAGAGGAGGACGACGAGCGGCGGGCGCGCCCCCGCGCGGGCGAGCCGGGCGAGGACGCGGTCGTACGAACCGCCGCCGCGGCCGAGCCGCATCCCGCGCGCGTCGACGGCGAGCCCCGGCAGGAGCACCGCGTCGGCCGCGCACACGGCGTCGGGGCCGAGGCGTCCGCCGACCGGTTCGAGCAGCCCCCGGCCGGCCTTGGCGAGCCGCTCGGGGCCCTCGTACGCGGCCCAGTCGAGGTCGTTGTCGGGCAGCAGCACGGGCAGCAGGACGCGTACGCCCCGCGCGCGCAGCGCGTCCAGGAGGGCGCGCGTGCCCGGTTCGCGCCCCACCGAGACGTACGCGGCGACGGTGCCGGCCCCGGCGAGCTCGGCGAGCTCCAGCGCGGAGTCCGCCAGGGCCTCGGCGGCCCGCGCGGTGTAGTCGGGGGTCAGGGCGGCGCGGGCGCCCAGGAGGGCGCGGCGCAAGACGGTCTTCTCGGACGGTTCCGTATCCGGATCCTGGCTCAACGCGGCTCGAATTCCTCTTGTATCGGGTGGTAGCGGTACGAGGTTGAAGAAGCTCACGGGATGCTCATCTTCCTCCCATACCGAACGGCTAGGGTGCAGCGCATGACTCAGACGCCGTCCCTCACCAAGGCTGTCATCCCGGCCGCCGGTCTCGGCACCCGGTTCCTCCCGGCGACCAAGGCGACGCCCAAGGAGATGCTTCCGGTCGTGGACAAACCGGCGATCCAGTACGTCGTCGAGGAGGCCGTCGCGGCCGGGCTCTCGGACGTGTTGATGATCACCGGCCGCAACAAGCGGCCCCTGGAGGACCACTTCGACCGGAACTACGAGCTGGAGGAGGCGCTGAGCCGCAAGGGCGACGAGCAGCGCCTGGCGAAGGTGCAGGAGTCCAGCGACCTGGCGACCATGCACTACGTGCGCCAGGGCGACCCGCGCGGGCTCGGCCACGCGGTGCTGTGCGCGCAGCCGCACGTGGGCGACGAGCCGTTCGCCGTGCTCCTGGGCGACGACCTGATCGACCCGCGCGACCCGCTGCTCGCGCGGATGGTCGAGGTGCGGGAGCGGTTCGGCGGCAGCGTGGTGGCGCTGATGGAGGTCGAGCCCTCGCAGGTCCACCTCTACGGCTGCGCGGCGGTCGGCCCGACGGGCGAGTCGGACGTGGTGAAGGTGTCGGGCCTGGTGGAGAAGCCGGACCCGGCGGAGGCGCCCAGCAACTACGCGGTCATCGGCCGCTATGTCCTCGATCCGGCCGTCTTCGGGATACTGCGGGAGACCGAGCCGGGCCGCGGCGGGGAGATCCAGCTCACCGACGCGCTGCAGAAGCTGGCCCAGGACGAGCGGGCCGGCGGTCCGGTGCACGGCGTGGTCTTCAAGGGCCGGCGGTACGACACCGGGGACCGCGGCGACTATCTGCGTGCCATTGTCAGACTGGCGTGCGAACGTGAAGATCTGGGACCGGACTTCCGGACCTGGCTCCGCAGGTACGTCAACGAGGAGATGTAGCACCGTGAGCAGCAGTACGGCACCGTCGGACCACGGCCCCTCGGACCACGGCACGGCCGAGCCGGGCCCGGCCGACCCCTGCGGCGGCCCCGCCCGCGGCCTGTGGTCGGTCGACGAGCACCTCGCCGACATCCTGGCGGCGGTCGCCCCGCTCGAACCCATCGAGCTGCAACTGCCGGAGGCGCAGGGCTGCGTCCTGGTCGAGGACGTCACGGTGCCGGTCGCGCTGCCGCCCTTCGACAACAGCTCGATGGACGGGTACGCGGTCCGGGTCGCCGACGTGGCCGGGGCGAGCGAGGAGTTCCCGGCGGTCCTGACGGTGATCGGGGACGTCGCCGCGGGCGCGGGCGGGCTGCCCGAGGTCGGCCCCGGGCAGGCCGCCCGGATCATGACGGGCGCGCCGCTGCCGCCCGGCGCCGAGGCCGTCGTCCCGGTCGAGTGGACCGACGGCGGTACGGGCGGGGGCGCGGCCGGCGCGATGCGCCCCGCGAGCTCGGCGCCGGAGGGCGCGGCGGGCGAGGTCCGGGTGCACCGCGCGGCGGCGGCCGGGGAGCATGTGCGGGAGCGCGGCAGCGACGTCCGCGCGGGCGAGCAGGCGCTGGCGGCGGGCACGGTCCTCGGGCCGCCGCAGATCGGCCTGCTGGCCGCGATCGGCCGGGGCACGGTGCGGGTGCGGCCCCGCCCGCGCGTGGTCGTGATCTCGACGGGGAGCGAACTGGCGCAGCCGGGCGAGCCGTTGGCCGAGGGCCAGATCTACGACTCGAACAGCTTCGCGCTCGCCGCCGCCGCGCGGGACGCCGGGGCGCTGGCCTTCCGGGTGCCGGCGGTCGCGGACGACGCCGAGTCGCTGCGGTCGGCGATCGAGGACCAGCTGATCCGGGCGGACCTGATCGTCACCACCGGCGGGGTCAGCGTGGGGGCGTACGACGTCGTCAAGGAGGCGCTGACGGCGGACGGCGAGGTGGACTTCCGCAGGCTGGCGATGCAGCCGGGCAAGCCGCAGGGCTTCGGGATGATCGGCCAGGAGCAGATCCCGCTGCTGGCGCTGCCGGGCAATCCGGTCTCGTCGTACGTGTCGTTCGAGCTGTTCGTGCGGCCCGCGATCCGGGCGCTGCGGGGGCTCTCCGACCGGGCCGACACCGCGCGGCCGACGGTCCGGGCGGTGCTCAAGGCGGACCGGCCGCTGTCCTCGCCGGAGGGCCGCCGGCAGTTCCTGCGGGGGACGTACGACGCGGAGGCGGGTGCCGTCACTCCGGTGGGCGGCGCGGGCTCGCATCTGATCGGCGCGCTCGCGCACGCGGACGCGCTGCTCGTCGTGCCGGAGGAGGTGACCGCCGTCGAGCCCGGCACGGAGCTGGACGTGGTCCTCCTCGGCTGAGGAGGCCCTGGTGGGGGTACCGTGTCGTCCCACACAGCGACCGGGAGTGTCAACCGCCATGAGCACGCAGCAAGGACTCACCCACATCGACGAGGCGGGGGCGGCCCGCATGGTCGACGTCTCCGCGAAGGACGTCACGGCCCGCACCGCCCGCGCCAGCGGCCGCGTCCTCGTCTCGCCGCGCGTGATCGAGCTGCTCCGGGGCGAGGGCGTGCCGAAGGGCGACGCGCTCGCCACCGCCCGGATCGCCGGGATCATGGGCGCGAAGCGGACCCCGGACCTGATCCCGCTCTGCCACCCGCTGGCGGTCTCCGGTGTGACGCTGGACCTGTCGGTCGCGGACGACGCCGTCGAGATCCTGGCGACCGTGAAGACCACGGACCGTACGGGTGTCGAGATGGAGGCCCTGACGGCGGTGTCGGTGGCGGCGCTGACCGTGGTGGACATGGTGAAGGCGGTCGACAAGGGCGCGGTCATCTCCGACGTGCGCGTCGAGGAGAAGACGGGCGGCAAGTCGGGCCACTGGACGCGGAGCGAGGCGTGACGGGCACGGGCACCGCCCCGTACACGGCGCTGGTCGTCACCGCCTCCAACCGGGCGGCCGCCGGGGTCTACGCGGACAAGGGCGGTCCGCTGATCGCCGAGGCGCTGCGCGGGTCCGGCTTCGCCGTGGACGGCCCGCGGGTCGTCCCGGACGGCGCGCCGGTCGAGGCCGCGCTGCGCGCCGGGATCGCCGCCGGGTACGACGTGATCGTCACCACCGGCGGCACGGGCATCTCGCCGACCGACGAGACCCCCGAGGTCACCCGCCGGGTCCTGGAGCGGGAGATCCCCGGCATCCCGGAGGCGATCCGCGCGTACGGCCGGGAGAAGGTGCCGACGGCGGCGCTCTCCCGGGGGCTCGCCGGGGTGGCCGGCGGCACGCTGATCGTGAACCTGCCGGGCTCGACCGGCGGGGTACGGGACGGGCTGGCCGTCCTGGAGCCGCTGCTCACGCACGCCGTCGACCAGATCCGCGGCGGCGACCACCCGAGACCCGCGCCGGAAGCGGGCCCGGAGTCATGACCCCGTCCTGGCCCGTGGTCCTGGTGGACGGCGAGGTGCTGCTCCGGCCGATAAAGATGCGCGACCAGCGGGCCTGGCGCGAGGTGAACCGGCGCAACCGGGACTGGCTGCGGCCCTGGGAGGCGACCGTTCCGCCGGCGGGTCCTGGCGGGGCGGTGGCGCAGCGCCCGACGTACCGCCAGATGGTGCGCCACCTGCGGGGCGAGGCGAACGCGGGGCGGATGCTGCCGTTCGTGATCGAGTACCAGGGACGGCTGGTCGGGCAGTTGACGGTCGCCGGGATCACCTGGGGCTCGATGTGCTCGGGGCACGTGGGGTACTGGGTGGACAGCGAGGTGGCCGGGCGGGGCGTCATGCCGACGGCGGTCGCGCTCGCGGTCGACCACTGCTTCCGGGCGGTGGGGCTGCACCGGATGGAGGTGTGCATCCGGCCGGAGAACGGCCCGTCGCGGCGGGTGGTGGAGAAGCTGGGCTTCCGGGAGGAGGGGCTGCGGCCGCGCTACCTCCACATCGACGGGGCGTGGCGGGATCACCTGGTCTTCGCGCTGACGGCGGAGGAGGTCCCGGAGGGGCTGCTGCGCCGGTGGCACCAGGCGCGCCGCCAGCACCATTGAAATGCCATAAGTGTTCGAATTTCATCCCCAGTTGGCACCCAAAGCGCTCAATCGGTCTGAACAATCACAAAAAAATTCAGTGATATCAGCCAGATCGTGCGACACACCGGCCCAATTGGCCGATGCCCCCCTGCGAACCCCTCTACGGTGTGAGGCGTGAGCAGCAGCGGCCTCATCTACGCAGTCATCGTCGGGGCCTGGGCCGCCTACCTGGTGCCGATGTGGCTCCGCAGGCAGGACGAGCTGAACGAAGCCCGTCCGACGGAACGCTTCAGCACCGCCATCCGGCTGCTGTCCGGACGGGCGGGAATGGAGCGCCGGTACGCCAAGGAGCTCAGGGACCGGGATCGCGCGGCCGAGGGATCGGCGCCCGAGGTGGACCCGGACGCGGCGACCGAGCATCTGAGCTCGGTCGACGTCCGGGGCTTCAGCGCGCCCGCGGCCAGGACGGAAGCCCGCCTGGAATTCCCGGACCCGGGCCCCGCCCAGCACCAGCCCCCGCACCAGCCCCAGCCCCAGGCATCCGCCTCGGCGTCCGCGCCCGCGCCCGCTTCGGGGGGCGCTCCGGCGTCCGCCCGGCGTGCGCCGAGCGCGGCGGCCGAGCGGGCGCGCCGGGGCAAGGCGCTGGCCCGGCGCCGGCGCACCACCGTGCTCCTGTTCCTGGCCTTCACGCTCGGCGCGGTCGTCGCGGCCGTCGGCGGCCTCGCCTTCCTGTGGGCGCCCGGCGTCCCGGCGGTGCTGCTGAGCGCGTACATCGTGTACCTGCGGGTCCAGGAGCGGCGGCGCTTCATCTACGTGATGGACCGCCGCAACGCGGAGGCCGCCGCCGCGCGCCTGCGCGAGAGCCGGCGGCCCGCCCCGACACCCGAACCGACCCCCGCCGAGACCCCGGCTCCCGCGCCGGCCGTCTCCCCGCAGGAGGCCGGCCGGCGCGCCCTGGTCGAGCAGACGGACCACGCCGAGTGGGTGGACCAGCAGCGCGACCGCGGGCCCGCCCGCGGCGACAGCTGGGAGCCGGTCCCGGTGCCGCTCCCGACGTACGTCACCGCCCCGGTCGCCCCGCGCGCCTCGGGCGGCGTCGACATCACGGACCCGGAGACCTGGAGCGCGTCCCGCTCCTCCACGGCGGCGGACCCGGCCCCGGCCCCCGCCCCGGCCCCGGCCCCGCGCCAGCGCACGGCCCAGCCCCGCGCCCGCCGCGACCACGGCCGGACCCCGCTCTTCGACCAGTACGCGGACGACGACCGCCCCCGGGCGGCCAACGAATGACCCCCGGCCGGGGGGCCACGGCACCCCCCGGCTGACCTGCGGGGGAGCGGATTTCCGCGTAGGCCGCTCGGGATGCTAATGTTTCACACGTCGCAAGGGCCTGTGGCGCAGTCTGGTAGCGCACCTCGTTCGCATCGAGGGGGTCTGGGGTTCAAATCCCCACAGGTCCACAGACACAGAGGATCCCGTCCGATCGCAAGATCGGGCGGGATCTTCGTCGTTTCCGGGGTCTGTACGAGTCCGCTCGGGGCGGTGCTAATCCAGAGGGCCCGCGGGCGCGTGGGGGCGGTCGGGGTCCGTCCCGTCCGGCTGGTGAGCGGCCTGAGCCGGACGGCCCGCCGCGAACACCCTGGCGAGCTCGTCGTGCAGAGGTGCCGCCATGGGGTGGGCATGGGCGGCGCGGCGCGGCGTGATCGTGTAGACCCCGCGGGTCGGGGGATCCACCAGGGCGACCGCGGTGACATCGGCCCGTAGCGCGCTCGTCAGCACTCCGGGGACCAGCGCGATGGCGTGGCCGGTGGCGACCAGGGCCAGTTTGCCGGGCAGATCGGCCGCGGTGAGGTCGATACGGGCGCGGGCTCCGGCGCGGGCGGCGTGCTGGCGCAGGAGCGCCGCCGAGCCGTCGTTGTCCTCGGCCCAGGTCTCGTCGGCGAGCGCCTCGACGCGCACCGGCCCGCGCCCGGCCAGCGGATGGCCGGCGGGCAGTACGACGACCATCTCGTCCAGCCCGAGGAACCGCCGCTCGACCCGCCGGTCGACGGCCAGTCCCGGCGGGGCGTCGGTGACGACCGCGAGGTCGAGGTCGCCCGCGATCACCCGGCTGTGCAGCTGGGCGCTCAGGCCGGGGAGCAGGCTCCAGCGGACGGCTCCGGCCTGCTTCAGCAGAGCCCGGACGGCTTCGGGGACGATCCCCGCGGCGAGCGACGGTGTAGCGCCGATGACCAGGGGACGATCGGACACTCCGTCACGAACGTCCCGTACCGCGCGAACGGCCCGGTCGGCCTCATGGAGCGTGGCCAGGGCGTGGCGCCGGAACACCTCACCGGCCGCCGTCGGACGCACCCCGCGCGCGTGGCGCTCCACCAGAGCCACGCCGAGCTGCCGCTCCAGCCCGGCGATCTGCCGGGAGACCGCCGACTGCGTGTGATTCAGCTCGGCTGCCGCCGCCGACAGGGATCCGACCCGGCACACGGTCACGAAGGCCCGCCACACCGTCAGATCCATGGGGGCAGTATGCCCAACTCCCATGCGGGTCCCGCAGGGCGGGCATGCGAAATCTGCGCTTGTCGCAGTCGTCGCGGTGCACCACTGTGACGGGCATGACCACACCGCACACGATCGCCGTCCTCGGCCTGGGGCGCATGGGCGGCGCCCTCGCGACCCGCCTGGCCGAGCAAGGTTGGGACGTCGTCGGCTGGACCCGTTCAGGGCGCGCGTCGGGCGCCTTCAAGACGACCGGCGACCCGAACGAGGCCGTGGCGCGGGCGGACGTCGTCCTCCTGGCGCTGTTCGACGGCGCGGCCTGTCGCCAAGTCCTCGACGGTGTCCGTGACTCCCTGCGGACGGACACGATCGTGCTCAACACCAGCACCATCGCCCCCGCCGAGGCGTCGAGGCTGGCCCGGCGGCTCGGCCCGTCCTACGTCCACGCGCCCCTGCTCGGCTCGGTGCCGGCCGCCGCCGCCGGCACCCTGCGGATCCTTGCCGCCGCCGACCAGAACGCATTCGACCGGGTCCGGCCGGTGCTGGAGACACTGGGCACCATCCGGCGCACGGACGACGCCGCCACCGCCGCCGCGCTCAAGCTGATCGCCAACCACAGCCTCGCCGGCGCGGTCCTCGCGCTACGCGACTCGCTGCGGCAGGCCGACGCCCTCGGCCTGCCCCGTACCCAGGCGCTGGACATCCTCGAACTCGGCCAGCTCGGCGGCCTCGTGGCCCGTAAACGACGGCGCACTTGGCGGGGTTTCAGGACGACGGCCTGATCCTGGCTTTCGTCCTGCCCACGGGTGAGGTGGACACGTTCGTCGCGCAACTGAAGCCGGAGCAACCGCTCGGCCTGCGCGAGCAGCCGCTCGCCCACAACACGAATGCGTCGACGCCGTTCTCGCACCTCGGGTTGCCGGAGCCCGATCTGCTGGCGCCGGTCCGCGAAGGTCAGGTATGCGCGCCGTGCGAGGGTGACCTCAACTGGCTGAAGGTGGCGGTGGCACAGGTCGACGGCCGCACCAGCCGGGTCTATCTCAGCGGGGTCGACTGAGCAGTCACGCCCGCCCCCGCGGGGGATGAACCTGCTGCCCAGCCTGGCTGTTCCGACCCGGGTGCGTGTCGAGCGATGTCCCGCCGCTTCTGTTCCGTCTGTGTCGTGCCCGGGTGCTTCGTGAGGGTGATCACCGCGACCATTGCGGGGCCGGGCTGGTTAGCCCGGCATGAATGGAGACTTCTCGTCCGCGTTGTGGCCCTTTCCCGCCGGGCCGGTTCTTACGTTGAGGCCGCTGCGCCGGATGCAATCGCCCGAGCGGTGGGTGGTGGACGTGTCCGCCGGTGACCTGGCTGCTCTCGCGCAGGGGCCCGACGCCGTGTGGCGGCTGCGGGCGAAGCGCGGATTCCTCGGCGAGACGCCGGCCAACCGGCGGCTGGCGGAGATCCTGCGCCGTACGCCCGAGGAGTTCGGCGCGGTGGGGGCCATCGTGCTGGTGGCGGACGCCATCGAGGTGGCGGGAACGGGGGGTGTCCGGGGGTTCGGCGGGGAGTTGTGGGTCGACGGGGTGCGGTGCATCGACGGCTTCCAGCGCCTCCGCGTCATCGCCGACGCCGCTGCGGCGCTCGGCCCGGAGCACGTCGCGCGCTCGACCGTGCGGCTGGAGATCTACTGCGGGGCCGGCGCCGGGCTCGCCGCACGGCTGCATCACGAGGCCGGTGTGCTCGTCAACGCGCCCACCGCGCAGGACGGGCTGATCCACTGCCCCAACATCGCCCGGCTCATGGACGCGGACTGGGAGGACGAGGGCTCGTTCGATCCGCGCCGCGGTGCCGTCGCGGGGCGGCGCGGACGCCTGTTCACCATGCCGGAGGTCACCAGGGCGTTGACGTGCCTGTCGCCGTCGCCGACTCCGGAGGCGAGCCACCTCGTCGATTCGGAGGAGGGCCTTGAGGTGTTCTGGGGATCCGTCGGCACCCGGCTCTACCTGGAGGTCTTCCATGACCGTATGAGGCCGCTGGGGGTGCTGCGGGCTGTTCAGGCGCGCAAGAAGGCGCGGGAGGCGCTGAGCGCGTTGCCGGGGCGGCTGAAGGGTGGGGCCGGGCATCTCATCGAGTACGCGCCGGAGTTGATCTGCTGGGCCGCGTGCCGTGAGGTCCTGCCCCTGGAGCGGCTCCATGAGGAGAGGTCCGCGTATTTCGACTGGGACGGGGACATCCGCGATCGGCTGCCCGCCGCCGTGGAGAGGACGGCCGAGCGGCTCGTGGGCAACTACCGGGGCTTGCGGGCGGCGCGGGGCGCAAAGGGGTACTTCAAGGGCGAGGCATCGCTGCTGAGCGTCTGGCTGGACGTGCTCGCCTACCAGGGGTGAGGCGTGCCCGGGGCCGGGCGTGGCCGTGTCCGGCCCCGGCCCCGGGCCGGGTGTCAGGCTTGGCAGTGGAGCATGGTCAGGGCCGGGTTGTTGGTGAAGTCGGTCCAGAAGTCCTTGCCGTATTTTTCCGTGCCCGCCGGGGAGATCTCCAGGGGGACCCAGGTCAGGTTCGTGAAGCCGGCCGACTGGAGGGTGTTCTCGTAGACCTCGCGGCGGGGCGGGTGGGCGTGGAAGGAGATCGGGGGGTCGAGCAGGGCCGTCAGTTTGATCTGGGGGCCCACCTCGTTCTCCTCGCCCGTCGGCTCGCAGAGGAAGCCGTACTTGGCCAGCGACGGGCCGCCGAAGCGGAACTCGGGGCTCTGCATGAAGAGGAAGAAGTCCGCCCCCGGGGTCAGGTTCCGGTGGATGGCCTTCGTCATCCGTGCGATCGTCGCCACGTCGTCCGCGTAGTTGAACGCCTGCACCGCCACCGCCGTGTCGAAGGGCTCTTCAAACGAAGGGAGTTCGGCTATGTCTCCTACCTCGTACGAGATGCCCAGCGGCTCCGCCTCCTCCAGCGAGCGCGCCGCGGCGATCATCTCGCCGGAGATGTCGACGCCGTGCACCCTGGACGCGCCCCGGCGCCTCAGCTCGCGGCTGTAGAAGCCCGTTCCGCAGGCCAGGTCCAGGACCGAGCGGCCCGCCACGTCGCCCACCAGCGCGAGGAAGCCGGGCACCTCCCCGTAGCGGGCCAGCGGAAGGGTCTTGAAGCCCTCGAACGCCTCGCCGATCTCGTCGTACAACTGACCGCTCATGGTGCTGGTTCCCTCCGTCTGGGCGGCGGCCCGAGCAGGCCGCGGCCACTGGCGGAGAGTCTTCCGCCGGGTGCGGCGGGGCTGAACTGACGGAAGGTCCGAAGATCGGGGAGCGGGGGGAACGGGGTGTCCGGGGCGGGGTTGGTGGGATCGTCCAGGGGTGGGATGGCGGGCCGGCGGGTGAGTCAGAGGGGCTTGGCGTAGCAGCGGCTGTTCGGGTAGTCGCGGTAGTAGCCGAACTTCGCGCACGGCTCGTAGCCGCTCGACGTGTACAGCGCGATCGCCTCCGGCTGCGCCGTCCCCGTCTCCAGGACCATCCGGGTGCGGCCCGCCGCCCGCGCGTCCGCCTCCAGGGCTGCCAGGATCCGGCGGGCCAGGCCCAGGCCCCGCGCCTCGGGGATCACGTACATCCGCTTCAGCTCGGCGTCCCCGTCCGCGTACCCCTCCCCGTTCGCCTCCTGCGAGCGCCAGCCGCCGGTCGCCACCGGGTGGCCCTCGGGCGCGTACGCGATCAGGTAGAGGCCCCTCGGCGGGGCGAACATCGTCGCGTCGAGCGGTGTGAGGTCGCCCTCACCGTCGTCGCCGTCGTCGTCCTTGTAGCGCTCGGCGTATTCGAGCTGCACGGCGTCGTTCAGCTTGACGGCGTCCGGGTGATCGTACGGCGTGGGGCGTATATCCATGCAGAGTATGGTACATGTATGCTGCACCATGGCTCGTGGTGTCGGTATTCTCCCGGGATGCTCACTGTCACGACCGCGAATGTCAACGGGCTCCGGGCCGCCGCCAAGAAGGGCTTCGTCGAGTGGCTGGCCCAGTCCTCCGCCGACGCCGTCTGCCTCCAGGAAGTGCGCGCCGAGGAGGCCCAGCTCCCCGCCGAGGTCCGCGCCCCCGAGGGCTGGTTCACCGCCCACGCCCCCGCCGCCGCCAAGGGCCGCGCCGGCGTCTCCCTCTACACCCGCCGCGAGCCCGACGCCGTCCGCGTCGGCTTCGGGTCCGGCGAGTTCGACACCAGCGGGCGTTACATCGAGGCCGATCTCCCCGGCGTCGTCGTCGCCAGTCTTTATTTGCCCTCCGGTGAGGTCGGGACGGAGCGGCAGGACGAGAAGATCCGGTTCATGGGCGAGTTCCTGCCGTACCTGAAGGAGCTCAAGGCCCGCGCCGCCGCCGACGGGCGCGAGGTCGTCGTCTGCGGCGACTGGAACATCGCCCACCACGAGGCCGACCTCAAGAACTGGAAGGCCAACCGCAAGAACGCCGGCTTCCTCCCCGAGGAGCGCGAGTGGCTCGGGCGGGTCTTCGAGGAGGGCGACGGCGGCTACGTCGACGTCGTGCGCGCGCTCCACCCCGAGCAGGAGGGGCCCTACTCCTGGTGGTCCTACCGCGGGCGCGCCTTCGACAACGACAGCGGCTGGCGCATCGATTACCAGGTCGCCACCCCCGGACTCGCCGCGCGCGCCGTCAAGGCGTACGTCGAGCGGGCCGCCACCCACGAGGAGCGCTGGAGCGACCACGCGCCCGTCACCGCCGTCTACGAGGTGTAGGGCCGGCCCCGTCCCCCTCCGGGGGCTTCACGGGTGCAGGCGGCGGTCCAGGGCCAGGGAGAACTCCGCCTCCACCACGCTCTTCGCCAGCGGCCTCAGGCGCTGCACGTCCTGCTCGGCGGCGTACGTGCCGAGCAGCTCCGTGAACAGTTCCGCGAGCGCCTCCGCGTGCTCGCGGACCCGCCCGCCCGCCCGCAGCACCGCCGCCAGCGGTACGCCCTCGTGGACCAGCGCCGCCGAGACGTCCAGCAGGCGGCGGCTCACGTGGACGATGTCCTCGCCGTCCGTCGCCAGATAGCCGAGGTCCAGCGCCGCCGCCAGGTTCTCCGGGGTGACCTCCCCGGCGAAGTGGTCGGCCAGCTCCTCCGGCGTCAGCCGGACCGGCTCCTCCTCCGTCGGGGTGCCGAGTTCGAGGACCTCGCCCACGTCCCGGCCGGTCTCGAAGGCCGCCGTGAGGTCGGCGATCCCGTTGAGGGTGTGGCCCCGGTCGAGCAGCGCGGCGATCGTCCGCAGGCGGGCCAGGTGGCGCTCGTCGTACCAGGCGATCCGGCCCTCCCGGCGCGGCGGCGGGATCAGGCCGCGCTCGCGGTAGAAGCGGAGCGTGCGCACGGTGATGCCGGCCGCCTCCGCCAGGTCGGTCATGCGGTATTCGCGGGTGCCCGTGGCCGTATCCGTGCCTGTGGTCGTACCCGTGCTCGTGCCTGCCTCTGGTGTCACGGTCCTCATGGCCGTCACCTCCGCCCCCGTCGTCCGTTCAGGACCCTGCGTCCCCACCCCTGCTCCTGATCGTCTCGACACGCCCGCCAGCCTATGTTGTACCGCCGGTAACTTTCCCCGGTCGTACCCCTACCGCTCGGTATGCCGCTGCTCTACAGTCCCGATTGTGCCAGTGATTGCTGGCGGAATTGGCCGGGCGCACGGGAGGCGGCATGGCGAAGCACGAGCACGTACGGGTGGCGGTGATCGGATCGGGGTTCGGCGGACTCGGGGCCGCCGTCCGGCTGCGGCGCGAGGGGATCACCGACTTCGTCGTCCTGGAGCGCGCCGACTCCGTGGGCGGCACCTGGCGCGACAACAGTTACCCCGGCTGCGCCTGTGACGTCCCCTCCCACCTCTACTCCTTCTCCTTCGCCCCCAACCCCGACTGGCCCCGCGCCTTCTCCGGCCAGCGCCACATCCGCGCCTACCTGGAGCACGTCGCCGACACCTTCGGGATCCGGCCGCACCTGCGCCTCGGGCACGAGGTCATGCGGATGGCCTGGGACGAGGAAGGGTTCAAGTGGGACATCGAGACGAGCCGCGGCAGCTTCTCCGCCGACGTCGTCGTCTCCGCCACCGGGCCGCTCTCCGACCCCAAGATCCCCGACATCCCCGGGCTCGACGGCTTCACCGGCAAGGTCTTCCACTCCGCCCGCTGGGACCACGACCTCGACCTCACCGGCAAGCGCGTCGCCGTCGTCGGCACCGGCGCCTCCGCCATCCAGATCATCCCCGCCATCCAGCCGAAGGTCGGCCGGCTCACCGTCCTCCAGCGCACGCCCCCCTGGGTGATGCCCCGCGTGGACCGCGCCATCAGCGGCGCCGAGCGCTGGGTGCACCGGCAGCTCCCCTTCACCACGGCCGCCCGCCGCGGGGTCCTCTGGGGCATCCGAGAGCTCCAGGTCAGCGCCTTCACCAAGCGCCCCGCCGTCCTCGGCATGGTCGAGCGGCTCGCCAAGACGAACATGGCCAAGTCGATCAAGGACCCGGCGCTGCGCGCCAAGCTGACCCCCTCGTACCGCATCGGCTGCAAGCGGATCCTGCTGTCCAACGCGTACTACCCGGCGCTCGCCCAGCCCAACGTCGACGTCGTCGCCGCCGGGCTCAAGGAGGTCCGCGGCAACGTCCTCGTCGCCTCCGACGGCACCGAGACCGAGGCCGACGTGATCGTCTTCGGCACCGGCTTCCACGTCACCGACCTGCCGATCGCCGCCCGGGTGATCGGCCGGGACGGGCGCTCGCTCGCCGACCACTGGAAGGGCGGCATGGAGTCGCTGCGCGGCGCCACCGCCGCCGGCTTCCCCAACTGGATGACGATCATCGGGCCCAACACCGGGCTCGGGAACTCCTCCATGATCCTCATGATCGAGTCCCAGCTGAACTACCTGGCCGACTACCTCCGCCAGCTCGACGTCCTCGGCGGGCGCGCCGCCCTCGCCGTCCGGCCCTCCGCCGTCGGCGCCTGGAACCGCAAGGTCCAGGCCCGGATGGAGCGGACCGTGTGGGCCGGCGGCTGCGAGAGCTGGTACCTGGACGCGAACGGCCGCAACACCACCCTGTGGCCCGGCACCACCGGCGAGTTCCGGCGCGAGACCCGGACCGTGGACCTCGCCGAGTACGAGGTGCTGCGCGCCCCCGCCGCGCCCGCCGCCGCCCGCCGCGCCCCGCGCCGCAAGGAGAGCGCCAAGTGAGCCCCGCCGCGCGCGAGCTGACCGCGCTCTCCGCCGACGGCTCCACCCTCCACGTCGAGGTGTACGGGCCCGAGGGCGCCCCCGCCGTCGTCCTCGCCCACGGCTGGACCTGCTCCACCCGCTTCTGGGACGCCCAGATCCGGGAGCTCGCCGCCGACCACCGGGTCATCGCCTACGACCAGCGCGGCCACGGGCGCAGCCCGCTGCCCGCCCCCGGCGGCAAGGGATTCGCCACGGACGCGCTCGCCGACGACCTGGAGGCCGTGCTCGCCGCCACCCTCGGGCCCGGCGAGCGGGCCGTCGTCGCCGGGCACTCCATGGGCGGCATGACCGTGATGGCCGCCGCCGGGCGCCCCGCCCTGCGCACCCACGCCGCCGCCGTCCTGCTCTGCTCGACCGGGCCCTCCCGGCTCACCGCCGAGTCGCGGGTGCTGCCGCTGCGGCCGGGCCGGCTGCGGACCCGCCTCACCGCCTCCGTACTCGGCGCCAAGGCACCGCTCGGGCCGGTCACCGCCGCCTCGAAGAAGATCCTGAAGTACGCCACGATGGGACCGGGCTCGGCCCCCGACCGGGTCGACGCCTGTGCCCGGATCGTGCACGCCTGCCCGCGCGCCGCCCGGGTCGGCTGGTCCCACGTGCTGTCCGGGCTCGACCTGGAGGCCGGGGTGCGGGAGCTGCGGCTGCCCGTGGCCGTGCTCGTCGGCACCGCCGACCGGCTCACCCCGCCCGTCCACTCCCGCGCGATGGCCGCGGCCCTGCCGCACTGCACGGGCCTGGTCGAGCTGACCGGGATGGGGCACATGACACCGGTGGAGGCCCCGGAGGCCGTCACCGCGCAGATCCGCGAACTCACGCTCACCTACCTGGGCGCGAAGCAGAACGAGGAGGCCGGCGCATGAGCAGGGTCAGTCTGGAGGGGCAGGTCGCCGTCGTCACCGGCGGCGCCCGCGGGGTCGGCGAGCTGCTGGCCCGCAAGCTGTCCGCGCGCGGCGCGAGGATCGCCCTGGTCGGGCTTGAGCCCGAGCTGCTCAAGGAGGTCGCCGGGCGGCTGCACACCGAGGCCGACTGGTGGCACGCGGACGTCACCGACCACGAGGCCATGGCCAAGGTCGCCGCCGAGGTGAAGGAGCGCTTCGGCAAGGTGGACATCGTGGTCGCCAACGCCGGTGTCGCCGCGGGCGGCCCCTTCGTCGACTCCGACCCGGTCGCCTGGCGGCGGGTCATCGAGGTCAACCTCATCGGCGGCGCCGTCACGGCCCGCGCCTTCCTGCCCGTCCTCATGGAGTCGCGCGGCTACTTCCTCCAGATCGCCTCGCTCGCCGCGATGACCCCCGCCCCGATGATGACGGCGTACTGCGCCTCCAAGTCCGGCGTGGAGGCGTTCGCGCACAGCCTGCGGGCCGAGGTCGCCTACAAGGGCGTGAAGGTCGGCGTCGGCTACCTCTCCTGGACCGACACGGACATGGTGCGGGGCGCCGACCAGGACGACGTGATGAAGGAGCTGCGGCAGCGGCTGCCGTGGCCGTCGAACCGCACGTATCCGCTCGGCCCGGCCGTCGACCGGATCGTCGCGGGGGTCGAGCGCCGCTCCGCGCACGTCTACGCCCAGTGGTGGCTGCGCGGGATGCAGTCCACCCGCGGCTACCTCCCCGGGATCATCGCCTCCGTCGGGCAGCGCGAGATGCGCCGCTTCGAACCGCGGCTCTCCTCGGTGTCCAAGGGGCTGGTGGGCGCGGGCGGCGCGGCCGACGAGCAGGAGCGCGGCGAGCGGGTGTGACACGCCCCGGGTGGCGGGGTGTGACGCGCTGTAGCCGGTCGACATGCGCGGGGTGACCCGCCGTGCCACGCTGGTCGAGGCCCGAGGGGCGAGTCCGCCCCGTCCCCTCACACCCTTCTAGGAGTGAACCCTCATGGGCATCAAGGACCAGTTCCAGGACAAGGCGCGCGAGCTCGCGGACAAGGCGCAGGACGCCGTGGGCTCGAAGAAGGACGAGGCGTCCCAGCGGGCCGCGCGGGGCAGAGAGCAGGCGCAGGAGTCGCCGGAGTCGCAGCGCGCCCAGCAGGAGGCGCAGGACCGCTTCGACCAGGACTACGACGCCTGACCCCGCGACCTACGGAAGGCGCACCCGGGACGCCGGGTGCGCCTTCGCGTGTTCCGCCATAACCGGGGGCGGCGGGGCGCCCCGTTCCGTACGGTGGCGCCCATGCCCGTACTTGAGCGACTGCGACCCGACCACGCGCCCGCCCTGCTCGCGTTCGAGCGGGAGAACAGGGCCTTCTTCGCCGCCTCCGTGCCCGACCGGGGCGACGCGTACTTCGACGCCTTCGAGGACCGCCACCGGGCGCTGCTCGACGAGCAGGAGGAGGGCGGGATCGCCTTCCACGTGCTCGTCGGGGACGGCGGGGAGATCCTCGGCCGCTTCAACCTGGTGGACGTGACCGGCGGGAGCGCCGAACTCGGCTACCGGCTCGCAGAGAAGGCCACCGGCCGCGGGCTCGCGACCGGCGCGGTGCGGGAGCTGTGCCGGCTGGCCCGCGAGGAATACGGGCTGAGCCGGCTCACCGCCGCGACGACCCTCGGCAACGGGCCGTCCCGGGCCGTGCTGGCCCGGGTCGGTTTCGGCGCGGTGGGGAGCGTGCGGCTGCCGGTCGGGCCGGGGGCGGGCGCGCCCGGGTCCGCCGGGACCGGTGGGGAGCCCGCCGACGAGCCCGGGATCGCCTACGAGCTGGACCTCGGCGGCAGTTTCGGGCGGGAGCGGTCCGGCAGGTCCTCGTAGCCCGGCGGGCTCGCCGCGGGCGTCTCGTCGAGCAGGGCGAGCGCGATGTGCACGGCGTCGTCGAGCTGTGCGTACCGCCCCTCCGCCCAGTCGAGCGGGGTGCGCAGGACCGCCAGGTCCGGCTCCACCCCGTGGTTCTCGATCGACCAGCCGTACTCGGGGAACCAGGCCGCGTTCATCGGCACGGTGATCTGCGTGCCGTCCCCGAGCCGGTGCCGGCCGGTCATGCCGACGACGCCGCCCCAGGTGCGCTGGCCGACCACCGGGCCGAGCCCGAGCAGCTTGAACGCGGCGGTGATCATGTCGCCGTCGGAGGAGGTGGCCTCGTCGGCGAGCGCGACGACGGGGCCGCGCGGCGCGTTCGAGGCGTACGAGACGGGCTGGGCGTTGCGGGTGAGGTCCCAGCCGAGGATCCGGCGGGTCAGTTTCTCTATCACCAGCTCGCTGATGTTGCCGCCCGCGTTGCCCCGGACGTCCACGATCAGGGCCGGCCGGGAGACCTCCATGCGCAGGTCGCGGTTGAACTGCGCCCAGCCGGAGCCGCCCATGTCGGGGATGTGCAGATAGCCGCAGCGCCCGCCGCTGAGCTCCCGCACCACCGCGCGCCGCTTGGCCACCCAGTCCTGGTAGCGCAGCGGGCGTTCGTCGACGAGCGGGACGACGGCGACGCGGCGGGCGCGGCCCGGTGACCCGGCGGGCCGGAACGCCAGCTCGACGGTGGTGCCGCCGGTGCCGGAGAGCAACGGGTAGGGGCCGGTGACCGGATCGACCGGGCGGCCGTCGACGTGGGTGAGGACCGCGCCCTCGCGGATGCCGGTGCCGGCCAGCGGGGAGCGGGCCTTGGAGTCGGAGGAGTCGCCGGGCAGGATCCGCTTGACCAGCCAGCCGTCCTCCCGGCACACCAGGTTGGCGCCCAGCAGGCCCTGGGCGCGCTGGTAGTGCGGCGGGCCCTCGTTGCGCCGGGCGGGGGTGACGTACGCGTGGGAGGTGCCGAGTTCGCCGAAGACCTCGCGGAGCAGGTCGGCGAACTCGTCGGGTGAGGCGCAGCGTTCGACGAGTGGCCGGTACTGGTCGAGCACCGCCGTCCAGTCGACCCCGCCCAGGCCCGGCTCCCAGAAGTAGGCGCGGACGATCCGGCCCGCCTCGTCGAATGCCTGCCGCCACTCGGCCGCCGGGTCCACCTCGTGCACGATGCGGCGCAGGTCCAGGTAGACGGTGGAGTCGAGGTCGCCGGGTTCGTTGGCGGGTACGGCGCGCAGCTCGCCCTCGTCGACGACGACCAGCCGCGAGGCGTCGCCGCTGACCGCGAACCAGTCGAGGTGGTCGACGAGTTCGGCCTTGCGCGCCTTGGTGATGTTGTAGTGCTCCAGGGTCGGGCGGGGCGAGGGGTCCGAGGGGTTGGCGAAGGTCTCGCCGAGCGCGCCGGAGATCGGCCAGCGCAGCCAGACCAGGCCGCCGCCGGTCACCGGGGACAGCGCCGAGTACTTGGAGGCGGTGACCGGGAAGGGCGTCACCCGCTCGGCGAGCCCTTCGAGTTCGACGGTCACCGTGCCGTCGCCGGTGCCCGCGCCCTCGTCGGCGGGGTCCATGCCGCCCGCCGCGGGCCGCCCGTCGGGCAGCAGCGCGAAGGGCGACGGGGTCGCCGAGTTGAGCGGTACGAGGTAGGGGCGGCAGCCCAGCGGGAAGGACAGGTCGCCGGTGTGCACGTCGTACACCGGGTCGAAGCCCCGCCAGGAGAGGAAGGCGAGGTAGCGCCCGTCGCTGGTGAAGACCGGGTTCTCGTCCTCGAAGCGCCCGTTGGTGACGTCCACGATGACGGGCGCGCCGGGCCCGGAGATCCGGGCCATCTTGATCGAGCGCAGCGAGCGCCCGATCCCCGGGTGCGACCAGGTGAGCCAGGTGCCGTCGGGGGAGAAGGCGAGGTCGCGGACGGGGCCGTTGACGGAACGGATGAGCTCGGTGACGTCGCCGGGGGCGGGGGGTGGGGGCGTACTCGTATCCGCGCCCGCGCCCGCGCCCGCGCCCGCGCCCGTATCCGCGCCTGCGCCCGCGCCCGTATCCCCGTCCGTACCCGTACCCGTACCCGTACCCGTATCCGTATCCGTATCCGTATCCGTACCGGAGTCGGTGTCCTCTTCGCCGTCCGCCGCCGCGTCCTTCGGGTCGGCGGACTCGTCCTCCTCCGCCGTCTCCTCCTCCGGGTCCGTCGTCGTCAGCAGGAGCAGGCGGCCGTCGTCGGAGGCGATGGCCAGGCGGTCGCCGTCGGGGTCGGCGGCCATCTCCTCGACCCGGCCCAGTCGCCCGGCCGCGAGCCGGCGCGGTGCGCGGTCGCCGCTGGCGCGCGGGAGGTAGGCGATCTCGACGGCGTCCTCGCCCTCCGCGTCCGTGACGTACGCGACCTGGCCGCCGCTGCCCAGCATCTCGGGCAGCCTGACCCGTACGCCCGGGGTGTCCGCGATGGTCCGGGCCGGGCCGTCGCGGTGGGTCAGCCAGTAGAGGCTGCCGCGCACGGAGACGGCGCTGGCCCGCCCGGTCTCGTCGACCGAGAGCGCGTCCACGTGGTGGGCGGTCGGCACCTGGTAGGGGCGGCGGCCGGTGCGGGGGCCGCCGAGCCGGACGTCCAGGCGGCGCGGGCGGCCGTCGGCGCTCAGGTCCTCGACGATCCACAGCTCGCCCGCGCACTGGTAGACGATCCGGCGCCC
The DNA here is from genome assembly GCF_040650575.1 of Streptomyces sp. NPDC048659. NCBI lineage: Bacteria > Bacillati > Actinomycetota > Actinomycetes > Kitasatosporales > Streptomycetaceae > Streptomyces > Streptomyces sp. NPDC048659. The sequence continues at coordinate 84,313 of NZ_JBEZHM010000018.1, read as the reverse complement.
GTCGCTGGAGGCGTGCCGGGCGTAGAAGGCGTCGTGGTCGGTGTGGCGGCGCAGCCCGCCGCCGTCGGGGCGGCAGGAGTAGAGGTTGCCGATGCCCTCGTGGTCGGAGAGGAAGGCGATCCGGTGCCCGCCCTCCGCCTCGGGCGCGGCGACGATCAGCGGCGACTCGAACTGCCCGCCGAGCTCTTCGAGGAGGCGCTCGCCGTGCAGCCAGAGCCGTCCCATGGCGCCGCCCCGGTAGCGCTTCCAGGAGGCGGGCTCGTGCGGCGGGCGGCCGGTGAGCAGCAGGGTGCGGCGCTGTTCGGCGCCGTCGGCGAGGGCGAGGTCGGCGACGGTGATGTCGGAGACCGGGCCCCAGGGCATCCGGCCGCCGGGGGTGCCGTCGGTGGGGACGGTGTAGGCCCAGGAGTAGTACGAGAAGGGCTGCCCGTGCGAGGAGACGGCGAGGATGTCGCAGCGCCCGTCCTTGTCGGGCGGCGACCAGCCGCAGACCCGGGTGTCGGTCGAGCCCCAGTAGGTGAGCCGCCGGGCCGGGCCGCCGTCGACGGGGGCGAGGTGGATCTCGGGGTCGAGGCTGCGCCAGCTCGTATAGGCGAGGTGGCGGCCGTCGGGGGAGAAGCGCGGGGGGCCGACCCTGGTCCGGTCGGCGGTGATCCGCCAGGCCCGCCCGGGGCGGTGGCCCCCGGGCACGAGCGGGGCGACCCAGAGGTCGTCCTCGGTCACGAAGCAGAGCAGCTCGCCGTGGAGGTGCGGGAAGCGGAGATACGCGAGGTCGTCACTCACCTCCTCATGCTTTCCGCGCGTGGGGGGTGCGGCAACTCGTACGTGTGCCCGAGGCGTCCGCCGGGCGGGGGCCGAGGGGCGTCCCGGGGCGTGCCCCGCGCGCGCCTCGGGTGCGTCCCGGGTGCGTCCCGCGCGCGCCCCGGGTGTGGCACAGGACACGTACGAAACCGTTTCGTTTCGCAGAGGGGCCGGGTATATCGTCGTGGAGTACGAAACCGTTTCGTTCGCTCGACAGGAGGCCGGTCATGGCCAGCAGGCTCACCCCCGAGAGGGAGTCCGAGCTCTACACGGCCGTGCTCGATCTGCTGCGCGAGGTCGGCTACGACGCCCTCACCATGGACGCCGTCGCCGCCCGCACCCGGTCCAGCAAGGCCACCCTCTACCGCCAGTGGGGGAGCAAGCCTCAGCTCGTCGTCATGGCGCTCCGGCACGACAAGCCGGTCCAGCTCGGCGAGATCGACACCGGCAGCCTGCGCGGTGACTTCGAGGTCATCCTGGAGCGGACCGACGACTGCCGGCTGGAGAAGGACGCCGCGCTCATGCGGGGTCTCGCCCACGCCGTCCACGACAACCCCGATCTGCTCCAGGCCATGCGCGAGCTGCTCGTCGAACCCGAGATGAACGGGCTCGACGAGGTCCTCCAGCGGGCCGTGCGCAGGGGCGAGGTCGCCGCCGACAACCCGGCGCTGAAGCTCATCCCCCACATGCTGATCGGCGCGTTCGTCGCCCGGCCGCTCATCGAGGACCGGCCGGTCGACGCCGCCTTCCTCACCGCCTACGTCAACGCCGTCGTGCTCCCCTCACTCGGCGCCTGACCGACACCCGTACCGAAGACCGACCTCCGCCCACGGCCTCCCCGCGGCCGGCGACCCGCACCACCACCCGCGGTACCACCCGCGGTACCGACACCCCGCAGTACCTCCACCTGACGTTGCGCACCGCTCACGCCGTCGGGCCGGCTCCCCATGCCCTGTCCCACTCACACCGGGAGTACGCCCCCGTGGCCACGTTCCTCTACAAGCTCGGCCGTTCCGCCTTCCGGCGCCGACGGCTCGTCGCCCTGCTCTGGGTGGCCCTCCTCGCCGTCGCCGGCATCGGAGCCGCCACCGCCCCCACCGCGACCTCCAGCTCCTTCTCGATCCCCGGCACCGAGGCCCAGCGCGCCTTCGACCTGCTGGAAGAGCGCTTCCCCGGCGGCAACGCCGACGGCGCCACCGCCCGCGTGGTCTTCGAGGCCCCGGCCGGCCAGACCATGAAGACCCCGGCCAACAAGGCGAAGGTCGAGGAGACCGTCGCCGCCCTGAAGTCGGGCTCCGACCAGGTCGCCCGGGTCACCGACCCGTACACCGCGCAGGCCGTCTCGCAGGACGGCCGGATCGCCTACGTATCCGTCTCGTACAAGGTCAGCGGGATGGAGCTGACCGACGCGACCCGTGACGCGCTCAAGGAGGCCGGCCACGCCGCGCAGGGCCAGGGCCTGACCGTCGAGATCGGCGGCGACGCGCTCCAGAGCATGCCGGAGACCGGCGCGGGCGAGGTCGTCGGCGTGGTCATCGCCGGCATCGTCCTCGTCATCACCTTCGGCTCGCTGGTCGCCGCCGGGCTGCCGCTGCTCACCGCGATCATCGGCGTCGGCATCGGCGTCTCGACGATCACGGCGCTCGCCAACGTCCTGGACCTCGGCTCGACCACCTCCACCCTCGCGATGATGATCGGCCTCGCGGTCGGCATCGACTACGCCCTCTTCATCGTCTCCCGCTACCGCGCGGAGCTCGCCGAGGGCCGCGGCAAGGAGGAGGCCGCCGGGCGCGCCGTCGGCACGGCGGGCTCCGCCGTGGTCTTCGCCGGCCTCACCGTGGTCATCGCGCTGGTCGGCCTGGCCGTCGTCAACATCCCGATGCTGACGAAGATGGGCTTCGCCGCCGCCGGTACGGTCGTGATCGCCGTCCTGATCGCGCTCACCCTCATCCCGGCCCTGCTGGGCTTCGCCGGTGACAAGGTCCTCGGCCGCAAGCAGCGCAAGGGCGGGGAGGCGTCCGACGGGAACGCCCCCGCCGCCGAGAAGGTCAACGGCGGCACCCGCTGGGCCCGCTTCGTCATCCGCCGCCCCGTGCTCGTCCTGCTGGTCGGCGTCCTCGGCCTCGGCGCGATCGCCGTCCCGGCCGCCTCCCTGGAGATGGGCCTGCCGGACGACGGCGTCAAGGCCGTCTCCACGACCGAGCGGCGCGCCTACGACCTGCTCTCCGAGGGCTTCGGGCCCGGCTTCAACGGCCCGCTGCTCGTCGTCGTCGACGGCGACAAGGCGACCGCCGACAAGACCGTCGACACGATCAAGGGCCTGGACGGCGTCGTGGCGGTCACCCCGCCGACCCCGAACAAGGCCGGCGACGCGGCGATGATCACGGTGATCCCGAAGGACCGCCCGTCCTCGCACGACACCGAGGAGCTGGTGCACGACATCCGCGGCGCCACCGGCGACGACGTGCTCGTCACCGGCGCCACCGCGATGAACATCGACTTCTCGCAGAAGATGAACGACGCGCTGCTGCCCTACTTGGCGCTCGTGGTCGGCCTCGCCTTCCTGCTCCTGATGGTGGTCTTCCGCTCGATCCTGGTCCCGCTGAAGGCGGCCCTCGGCTTCCTGCTCTCCGTCGTCGCCGCCCTCGGCGCGGTCGTCGCGGTCTTCCAGTGGGGCTGGCTCGGCAGCCTGTTCGGGGTCGAGCAGACCGGCCCGATCATGTCGATGATGCCGATCTTCATGGTGGGCGTGGTCTTCGGCCTGGCCATGGACTACGAGGTCTTCCTGGTCACCCGGATGCGCGAGGCGTACGTCCACGGGGCGCGCCCCGGCGAGGCGATCGTGGCCGGCTTCAAGCACAGCGCCCGGGTGGTCACCGCCGCCGCGGTGATCATGATCGCGGTCTTCTCCGGCTTCATCGGCATGGACGAGCAGATGATCAAGATGATCGGCTTCGGCCTCGCCGTCGCCGTCCTCTTCGACGCCTTCGTGGTCCGCATGGCGATCGTCCCGGCGGTGCTGGCGCTGCTCGGCCACAAGGCGTGGTGGCTGCCGAAGTGGCTCGGCCGGGTGCTGCCCAACGTGGACGTCGAGGGCGAGGGCCTGACCGCGAAGGACGGGCGCGACGAGGGCGACGCCGGGGACCACGGCGACGGGAAGAAGGAGCTGGTCTCCGTCTGACCCCCTGAGCCCCTGATCTCCGGGGCCGCCGCTTGAGCGGGCGGCGGGCCCCGGACCGCGCCGGAACCTGTGGGGACGGGGAGCCGACGCGACCCTACGCCGTCATCGCGTCGAGTCCGACGCGGTGGCGGCGTAGGTGTGCCGGAGGAAGCGCATCAGGGCCGTCGTGTCGAACTGGACGACGGCGACCCCGTCGGCGCCGTGGAACTCGACGACCGTCTGGACCCGGCCGCAGGGCCAGACCCCGATGTCCCCGCGCCGGGCGGGCCCGCGCAGCCCGGTCTCCAGGAGCGAGCGGGGGAAGGACCACTCGATGCCGCCGGGGAAGCCGAAGCGGACGGTCGCGGGCGAGAAGTCGGCGTCGTAGCGGAGGTCCACCGGGACGGGGCGGGAGAGCGGGGCGTCGGTGACGATCCGGCCCCGCGCCCGGTCCTCGACGGCATGGTTCTCGACGGCGTGGGCGTTCGTGCTGTGCGTCATCGGACGGCTCCTCACGGTCTCACACTCGTCGCGTTTGTCATCCAATGTCGCATATGTACCGGCGCATGTGCCGAGCGAGGGCCCCGCTTTTGTGTCCTCTGCGCTCTTGCAAGCCCTTCGCAGCAGCGTCCTATGATGCCGGTTGTGCATGTACCTGACGGATTCATCAACGCCCCCGTATCGGCCGCCGCCGGAGTCGTCGCCGCCGGCGCCGTCGCCGTCAGCCTGCGCGGGGCCCGTAAAGAACTCGACGAGCGGACGGCCCCGCTCGCGGGCCTCGTCGCGGCCTTCATCTTCGCCGTGCAGATGCTCAACTTCCCCGTCGCGGCGGGAACGAGCGGGCACCTCCTCGGCGGAGCCCTCGCCGCGATCCTCGTCGGCCCCTACACCGGCGTCCTCTGCATAGCCGTCGTCCTGCTCATGCAGGGCGTCCTCTTCGCCGACGGCGGGCTCACCGCGCTCGGCGTGAACATCACCGTCATGGGCGTCGTCACCGTCGTCGTGTCCTACGCGCTCTTCCGCGGCCTGGTCCTCGCGCTGCCGCGCACCCGCCGCTCGGTGACCATCGCCTCCTTCGTCGCCGCCCTGGTCTCCGTGCCCGCCGCCGCCACCGCCTTCACGGCGATCTACGCGATCGGCGGCACCACCGACGTACCGATCGGCAAGGTCCTGACCGCGATGGTCGGCGTCCACGTCCTCATCGGCATCGGCGAGGCCGTGATCACCATGCTCACCGTCGGCGCCGTCATCGCCGTCCGCCCCGACCTCGTGCACGGCGCCCGCGGCCTGACCGCCCCGCTCAAGCTGCGCGTGGGCGGCGCGCTCATCGACGCCGCGCCCGTCGACACCACGCCCGCCCCCGCCCCGGCCGCGCCCCGCTCCTCGCGCAAGCTCTGGATCGGCGGCGTGGCCACCGCCCTCGTCCTCGCCGGCTTCGTCTCCTTCTACGCCTCCGCGAGCCCCGACGGCCTGGAGAAGGTCGCCGCCGACAAGGGCATCGACAGCAAGGTGGCGCCGCACGCCGCCGCCGACTCCCCGCTCGCCGACTACGGCGTCAAGGACGTCTCCGACGCGCGCCTGTCCGGCGGTCTCGCCGGGGTGATCGGCGTGGGCGCGACCCTCGCCGTCGGCAGCGGCGCCTTCTGGGCCGTCCGCCGCCGCCGGAGCGCGAGCGCCGACGCCTCCGCGAACGCGGACGCCTGATGGGCGCGGGGCACGCCCACAAGCTCTACCGGCGGGCGGACTCGCCGGTCCACGCGCTGCCCCCGCACGCCAAGCTGGCCGCCGTCTTCGGCTTCGTCGTCGTGGTCGTCTCCACCCCGCGCGAGGCGGTCTGGGCCTTCGCCGGGTACGCGGCGCTGCTCGGCGTGGCCGCCTGGCGGGCCCGGGTGCCGGGCGGCTTCGTGCTGAAGCGGCTGCTCATCGAGGTCCCGTTCGTGGCCTTCGCCGTGCTGATGCCCTTCGTGGTGCCCGGCGAGCGGACCACCGTCCTCGGCGTCTCGCTCTCCGTCCCCGGCCTGTGGGGCGCCTGGAACGTGCTGGCCAAGGGCACCCTCGGCGTCGCCGCCTCCGTGCTCCTCGCCGCCACCACCGAGCTGCGCGCCCTGCTCCTGGGCCTCCAGCGGCTGCGGCTGCCCCCGCTGCTCGTCCAGATCGCGTCCTTCATGATCCGCTACGGGGACGTCATCACCGACGAGATGCGCCGGATGTCGATCGCCCGCCGCTCGCGCGGCTTCGAGGCCCGCGGGGTACGGCACTGGGGCGTCCTCGCCAAGTCGGCGGGGGCCCTCTTCATCCGCTCCTACGAGCGCGGCGAGCGCGTCCACCTCGCGATGGTGAGCCGCGGCTACACCGGGTCGATGCCGGTCATCGACGAGGCCACCGCGACCCCCGCCCAGTGGCGGTACGCCGCCGCGCTGCCGCTCGCCGCCCTCCTGATCTGCCTCCTCGGATGGACGCTATGACCACACCCTCCGCCGCCGTTCCGGTCCCCCCGTCCCTGGACGTCCGGGGCCTCGCCTACGCCTACCCCGACGGCCACCAGGCCCTGTTCGGCGTCGACCTGACCGTCGGGCGCGGCGAGCGCGTCGCGCTGCTCGGCCCCAACGGCGCGGGCAAGACCACCCTGGTCCTGCACCTCAACGGCATCCTCACCGGCGGCGCGGGCGGGGTGACCGTCGCCGGGCTGCCGGTCGCCAAGAAGCACCTCGCGGAGATCCGGCGCCGGGTCGGCATCGTCTTCCAGGACCCCGACGACCAGCTCTTCATGCCGACCGTCCGCGAGGACGTGGCCTTCGGGCCCGCCGCGGCGGGCGTGCGGGGCGCGGAGCTGGAGGCGGTGGTCCACCAGGCCCTGGAGCGCGTCGGCATGGCGGAGTTCGCCGACCGGCCGCCGCACCACCTGTCGTTCGGCCAGCGCCGCCGGGTCGCCGTCGCGACCGTCCTCGCGATGGAGCCGGAGATCCTGGTCCTCGACGAGCCCTCGTCCAACCTGGACCCGGCCTCGCGCCGCGAGCTCGCCGACATCCTGCGCGCCCTGGACGTCACGGTCCTCATGGTCACCCACGACCTGCCGTACGCGCTGGAGCTCTGCCCGCGCGCGGTGATCCTCAGCGAGGGCGTCATCGCGGCCGACGGGCGGACCGGCGACATCCTCGCCGACGAGGAGCTCATGGCCCGGCACCGGCTGGAACTCCCGTACGGCTTCGTGCCGAGCTCGGTGGCCTGAACGACCCCGCAGCCCACCCGGCCCCCGGAATCGGCCGGTCGCCGCCCACGTTGCACCATGGAGGGCCGTGGGGGAGCGAACGACGAGGGCGGGACGAGGGAGCGTGGACCAGGTGGACGTCAGGGGCACGGTGGAGGCCGGTTTCGAGCCGGTCGGGGACGCGTTCCTGCGCAACGCCGAGCAGCGCGGCGAGCGCGGCGCGGCCGTCGCGGTGTACCGGGACGGCGTGAAGGTCGTCGACCTGTGGACGGGCACCAAGGACGTCGACGGCGACGCCCCCTGGGCCGAGGACACCGCCCAGGTCGTCCGCTCCGCCACCAAGGGCGTCGCCGCGGCCGTGCCGCTCCTCCTCCACCAGCGCGGGCTGCTCGACCTGGACGCCCCGGTCGGCACGTACTGGCCCGAGTTCAAGGCCGCGGGCAAGGACCGGGTGACCGTGCGCCAGCTCCTCGCGCACCGGGCGGGCGTCCCCGTCCTGGACCGCCCGCTGACCCTGGCCGAGGCGGTCGACCTGCCGACGGCCACCGCCGCGATCGCGGCCCAGGCCCCCGTCTGGGAGCCCGGCACGGCGCACGGCTACCACGCGCACACCTTCAGCTGGCTGCTCTCCGGCCTGGTGCACCGGGTCACCGGGCGCACCATCGGCCGCTGGGTCGCCGAGGAGATCGCCGCCCCGCTCGGCCTGGACCTGTGGATCGGGCTGCCCGACGCCGAGGCCCACCGGGTCGGGCGGCTCGGCCCGGTGGAGGAGCGGGAGCCGGCCGACAGCGGGGCCCTGCGGCTGCGCCCCAAGCGGGCGGTCTCCGAGGCGTACCGGGACCCGGAGTCGCTGACCCGGCGGGCCTTCGGGGTGATCGAGCCCGCGCCCGACGAGAACGACCCGGCGTACCGGGCGGCCGAGCTGCCCGGCTCGGCGGGCGTCGCCACCGCGCGCTCGCTCGCCCGGTTCTACGCGGCGACGCTGGGCCCGGTCGCCGGGGCCGCGCGGCTCTTCGCCCCGGCGACGCTGACGCTGGCCCGCACGGAGGAGTCGGCGGGCGCCGACCGCGTGCTCCTGGTCGGCACCCGCTTCGGCCTCGGGTACATGCTGCACGGCCCCGCCTCGCCGCTGCTCGCCCCGGGCTCCTTCGGCCACCCGGGCCGGGGCGGCTCGCTCGGCTTCGCCGACCCCGAGTCCGGGATCGCCTTCGGCTACGTCACCAACGGGATGCGCAAGACGGTCACGGCCGACCCGCGCGCCCAGGCACTGGTGAGAGCCCTGCGCACGGCTCTCTAGAACTCCCCGGTCGCCTACCGGATGTACCACCCCTGGTCCGCGTAGTCCTCGCAGTCGTACTGGAACGGGTTCTTGTCGTTCTCGAAGCCCTGCATGGTCAGGCACTTGCCGCTGTTGAAGTTCTTCAGCTTGAAGACGTCCGGGTCGTCGGTCATGACCTTCTGCCAGAACTGGTCGGCGAAGTTCAGGCACTCGTACTGCTCGGGGACGGTCCCGTTGTCGGAGCCGCGCACGATCAGGCACTTCCCGCTGTTGGCGCTCCTGAGCTGGAAGACGCCGGGGGTGGGGGCGTTCGTGTCGTCGAATATCCAGCGCTGGTCGGCGAAGTCGAGGCAGTCCCAGGCGAACGGGATGTTCCCGTTGGCGTCGCCCTGGAGCGCCACGCACTTCCCGCCGTAGGCGTTCTTCAACTGATAGGCGGGCTGCGCCGTGGCGGAAGCGGCGGAGCCGGACGCGACGAGCGCGCCGGCCGTCAGCACGGCGGTGGCCAGGACGGTGCCCAGGGTGCGGGACCTGTTCATGCGATCTCCCTCGTAGGCGCACGCGCTCGGCGGCGTACGCGATCTTGAGAGGGAATCTAGGCGGCCGATATGGGACTTGTCGTCGAGTTTGGGATGTGGAGTGAGCCGTTCAGTCGACGACGAGCCGACTGGTGAAGCCGCGGGCGCGGAGGCGCTCGAAGGCGGCGAGGGCGTCGGCGGGGATCTCCGTCGCGATCATGAACCCCCGCTCGGGGTAGACCATGAGCCGCTGCACCGCGCCGACGAGCATGTCGAGGACGAGCCGGGCGTCGCCGAGCGAGTCCACGTACTCCGGGAGCGTCATCGGCGAGGAGGCGCTGACGATCTCGACCCCGGGCCACAGCTTCCGCGCCGTCGCGTACGCCCGGCGCTCCTCGTACGGCTTGCTGACGAGCAGCACCGACGCCACGGCGATGCCCCGCTCGGCGAGCAGCTCCCGCGTGAAGCGGACGTTCTCCCCGGTGTTGCGGGCCCGGGGCTCGACGAGCACGAGCGAGCCCGGCACCCCGAGTTCGAGCGCCCGCTCCCGGTAGTGCTCCGCCTCGCCGCGCGGCATCCGGTCCCGCGTGGTGCGGCTCGTGGCACCGGTGAAGACGATGAGCGGCGCCATCCCGCGCCGGTAGAGGGCGACCGTCGCGTCGGCGACCCCGAGGTCGTGACTGCCGAGCCCGACCGCGACCGAGCAGGGCCGCGGCTCGTGACGCATCCGCTGGAGCTCCCAGAGGAGCCGGGCGTCGGACCAGTCCTGAGCGGAGATCATCACGCTTCCGTGGCCTTGCTGTCGGGGACCTGGAAGTCGTAGGTCCAGGCGAACCGGGTGGCGGCGTGGACGCCGACGGCGAACTCGACGACGGTGCCGTCCGCCGTGTACGCGGTCCGGTGCAGCTCCACGACCCACTCACCGGGCGCCAGCTGGAGCCGTGTCGCCTCTTCGGGCGTGGCCGCCCGGGCACGGAGCTCCTCGCGCATGTGGTCGATCTCGTAACCGGCGTCGAGGAGCACCCGGAACCCGCCGCCGGGCCCGGCGGGGCCGGGGCTCGGATCGACGATGCGGGTGCCCTCCACGTGCTCGGGGCGGTAGTAGCTGGTCAGGGTGTGGGTCGGCCGGCTCCCTTCCTTGACCAGCCGGGCCCGCGCGTAGACCTCGGCGCCTTCGGGGAGCCCGTACGCGGCGGCGACGGCCGGGGGTGCCGTCACGCGTTCGACCGTCTGGGTCTGGTCGCCGCGCTTGTACGCACGCCCCGACGCGAGGCGGTCGGCGATGAAGGCGACCTCGTCGGAGTCGCGCCACTTCGCCTTGTCGTACCGGTCGATGCCGAGCCGCTTGAGCGGCTCCTGCCGCCGGACGACCGTCCCGTGTCCCCGGGACGAGGTGACCAGCCCTTCGGCCTCCAGGGCCTTGTACGCGGCGTGGACCGTCGACTTCGACCCCTCGCCGGCCTCGACCAGCTCACGGATGTGCGGCAACCGCTGCCCGGCCGCGTACTCCCCGCGCCGGATGCGCTCGGCCAGCCGGTCCGCCAGTTCCCGCCACTTTGGTGTCACACCAGCTCCTTTCGATGACCGCAGTCCACCACAGTCCCAGGACAGCGGACCGAATCGGTACGGTGTGAGGAGGCGTCCTGATGGATCCGGAGCCGGGCGCGCGGGGCCGCGGGGAGACCGTCGTACTGCGCTGGGCGCAGGGGCCGAGAAGTGTGCCGATGGCCCGGCGGAGTCCGCTCGACGCGCTGGAGTCCTGGGGGCTGGACCGTGTGGCGGAGTCCGCCTCGCTCGTGCGGATCGAGGTGCACGACGCCTCCGAGGTGCGCCCGCTGATGGCGCTGCCGGGCGACGGCGCCGAGGGCGGGTGGGGGCTTCCGCTGGTGGAGGTGCTGTCCGAGAAGTGGGGCGTCTCCGATCGCTGCGGCCCGGGCAAGCTCGTGTGGGCCGAACTCCGCACGGACCGCGGACCGGAGGGCGCCTCCCGGGTGGAGGCGGCGGCCCGGCCGGACGCCTGACCCGTCCCGGAGGCCCGCCGAAAGGCGGCGCCCCTCCGGTCAGCTCGCGTACAGCATCAGCCCGATGCCCACCACCATCAGCCCCGCCGCCGCCATCCTCGGGCCGCCGAAGCGTTCCTTGAAGAGGACCGCGCCGATCGCCGCGCCCACGATGATGGACGACTCGCGCAGCGCCGCGATCGGGGCGAGCGGGGCCTTTGTCTGGGCCCACAGGACGAGGGCGTAGGCGCCGACCGAGAGGGCCGCGGCGAGGAGGCCGCGGGCCGCGTACGGGCGGAGTTCGGTGGCCAGGGCGGCGCGGCGGCGGTAGAAGGCGTACGCCGGGATCACCAGGCCCTCCAGCAGCATCAGCCACGCGATGTAGCCGAGCGGGGTGCCGGAGGCGCGGACGCCGATGCCGTCGACGACCGTGTACGCGGCGATGGACAGGCCCGTCGCGCCCGCCGCCAGCAGGGCCGGCCAGTGCGGGCGGGCGCCCGTGCCGCGGATGCCCCACAGGGCGAGGCCCGTCAGGCCCGCGCAGGCGACGGCGACGCCCGCGAGCTGCTCGGCGGACGGGATCTCGGCGAGGAAGACGGCGGCGAGCACGGTCACCACCAGCGGGGCGGTGCCCCGGGCGATCGGGTACATCTGGCCGAAGTCGCCGAGCGCGAACGACTTCATCAGCAGCGCGTAGTACGCCACGTGCAGCGCGGCCGAACCGATCAGATACGGCCACGCCCCCGCCGCCGGGACCGGCACGAACAGGGCGGCGGCGCCGCCGAGCAGCGCGCCGCCGCCGGATATCAGGGTGAAGGACAGCAGCTGGTCCGTGACGCGGGCCGCGATCGCGTTCCAGGCGGCGTGGGTCACGGCCGCGACCAGCACGGCCGCGACGACGAGCGGGGTCACGCCGTGCGCTCCCGGACGTCCACCAGCGTCCCGCCCGCGTGCGCGACCAGCTTCCCGGGCTCCAGCGCGAAGACCGTGTGCGGGGTCCCGGCCGCCGCCCACACCACCGGGTGGTCGAGCAGCCCCCGGTCGGCGAGCACGCGGGTGCGGGTGCGGTGCCCGAAGGGCGGGACGCCGCCGATCGCGTACCCCGTCGTCTCGCGCACGATCCGCGCGTCGGCGCGGCTCACCTCGGCCGCGCCCAGCTCCTCGCGCACCCGCTCCAGGTCCACCCGCGAGGACCCGTCCATGAGGACCAGGACCGGCACCCCGTCCGCCGTGAAGACCAGCGACTTCACGATCTCGGAGACCGCGCAGCCGATGGCGTCGGCGGCCTGCTGCGCGGTGCGGGTCTCGTCCGGGAAGCGCCGGACCTCGACATCGAGGCCCAACTCTGCGAGAGCGGCGGCGAACTGGGGGTGGGCTTCGGCGTGTGACGTCGTCATGGGCGGTCACGCTAGCGGTCGGTGTAGCGGCCAAGCGACCGGGTTGCGGGCCGCCGGGGGAACAGCGGGAGAAGTCCCGGTGAAGCGACTCGCCTCCCTGGACGGGCCCCCGGCCGCCCGCGCCCCGCCCGGCCCGCGCCCCGCGCCCCTAGTCCGCGTTCAGCACCCTCGCCACGATCGGCCCCGCCGCGTCCACCCCGTGCCCGCCGCCCTCGACCAGGGCCGCCGCCGCGAGGTCGTCCGCGAAGCCGGTGAACCAGGAGTCCGAGGACTCCTGCCCGTCGACCTCCGCCGAGCCCGTCTTCCCGCCCTTGTCGCCGCCGACCGACGCCAGCACGCCGGTGGCCGTGCCGTAGCCCGCCGTCGCCGTCAGCCGCATGACGTCGCGGAGCTGCCGGGCCACCGGGGCGGACAGCTTCCGCTCCGCCGTGGCGAAGGGGCGGTCGTCCAGGTCCTTGGGGACCAGGAACGGCTGCCGGAAGGCGCCTTCCTTCGCGGTGGCCGTGATCGAGGCGATGTTCAGCGGGTTCATCTGCACCGCGCCCTGCCCGATGTACTGCGCCGCCGCCTCGCCGCCCTCCGCCGGAGGGAGCGAACCGTCGAAGGAGGTGATGCCGGTCTTCCATTCGAGGCCGATGCCGAAGACCTCCTTCGCCTCGCGGCTCAGCCCGTGGTCGTCGCCCACCTTCGTCTTCACGTCGTCGATCTTCTTGATGAGCGCCGTGTTGCAGGAGCGGGCGAAGCTCTTGCCGAAGGTGCCGCCGTCGATGGAGAAGCCGTCGAGGTTGCGGAAGGACCGGCCCTGGTACATCGCCGTCGGCGGGCACTCGGTCTTCTCGTCCGCCTTCACCAGGCCCTGCTCCAGGAGCAGCGCCGCCGTGACGATCTTCAGGGTGGAGCCGGGCGCCTTGGTGCCGAGGAAGGCCGTGTTGAAGCCGGTCGCGGGGTTGTTGGCGACCGCCCGTATCGCGCCCGTGGAGGGCTTGATCGCGACGACCGACGCCTTGCCGTACCGTTTCACCGCCTGTTCGGCCGCCGCCTGGACGTCCGCGTCGATCGTGGTCTGGAGCTTCCCCGGCTCGCCCTTCGACAGGGTCAGCAGCGTCGAGTCGGCCACGCCCTCCACACCGGAGTCGACGAAGGTCTCGACCCCGGGCTTGCCGCCGATCTTGTCGCCGTACCGCTCCCGGAGCTGGTCGAGGACCGGGCCGAGCGAGGGGTACTTCTCCGCGGTGAGCGCCCGGCCCGAGCGGTCGACGGCCTCGATCGCGGCCGTCTTCGCCGCGCCGGTGCGGATCGACGCCGACGGCGTGGTCAGCTTCGGGTGCAGGACGGCCGGCTTCCAGGCGACCAGCGGGCGGCCGGTGGTGGCGCCGCGCACCACGGTGAGGGACGACTCGTACGTCCAGGGCTTGGACACGCCCTCGTACGTGATGGTCGCCTTCACCGTGAACGGCACCGCGGCGCCGGTCGCCGCCCCGGGCGTGATCGTCGCGGCGGACACCTTGGCCTGCTCGCGGAAGCCCAGCAGCGCGGGGCCCGAGCCGACCGGGTCGTTGGTCAGCTGCGCCGCCCGGTCCGACTCGCCGGCCGCCCACGCGGCGAGGAAGTCCTCGGCCGTCGAGGTCACCTCCTCGGCGGTGACGGGCCCGCTCTTCTTGCCCTGCGCGCCGTCACCCCCGCCGGCCGAGCCCCCGGTGACCCCGCTCCAGAGGTTGTAGCCCCCGTAGCCGATGCCGCCGGCGACGACGACGAACACGCCGCCGACGACCGCGACCTTCATTCCGCTGCGCATCTCCGCGCTCCCTCCCCCTGGCTTACCGGCCCCAGCAGCCTAGGGCGGTAGCAGTGGCAGAGACACGGCTGTTACCAGAAAGCGACCGGAACGTCTGTTTCCCGCCATCAGGTCGGTGACTAGACCCAGGTGTCGAGCCACATCCGATTTCGCCAGCCCTGTATCGGAATGGCCTGCCCGGTGTACAGCGGCCAGAAATAGATGAAATTCCAGACGATGAGGAGAACGAGCACTCCCGCGGCGACCGCCCCGAAAGTGCGCCGTCTTTCCGAGGAACCCGCGGGCCCCACCATCGCCCCGATCATCATCGCCACCGCGAGGCACAGGAAGGGGACGAACACCACCGCGTAGAAAAGGAAAATGGTGCGTTCCTGGTAGAGGAACCAGGGCGCCCAGCCCGCCGCGATGCCGCAGGCGATCGCGCCCGCCCGCCAGTCCCGGCGGAAGACCCAGCGCCACAGCACGTACAGGATCGCGAAGCAGGCCGCCCACCACAGCAGCGGGGTGCCGAGGGCCAGCACCTCCTGGGCGCACTTCTCGCTCGCGTCGGCCGGGCAGCCCGCCTGGCCGGGGGCGGGGGACTCGTAGAAGTAGGAGACCGGGCGGCCGAGGACGATCCAGCTCCACGGGTTGGACTCGTAGGTGTGCGGTGAATTCAGGCCGACGTGGAACTTGTAGACCTCGGTCTCGTAGTGCCACAGGCTGCGCAGCCAGTCGGGCAGCCAGCCCCAGGTGCCGCCGCCGTTCAGCTTGTCCTGCTCGGCGGCCCAGTTGCGGAAGTAGCCCTTGTCGGTGACGATCCAGCCGGTCCAGGAGAGCAGGTACGTGCCGATCGCCACCGGGACGACGGAGACGAAGGCCGGCAGCAGATCGCGCTTGAGGACGGCCGCGTACGGGCGGATCGCGCCGGCCGTGCGGCGGGCGCCGACGTCCCACAGGACGGTCATCAGGCCGAACGCGGCCATGATGTAGAGCCCGTTCCACTTGGTGCCGGCCGCCAGGCCCAGCATCACGCCGGCCGCCAGCCGCCAGGGCCGCCAGCCCAGCCGCAGGGTCTCCGCGACCGAGGCGTCCGGCCGCAGGATCCCCTGGTCGTCCTCGGGCAGCCCCGCCGCGAGCCGGGCCCGCGCCCGGTCCCGGTCGACGACCAGGCAGCCGAAGGCGGCCAGCACGAAGAACATCAGCACCTGGTCCAGCAGGGCCGTGCGGCTCATCACGAAGTGCAGGCCGTCCACGGCCAGCAGCAGCCCCGCCAGGCAGCCCAGGAACGTCGAGCGGAACAGCCGCCGGCCGATCCGGCAGAGCATCAGCACCGACAGGGTGCCGAGCAGCGCCACCATGAACCGCCAGCCGAACGGCTCGAAGCCGAACAGCTTCTCGCCGATGCCGATGACCCACTTGCCGACCGGCGGATGGACGACGTAGCCGGGGTCGGTCGGCACCAGGACCGCGCCGGGGTCGGACAGGATCGTCTTGTCGATGTCCTTCGGCCACGCCCCCTCGTACCCCTGGTTGATCAGGGCCCAGGAGTCCTTGGCGTAGTACGTCTCGTCGAATATCACCGCGTGCGGCTTGCCCAGGTTCCAGAACCGCAGCACCCCCGCGACCAGCGCGACCAGCAGCGGCCCGCCCCACGCGGAGGCGCGCCGGATCCGGTCGGCGGCGGCCGGGCCGATCAGGAACAGCTCCCACAGCCGCTCCGAGGGGCGGGTGTACGGCGGCACCAGCCGCTCCCGCAGGCCGGTGGACAGGGCGCCCGTGGTGTCCGGCCGGTAGCCGAACTGCCGCAGCCGCCGCTGCCACGAAGGGGGCTCTGCCACGGTGGGTGCCACGGGGTGCTGACCCTCCAGGGCCTCGGGTGCGGTACTGGTCACCGCGCCATCGTAGGGAACGCGCCTGTGCGCGTCGCCTGTCCGGGCTGGGAGGATGGTCCCCGTGACAGGAACGCTGGTACTCGCAGGGACCCCCATCGGCGACATCGGGGACGCACCGCCACGGCTCGCCACCGAACTGGAGAACGCGGACATCGTGGCCGCGGAGGACACCCGCAGGCTGCGCGGGCTCACCCGCGCGCTGGGCATCCACACCTCGGGCCGGGTGGTCTCGTACTTCGAGGGCAACGAGTCCGCCCGCACGCCCGAGCTGGTCGAGGCGTTGGCCGGCGGGGCGCGGGTGCTGCTCGTCACCGACGCCGGGATGCCCTCGGTCTCCGACCCGGGCTACCGGCTGGTCGCCGCCGCCGTCGAGCGGGACATCAGGGTCACGGCCGTGCCGGGCCCGTCCGCGGTGCTCACCGCGCTCGCGCTGTCCGGGCTGCCGGTGGACCGCTTCTGCTTCGAGGGCTTCCTGCCCCGCAAGGCCGGCGAGCGCCTCGGGCGGCTGCGCGAGGTCGCCGAGGAGCGCCGGACCCTCGTCTACTTCGAGGCCCCGCACCGGCTGGACGACACGCTGGCCGCGATGGCCGAGGTCTTCGGCGAGGAGCGGCGGGCGGCCGTCTGCCGCGAGCTGACCAAGACGTACGAGGAGGTCAAGCGCGGCCCGCTGGGCGAGCTGGCGGCCTGGGCGGCGGAGGGCGTACGGGGCGAGATCACCGTCGTCGTCGAGGGTGCCCCGGAGCCCGTGCCGGGCGAGCTGGACGCCGAGGAGCTGGTGCGCAGGGTGCTGGTGCGCGAGGAGGCGGGGGAGCGGCGCAAGGAGGCCATCGCGGCGGTCGCGGCCGAGGCGGGGGTTCCCAAGCGCGAGGTGTTCGATGCCGTGGTGGCGGCAAAGAATGCGGCGGCGCCGGGCTCCGGTAAGGGTAAAGGACTAATCTGAAAGGCAAAGCGGAACCCGCTCGCGGGCCCGCCCGAAGGTCTTCAGGGCAAGGAAACGCCAAAGAGCTTCCATGGTTTTTCCGCCACTGATGCGCTCCGGCCGGAAAAGGCGTCCACTGGAGCAGTGGAGAGGAGCTGGAATGACTGAGATCACCGGCACCGGAACGCCCGTCGTGCACGAGGCGTATGCCTTCGCCTGCATGAGCTGCGGCTACGGCTGGGAGCAGGCTTACGAGATAGAGCACCACGTCGACGCCAAGGGCCACGCATTCGTGGTCTACAAGGCCGACGGAGAGCGGGTGCCGTCCCCGCTGTCCAGCCCGACCTGCATGAACTGCGGTGGCCACATCGTGCGGATCATGCGCGCGGGCCAGGTCTCCTCGGTACTCGCTCTGATGGCGGCGAGTGAGCGGCACCGGCGCGGCGCGAAGGCGACCAAGCCGGTCTCCATAGCCGGGCCGATCGGCCAGGAGCTGACGGAGGACGACCCGGCCGGTGCCGGCGCGGAGAAGCCGGAGCACCACTGGCACCTCTCCGACCTGCTGCACCCCTTCCGGTCCCGGCGGTAGCGGCCCGGTCCCGGCGCCGTCCCGGTGCCGGGACCGACGGCTGTCCTTGGCGGCCGGACGCAGGGCCCTCGTACGATCGGGGCCATGAGTTCCAAGGACGCCCCGCCGCCGCTGCCCGAGCCCCTGACCGTGGAGGTCGCGGACTCGCACACCCACCTCGACATGCAGTCCGGCACCGTCGAGGAGGCCCTGGTCAAGGCCGCCGCCGTCGGCGTGACGACGGTCGTCCAGGTCGGCTGCGACGTGAAGGGCTCCCAGTGGGCCGCCGAGACGGCCGCCGCCCACGACAGCGTGCACGCGGCGGTGGCGCTCCACCCCAACGAGGCGCCCCGGATCGTGCTGGGCGATCCGGACGGCTGGTCGCGCCAAGGGGCGCGCACCCCCGGCGGGGACGCGGCGCTCGACGACGCGCTCACCGAGATCGACCGGCTCGCCGCCCTCCCGTACGTGCGGGCCGTCGGCGAGACCGGGCTCGACTTCTTCCGCACCGGCCCCGAGGGCATGGCCGCGCAGGAGCGTTCCTTCCGTGCCCACATCGAGATCGCCAAGCGCCACGGCAAGGCCCTCGTCATCCACGACCGGGAGGCCCACGCGGACGTGCTGCGGGTCCTCGACGAGGAGGGCGCCCCCGAGCGGACCGTCTTCCACTGCTACTCCGGCGACGCGGAGATGGCCGCGATCTGCGCCGCCAAGGGCTACTACATGTCCTTCGCGGGCAACGTGACCTTCAAGAACGCCCAGCCGCTGCGCGACGCCCTCGCCGTCGCCCCGCTGGAGCTCGTCCTGGTCGAGACCGACGCCCCCTTCCTGACCCCCGCGCCCTACCGTGGCCGCCCCAACGCCCCGTACCTGATCCCCGTCACCGTCCGCGCGATGGCGGCGGTGCGCGGCATCGGCGAGGAGGAGCTGGCCGGGGCGATCGCCGTCAACACGGCCCGCGCCTTCGATTACTGATCCATAACGGTTACGCCATGGAGTCGGGTCGTTTTGGAGAGTGAGCGCGCGCGGGGCTAGGGTCCCGGCCTCGTGAGCACTTCGCATCGATCCGGGGCTCGCCGCGCCGCCGCCCGGCGCCGCAAGGCGAGCCCGACCGCCGCCGGGGGCCTGCGGCGGATCGTCCCGCAGGCCCTCGTCGTCGCCTTCCTGGCCGGCGGCACCAGCGCCTTCGTCGCCCAGGACAAGGCCGTCCGGCTCTCCGTCGACGGCGTCCCCCGCACCCTGCACACCTTCGCCGACGACGTCGAGGAGCTGCTGGCCCACGAGGGCCTGGCGGTCGGCGACCACGACATCGTGGCGCCCGCCCCCGCCGCCGCCCTGGCCAGCGGCGACGAGATCGTCGTCCGCTACGGGCGCCCCGTCGCCCTCACCCTCGACGGGCAGCGCCGCCAGGTGTGGACGACCGCCCGGACCGTCGACGGGGCCCTGCGGCAGCTCGGCGTCCGCGCCGAGGGCGCCCACCTCTCCGTCTCCCGCTCGGCCGCCATCTCCCGCCAGGGCCTCGCGCTCGACGTGCGCACCGAGCGGACCGTCACCTTCCTCGCCGACGGGCGGGAGCGGACCGTGCGCACCAACGCGGCCACCGTCCGGGAGGCCGTCGAGGAGGCCGGGATCACCCTGTCCGGCCAGGACACCACCTCGGTGCCGCCGGGCTCCTTCCCGCGCGACGGGCAGACGGTGACCGTGCTGCGGATCACCGGCACCCAGGAGGTCCGCGAGGAGTCCCTCCCGTTCGCCGTGGAGAAGGTCCGCGACGACGAGCTGTTCGCCGGGACCGAGCTCGTCGAACGCCAGGGCGTGCCGGGTGTCCGCCGCGTCACGTACAGCCTGCGCACGGTCAACGGGGTCCGGCAGAAGCCCCGCCGCACCGGCGAGGAGACCGTGCGCGAGCCGGTCGCCCAGCGGGTCCGGATCGGCACCCGCCCGCTGCCCACCTCGGTGGACGGCGCCGACCACCTGAACTGGTCCGCGCTCGCCGCCTGCGAGTCCGGCGGGCGCCCCGGTGCCGTCGACCCGTCCGGCACCTACGGCGGGCTCTACCAGTTCGACCCCGGCACCTGGCGCTCCCTCGGCGGCAGCGGCACCGCGCAGAACGCGCCCGCCGCCGAGCAGACCTTCCGGGCGAAGAAGCTCTACGTGACCCGGGGGGCGACTCCGTGGCCGCACTGCGGCCGTAGGCTGTACCGGTGAGCACCACCACCGGACCCGACAGTCCCGACGCCCTCCTCGGCCCCGCAGACATCCGCGAGCTGGCCGCCGCCCTCGGCGTGCGCCCGACCAAGCAGAAGGGCCAGAACTTCGTCATCGACGCGAACACGGTCCGGCGGATCGTCCGCACGGCCGAGGTGCGCCCCGACGACGTGGTCGTGGAGGTGGGACCGGGGCTCGGCTCCCTCACCCTCGCGCTGCTGGAGGCCGCGGACCGGGTGACCGCCGTCGAGATCGACGACATCCTCGCCGCCGCGCTGCCGGCCACCATCGCCGCCCGGATGCCGGAGCGGAAGGACCGCTTCGCGCTGGTCCACTCCGACGCCATGCTGGTCCAGGAGCTGCCGGGCCCGCCGCCCACCGCGCTCGTCGCCAACCTGCCGTACAACGTGGCCGTGCCGGTGCTGCTGCACATGCTGGACCGCTTCCCGACCATCGAGCGGACCCTCGTCATGGTCCAGGCCGAGGTCGCCGACCGGCTGGCCGCCGGGCCGGGCAACAAGGTGTACGGCGTGCCGTCGGTGAAGGCCAACTGGTACGCGGACGTCAAGCGGGCGGGCTCCATCGGGCGCAACGTCTTCTGGCCCGCGCCCAACGTCGACTCCGGCCTGGTCTCGCTGGTCCGGCGCGCCGAGCCGGTGAAGACCACCGCCGCCAAGAAGGACGTCTTCGCCGTCGTCGACGCCGCCTTCGCCCAGCGCCGCAAGACCCTGCGCGCCGCCCTCGCGACCTGGGCGGGCTCGCCCGCCGCCGCCGAGGCGGCGCTGGTCGCCGCCGGCATCTCGCCGCAGGCGCGCGGCGAGGCCCTGACGGTCGAGGAGTTCGCCCGGATCGCCGAGCACAAGGGGGCCGGGGCGTGAGCGGCGCCGGTTCCGTCACCGTACGGGTCCCCGCCAAGGTCAACGTGCAGCTCGCGGTCGGCGGCGCCCGCCCCGACGGCTTCCACGACCTGGCCAACGTCTTCCTCGCGGTCTCCCTGTACGACGAGGTGACCGCCACCCCCGCCGACGCCCTGACGATCACCTGCGAGGGCCCCGACGCGGACAAGGTGCCGCTGGACCGCACCAACCTGGCCGCCCGCGCGGCCGAACTCCTCGCCGCCCGGCACGGCATCGCGCCCGACGTGCACCTGCACATCGCCAAGGACATCCCCGTCGCGGGCGGCATGGCCGGCGGCAGCGCCGACGGCGCGGGCGCCCTGCTGGCCTGCGACGCCCTGTGGGGCCTGGACACCCCGCGCGCCGAACTCCTGGAGATCTGCGCCGAGCTGGGCAGCGACGTGCCGTTCAGCCTGGTCGGCGGCGCCGCGCTCGGCGTCGGCCGGGGCGAGCGGCTCACGGAGCTGCCGGTCGGCGGCGCCTTCCACTGGGTCTTCGCCGTCGCCGACGGCGGGCTGTCGACACCAGCCGTGTACGCCGAGTTCGACCGCCTCAACGAGGGGGTGACGGTCCCCGAGCCGGTCGCCTCCCCGGCCCTCCTCGACGCCCTGCGCACCGGCGACACCACCGCCCTCGCCGGGGCCCTCGCCAACGGCCTCCAGCCCGCCGCCCTGTCGCTGCGGCCCTCGCTGGCCGCGACGCTGGAGGCGGGCACGGCCGCCGGGGCGCTGGCCGCGCTGGTCTCCGGCTCGGGCCCGACGACCGCGTTCCTGGTGAAGGACGCCGAGTCCGCCGAGACGGTCGCGGCCGCCCTGACCGCCTCCGGCACCTGCCGCGCGGCCCGCGTGGCGACCTCCCCGGCGGCGGGCGCCACCCCGCTCTAGAGCTTGTTCTTGGAGATCCGGGCCAGCAGCAGGTTCGGGTCCTGGCCCCGCGGTACGTAGAAGGCGGCGCTGTTCACGTAGACGCTCTTGGCGTGCACGGCGACCGAGGTCGGGTTCTGGAGCCCGTCCGCCCCGGTCAGGACGATCTTGTGGGTGCCGTCCGGGCGGACCAGCGCCAGCTCGTGCACCGTGTCGAGCGCGGCCAGGACGGTGTCGCCGTGCCCGGTGAAGGCGAAGTCGTCGATGGCGGTGAGCCCGCTCGCCCGGGTCTCCGCCGGGCCCGCGGCCCGCTCGGGGCCGGGCCGGACGGGGATGCGCAGCAGGGTGCCGCGGGCCGAGTTGGAGACCCACACGGCGCCGTCCTTCACCTTGATGCCGTTGGCCCCGAAGGGGAGCGCGGCGGTGGGGGCCAGCGCGGGCCCGGTCGCCCACGCGGTGGGCCGCCCGCCGTCCACGGGGACGCTCCACACGGTGCCGAGGGCCGAGTCGGCGGCGTAGAGCGTGCCGCAGTCCTCGTCGAGCGCCAGCCCGTTGGGGAAGCCGTCGGCGGGCAGCGGGGCGATCCGCTCGGGGGCGCTGCCGTCCGGGGCGATCCGCCAGATCCCGGTCTCGGGCGTGCCGGTGGCGTAGTTGACGTACAGGGTGCCGTCCCCGGCGCGGGCGATGCCGGTGACGAGGGCCGCGCCGACCGTCGGGGTCGCCGGGTGCGCCACGGCGGGCAGGGCCGCCAGGACCCGGGTGTGCCCCTGCCGGTCCACCCGGACGACCTGCCGGGCGAAGGCGAAGGTGAGGTCGGCGGAGCCGTCGGGTTCGAGGGCGATGTTCTCCGGGGTCTGCCCGGCGGCGAAGTCGAAGTGCGCGAGGACGTGCGGATCCGTCACCTTCGGGTCGCCGTGGGCGGCGGCGGGCCCGGCGGCGAGCACGGTGAGGGCGGCGAGGGCGGCCGTGAGCGCGCCGACGGTGGCGCGGCGGGGACTGCGGGTCATGGTTCTCTCCTGGGGGTGCGGCTGTCCCCCGAACATGGCGGCCCGCCGCCGCCCCGCCCCGGCAGCCGGGGCCGCACAGTCGCCCGCGCGGCCGACCCCGGCACTCCGTTCGCACGCATGCGCGGGCCCGGCGCGGGCCGCGCACGGTGTCAGCCGGCGGTCGGCCGCTCCGTACGCGGCGCGGCGCAGCCGTGCTCCTTCGCCGACGCGGCGGCGAAGCGGGCCAGCGCGGCCCGCAGCCCCGGGTGGTCCAGGGCCAGCCCGCCGGCGTGGTCAGCCGCCCCCACCGCGTACGCCGCGGTCCCGGCCGGACAGGAGGCCCACAGCGCGTAGTACCCGTCGGGCGAGTCGCCCGGGGTGTTCCCGAGCGGGTCCAGCCAGTACCGCGCCGACTTCAAGGCAGCCCCGTAGAAGGCGGTGAACTCGTACAGCGGCGCGCCCCGCACCCCGCCGAACAGGCAGCCCTCGGCGGCCTTCGGGCCCCGCGCGGTCTCGACGGCCGTGCGCACGCCCCAGCGGGCGGCCGTCGCCGGGTCCAGGATCCCCGCGCAGCTCCCCGACACCGTCGCGAACGGCTCGTGGTCCCACGCCGTCGCCGAGACCCCGACCCCGGTCACCGGCCCGCCCTCGGCGGCCTCGCAGCCCGTCCGCCGGGCGTACGCCGTCGCCGTGCCCGTCAGCACGGCCACCAGCCGCTCCCGGGCCTCGGGACGGCCGAAGTCGAGCCGGTCGGTGCGCGCCCGGACCTCGGCGGACACCCACCCGCGCCCCTTGTCCCGGCAGTCGAGCAGCAGCGTGGCGAACGCGTCGCCCGGGTCCCCGCCGGACCGGTCGGGGTCGAAGGCGAAGCCGCCGGTCCAGCCGTGCCCCAGCGGCGCGTCGGTGCGCGCGGCCTCGATCCCGGCGTACCGCTCCTCGCCCGGCCACACCGTCACCCGCAGGTCGATCCGGCCGTCCTCGTCCCGGACGCCGGCCACCCGGCACTGCCACCACGAGTCCCGCCGGTCGCGCCGGATGTCCGCCGTCACCTCCGCCCCGCCGGTCAGCGCCCGCACCGGGCCCGCCGCCAGCGTCCCGTCGCAGGCCGAGTCCAGGGCCCGGTCGTGCCGCCAGGCGTCCCAGCCGCCCGACGCCCAGAAGAAGCCGCCGGACAGCAGGACCGCGCCGCAGGCGAGCCAGGCCACCCGCCGCCGCCACCCCCCGCGCTTCTCCGGGGCCGGCCGCCCGGACGCCGTCGCCCCGCTCACTTCCACACCGTCCCCAGCCTCGTGACGTCCCGGCAGTGCGCCGCCTCCAGATAGCGGCCGAGCAGCGCCTCGGCCCGGTCCGCGAGCCCGTCCTTCTCCGCGGCCGTCACGCTCACCCGGTGCAGCGCCGGGCCGTCGCCGCAGCGGGCCTCCGCCCAGGCGGCGACCGTGTGCGCCGAGCGGCGCCCGCCGGGCGCGGTGCCCCGGCCCACCAGGGCGAGCTCGCGCCCGTACTCGGTGCGCGCCTCCGGCAGCAGCTCGCCCCACCAGCTCGCGGAGGTCACCGCGGCGGTCCGTTCCCCGTTCAGCCCGCCGGTGACGCACGCGCGCGCCCCGGGGTGCTCGGCGCCCCGGCTGGCGTCCCCGGTCGGCCCCCAGCCGGGGCCCAGCCGCGCGGCCCGGAACCAGTCGCAGGCCGCCCGGACGGCCTTCCCGTCCTGCCCGGCGGCCCCGTCCGTGCCGTCCGGCGCGGCCCGAGGGGCGGGCCGCACGTCGGCGGGGCGCACGGCGGGGCCGCCGCAGCCGTGGGCGGTGCGCAGGTCCTCCGCGACGGCGGCGACCGCCTCGGCGAGGTGCCCGGCCCAGCCGGTCGGGGCCGCGTCCCCGACCGTGGACAGGTCCCCGTACACGTGGAAGGAGGTCACCGGGCGCGGGTACCCCGGCAGCCCGCCCGCGCAGCCGACGGTGGCCGTCGCGTCGGCCCAGCGGTGGTCGGCGACCCAGCGCGGCGCGCGCGCGAAGGGATCGCCCGCGACACCCTCGACCCGCACGCTCACCAGCGGCGGCGCCAGCACCGGGACCGCCGTCAGCTGGAGCCAGCCGCCCTCGCCGCCGCTCACCCCGACCCCGCAGGCGACCAGGCCGCGCGGCCCCGGGCCGCTCCGCTCGCTCCAGGAGCCGTCCTCCGGCAGCAGGGCCCGCACCGCGTCCCGGGGCAGCACCCCGCCGCAGGCACGCTCCAGGGCCCCCGTGTTCCCGCTCTCCCGGCGCTCGGCGCGCACCAGCACGAAGCCGGCGGCCACGGTCACGGCCAGCAGCACCAGCACGGCCCCCGGCAGCCACCGGTGGCGCCGGAACCGCGCCCACGCCGTCCCGTCCATGCCAGGCCCCCGCCCCGTACCTCACCGCGAACGAATCACCGCACGCTATCCCACCGGTCCCGCCCGACTACCCTGGACGTCGATCGATCCCCCGGTACAGGAGTGAAATGGCCGTCAACCTGGTCAATGTCGAGTCCGTCAGCAAGGTGTACGGCACCCGTGCGCTGCTCGACGGGGTCTCGCTCGGCGTCTCCGAAGGGGACCGGATCGGCGTCGTCGGCCGCAACGGCGACGGCAAGACCACCCTGATCCGGATGCTCGCCAAGCTGGAGGAGGCCGACAGCGGCCGCGTCACGCACAGCGGCGGGCTGCGCAGCGGGGTGCTCACCCAGCACGACTCGCTCGACCCCGAGGCGACCATCCGCCACGAGGTCATCGGCGTCATGGCCGACCACGAGTGGGCCGGCAGCGCCAAGATCCGCGACGTGCTCACCGGCCTCTTCGGCGGGCTGGACCTGCCCGGCTTCGAGAAGGGCCTCGACACCGTCATCGGCCCGCTGTCCGGCGGCGAGCGGCGGCGCATCGCGCTCGCCAAGCTGCTCATCGAGGACCAGGACCTGCTCGTCCTCGACGAGCCCACCAACCACCTCGACGTCGAGGGCATCGCCTGGCTCGCCGGGCACCTGCGCGAGCGGCGCTCCGCGCTCGTCTGCGTCACCCACGACCGCTGGTTCCTCGACCAGGTCTGCACCCGCATGTGGGACGTGCAGCGCGGCGCGGTCTACGAGTACGAGGGCGGCTACTCCGACTACGTCTTCGCCCGCGCCGAGCGGGAGCGGATCGCGGCCACGGAGGAGGTCAAGCGGCAGAACCTGGTCCGCAAGGAGCTCGCCTGGCTGCGCCGCGGCGCCCCCGCCCGCACCTCCAAGCCGCGCTTCCGCATCGAGGCGGCGAACGCGCTCATCGCGGACGTGCCGGAGCCGCGCGACAGCTCCGAGCTGATGAAGTTCGCCAACGCCCGGCTCGGCAAGACCGTCTTCGACCTGGAGGACGTGACCGTCACCGCCGGTCCCAAGACGCTGCTCCAGCACCTGACCTGGCAGCTCGGCCCCGGCGACCGGATCGGCCTGGTCGGCGTCAACGGCGCCGGCAAGACCTCGCTGCTGCGCGCCCTCGCCGAGGCCGCCCGCTCCGGCGGCGAGGTGCAGCCGCCGGCCGGCCGGATCGTGGTCGGCAAGACCGTGCGGCTCGCCTACCTCTCGCAGGACGTCACCGAACTCCCCGCCACCCTGCGGGTCCTGGAGGCGGTGCAGCAGATCCGCGACCGGGTCGACCTCGGCAAGGGCCGGGAGATGACCGCCGGGCAGTTGTGCGAGCAGTTCGGCTTCGGCAAGGACAAGCAGTGGACGCCGGTCGGCGACCTGTCCGGCGGCGAGCGGCGCCGGCTCCAGCTGCTGCGGCTCCTGATGGACGAGCCCAACGTGCTCTTCCTCGACGAGCCGACCAACGACCTCGACATCGAGACCCTGACGCAGCTGGAGGACCTGCTCGACGGCTGGCCCGGCTCGATGGTGGTCATCTCCCACGACCGCTTCTTCCTGGAGCGCACCACCGACCGGACCTTCGCGCTGCTCGGCGACCGGGCGCTGCGGATGCTGCCGCGCGGCATCGACGAGTACCTGGAGCGCCGCCGCCGGATGATCGAGGACGCCGCCCCGGCCGCGCCCGCCCAGGCCGCCGCGCCGAAGCAGGGCGTGTCGGCGGCCGACGCGCGCGCCGCGAAGAAGGAGCTGCAGAAGGTCGAGCGGCAGCTCGACAAGCTCTCCGACAAGGAGGCGAAGCTGCACACCCAGATCGCGGACAACGCCACGGACTTCGAGAAGGTGGCGAAGCTCGACGCGGAACTGCGCGAACTGGCGGGTGAGCGCGAGGAGCTGGAGATGCGCTGGCTGGAACTGGCCGAGGACGCGTAGAGAAGTCGTAGAGAAGGCGTAACGAGGGCATCACGGGCCGGTCCTCCCTTGGGAACAAGGGGCGGACCGGTCACTTTTGCGCCAACGCGTGAGTGGTAGAAAGAAAACCCGCTCACAAAAGGGGGAACCGAGATGACCCAGCCGCCCAGCAACCAGCCGCCGGGGGGCTTCGGCGCTCCGGACCCGAACGTGCCGCCGGTGCCCCCGGTCCCGCCGCAGGCACCTCCGGTCCCGCCGCAGGCCCCGACGGCTCCGCAGGCGCAGCCGGGACCGTACGGGTATCCGCAGCAGCCGCCGCAGCAGCCGCAGCCCGGCCCGTACGCCCAGCAGCCGGGCCCGTACGGCTACCCGCAGCAGCCGCAGCAGCCCGGCCCGTACGCCCAGCAGCCCGGCCCCTACGGCCAGCAGCCCGGTCCGTACGGCCAGCAGCCGAACCCGTACGGCGGCTACCCCGGCGCCCCGGTGCCGCCGCCCCCGTCCTCCGGCGGCGGCAACCCCTTCAAGGGCAAGCCCGGTCGCATCGTGGCCGCGGCGGTCGCCGGGCTGCTGGTCATCGGCGGCGTCGGCTGGTTGGCCTTCGGCGGCGACGACGGCAAGGAGCCGGTCGCCAAGCCGGGCAACTCCACCAGCCCCACGCCGAAGCCCTCCGACTCCGTCGACCAGGGCGACGGCAGCGGCGACGGCCAGAACGGCGACGAGAGCCTGAACGCCGGCCGCAAGGACGGCGAGGCGAAGCTCGCCTGGCTGCTGAAGAACGACGTGGACCTGCCGCGCAACGGCGCCGACGTCTTCGGCCCGTGGATCGTCGGCGACACCGTCGTCAAGGGCATGTACAAGGGCATCGACGGCTACAGCCTGGCCGACGGCTCCCCGAAGTGGCACGTCGACGTGCCCTTCGAGCTGTGCGCCGCCCCGCCGGAGCCCTCCGCGAACGGCACCATGGTCTTCGCGTACAACGACAGCGCGGGCGACCGCGCCAAGTGCACGCAGCTGCAGCAGGTCGACCTCAAGACCGGCAAGGCGGGCTGGATGAAGGCCGTCCCCAAGGCCACCGGCCTCTTCGCCTTCTCCGACAACACCCTCGCCATCAGCGGCGACACGGTGACCGCCGCGGGCTCCAGCTCCGCCTACGGCTTCTCGCTCACCGACGGCAGGCAGCTCTTCACCGGCCCGTCCGACGGCTGCAAGCCCTTCGCGTACGCGGGCGGCAGCAGGCTCATCGCCGCCTCCAAGTGCCCCTCCGGCGACGTCAACAAGCAGTCGCAGGCGGTCAGCGAGGTCGACCCGGCCACCGGCAAGGCCAAGTGGACCTTCAAGCTCCAGACCGACTGGGAGGTGGACCGGGTCTACTCGGTGGACCCGCTCGTCGTCTCCGCCACCCAGCGCGCGCAGAAGAAGTGGGCGGTCTTCTCGCTCAACGCGAACGGCTCCGAGCGCTCCCAGATCCAGGGCGGCAAGGACAAGTTCGCCCCGAACTGCGGCGGCACCTTCGTCGTCTTCGGCAAGAACCTCCAGGGCTGCACCGGGGTCGCCGCCGACGCGAACACCTTCTACATGGCGACCGAGAGCGCGTACGGCACCCCCAACGAGGTCGTCGCCTTCGACCTGAACACGGGCAAGCCCAAGTGGCGCTCCAAGGCGCCCGGCGAGCAGCAGATGACCCCGCTGCGGATGCAGGGCTCCGACGTGCTGCTCTACGTCGAGCCGCGCTACGACACGGGCGGCGCGGTCGCGACCCTCGCCCCGACCGGCGGCGCGCCGAAGGTGCTGCTCCAGCACCAGGCGGCGGTCTCGACGGTCGAGAGCTCCTTCTACAACGCCCGCTTCGCCTACGCCGACGGCACGTTCGTGATCGCCTCGGGCCGGGTCTCCGCCTCCAACGACAAGGCGGAGAAGGAGGTCAAGACGATGATGGCGTACGGCAAGTGACACCCCGCCGTCCGTCCCGTCCCCGTCTCCACCCGCTTCCCCGTCCCCGTTCCCGTCCCCGCTCCGAGGTGCCCACGTCATGACCCAGCCCCCGCCACCCCCGCCGAACCAGCCCCCCGGCCCGCCGCCGGGCGGCTTCGGCGCCCCGCAGGACCCGCCGCCGGGCGGCTTCGGCGCGCCCACGCCCCCGCCGCAGCAGCCGCCCTACGGCTACCCGCAGCCCCAGCCGCCGCAGCAGCCGTACGGCTATCCCCCGCAGCAGCCGTACGGGTACCCGACGCAGCCGCAGGGGCAGCCCCAGCCCCCGCAGCCGCCGTACGGCCAGCCGCCCCAGCAGCCGTACGGCTATCCGACGCAGCCGGTGTACCAGCAGGCCCCGCCGCCGGGCCCCGGCGGCGGGAAGAAGCCGTCGGCGCAGGCACGGATCGTCATCGCGGCCGTCGTCGCCGTCGTGCTGCTCGTCGGCGTCGGCCTCTGGTACGCGAACTCCGGCGGTGACGAGGGACCGGGCAAGGACGCCAAGGGCACCACCGCGGGCGGCACCGCGTCCGGCGGCGGCTCCGGCGGCACGGGCGGCGGCGGCGCGGACGGGCCGGGCAAGGAGAAGGCCCCGGCGAACACCGCGGCCAAGCTGACCGTCCAGCTCCCGCAGCCGAAGGTCGAGGACGTCACCGACGTCGCCGGTTCCTGGATCACCGCCAAGGCGTACGTGAAGACCGGGGTGAACTCGGTCGTCGGCTACGACCTGGACAAGGGCACCGCGCTGTGGACGCTGCCGCTGACCGGCCAGGTCTGCGGCACCTCCCGGCACGTCACCGCGGACGGGAAGACGCCGATCCTCTTCGAGGCGGGCAAGCGGATGCCGCCGAAGAACTACCAGCCGTGCACCGAGGTCGGCCTGGTCGACCTGAACACGGGCAAGCTGGTCTGGTCGACCTCCGTCACCGGCGGCGCGGCGGGCGACGGCAAGGCCAAGTTCAACGAGGTCACGCTGTCCGGCGCGACCGTCGCCGCGGGCGGCACCGACGGCGGCGCGGCCTTCGACGTCGCCAACGGCAACCCGCGCTGGAAGCCGCAGGCCAACGCGCAGAACTGCTACGACATGGGGTACGGCGGCGGCGCCGGCCTGGTCGCGGCCCGCAAGTGCGGCCCGTACGGCAGCCAGTACGTGCTGATCCAGAACCTCAACCCGACGACGGGCGCCCCGCTCTCGCAGTACCGGATGCCCGCGGGGGTCGACTACGCCTCGGTCGTCTCGACCAGCCCGCTGGTGGTGGCCGCCGACGTCGGCGACACCGCGACCGACGGCTCCGGCATCTCGGACTTCTTCTCGATCGACGAGAAGACCGGCAAGCTGAAGGCGAAGATCTCGGCGGACTCCGACCGCTACGCGGCCCGTTGCCGCTCCACCGAGGTGGAGAACTGCAGCAAGGTCCTGGTCGGCAACGGGCGGCTCTACCTGCCGACCGAGAAGCACGAGGGCAGCACCGGGGAGTACGGCGACGAGACCAACGAGATCGTCGCCTTCGACCTGGCCAGCGGGCAGCCGGTGCCGGAGAAGGCGGACGCGGGCGACCGCTACACGATGGTGCCGCTGCGCATGGACGGCGGCAACCTCGTCGCGTACAAGCTGCCGCCCTACGACAAGGGCGGGCAGGTCGTCGCCATCGACGGCGCCACCATGAAGCAGACCACGCTGCTGGAGACCCCGGCGGTCAAGGGCCTCGACAACCCCGAGCGGACCTTCTCCTCGGACTACTCGGAGGCGCTCTACGCCGACGGCCGGTTCTTCCTGTCCGAGGTCATGATCTCCAAGCAGCGCACGTCCTCCTCCGCCAAGGAGTACCTGGCGGTGGGGTACAGCACGCACTGACACAGGCCCAGGGCGGGTTCGCGGCAGCCCGGCGCACCGATGCACATCGGCGCGCCGGGCTGTTTGCGCGGCGGCCGCCCGGCGAAGAATTCGACAGTCCGGGGGGATGGGGGAGAGATGGGGGCCAGATCGATGGGCGTTCGGCTCGTGGTGGTCGACGACCACCGCCTGCACGCGGAGGCGCTGGCCTCGGCGCTGAAGCTGCGCGGGCACCGGGTGCTGGCGTCGGCGGCGCCGGTGGCGGGCGCGGCGGAGCTGGTGGTGAGCCGGGCGCCGGAGGTCTGTCTGCTGGGCACCTCGGCGCCGGCCGAGCCGGGCGCCTTCGACCCGGTGGCGCGGATCAAGCGGGAGCGCCCGCAGGTGGCGGTGGTGGTGCTCGGGCCGGTGCCCTCGCCGCGCGGGATCGCGGCGGCGTTCGCGGCGGGCGCCTCCGGGTACGTGCGCCACGACGAGCGGATCGAGGGGGTGGAACGGGCGCTGGTGAAGGCCCGCGCGGGGGAGGCGGCGGTGGCGCCGCAGCTCCTCCAGAGCGCCTTCGCGGAGCTGCTGAACCCGGCGGCGCAGCCCGACGACGAGGGGCAGCGGCTGCTGCGGATGCTCACGCCGCGCGAGGTGGAGGTGCTGGTCAGGGTGGCGGAGGGCGAGGACACGCGGGTGATCGCGGCGGGGATGGCGATCGCGCCGAGCACCGCGCGGACCCATGTGCAGCGGGTGCTGATGAAGCTGGGCGTGGGCTCGCGCCTGGAGGCGGCGGCGCTGGCGGCGCGGACGGGGCTGCTGGACCGGGTGCCCGCGCAGCGGCTCGGCTGAACCCCGGCCCCTCGGCGCTTCGTTGACCCTTCCGAGTGGTCGGGTGTGGTGGAGTGTTGACCATCGATGTTCGATTATGGTTTTTTATGGGTGGTTCTGTTGGATGGAGGCTGTGGAGGCCGCCCGCCGTGAAGAAGACCGTCACCCTGCTCGCCGACGGGCGTCAGCTCATCTACTTCGACCTCGACGAGGACGCCGCCCGCGACGCGGCCGACCCGCGCCCCCTCGACCCCGTCGCCTCCGCCTCCGAGCTGCGCCACGACCCGCTGCTCGGCGAGGACGTCGCCATCGCCTCGCACCGGCAGGGCCGGATCTACCACCCGCCCGCCGACAGCTGCCCGCTGTGCCCCTCCACCGGGGAGCGGCACAGCGAGATCCCGGCCCCGGCGTACGAGGTGGCGGTCTTCGAGAACCGTTTCCCCTCCCTGTCGGGCGCCCACGGCCGCTGCGAGGTCGTCTGCTTCACCTCCGAGCACGCCGCCTCCTTCGCGGACCTGACCGAGGAGCGGGCCGCCCTGGTGCTGGCCGCCTGGACCGACCGCACCGCCGAGCTCTCCGCCCGGCCCGGCGTCCGGCAGGTCTACTGCTTCGAGAACCGGGGCGCCGAGATCGGCGTCACCCTCGCCCACCCGCACGGCCAGATCTACGCCTTCCCGTACACCGCCCCGCGCACCGCCACCATGCTCCGCAACGCCGTCGCGCACCGCGCCGCCACCGGGCGCAACCTCTTCGACGAGGTCCTGGAGCGGGAGCGGGCCGGGGAGCGGGTGGTGCTGGCCGGGGAGCACTGGACCGCCTTCGTGCCGTACGCGGCCCGCTGGCCGTACGAGGTGCACCTCTACCCGCACCGGCGGACCGGCGACCTCACCGGGCTCGACGCGGCGGCCCGCGCCGAGTTCCCCGGGATCTATCTGGAGCTGCTGCGCCGCTTCGACCGGATCTTCGGGGCGGGCGAGCCGCCGACCCCGTACATCGCCGCCTGGCACCAGGCCCCGACGGCGGGCGCCGGGCGCGAGGAGTTCGCGCTGCACCTGGAGCTTTTCACCGTCCGCCGGGCCTCTGGCAAGCTGAAGTACCTCGCGGGCACCGAGTCCGGCATGGGCGCGTTCATGAACGACGTGTCGCCGGAGTCCGCGGCCGACAGACTCCGAGAGGTGGCAAGCAGTTGAGCAAGGCAGCGTCGTCGAAGTACCTGGTGACCGGTGGGGCCGGCTACGTGGGCGGCACGGTCGCCGCCCACCTCCTTGAGGCGGGGCACGAGGTCACCGTCCTCGACGACCTCTCCACCGGCTTCCGGGAAGGCGTCCCGGCCGGCGCCGAGTTCATCGAGGGGCGCATCCAGGACGCCGCGAAGTGGCTCGACTCCAGCTATGACGGCGTGCTGCACTTCGCCGCGTACTCCCAGGTCGGCGAGTCCGTCGCCAAGCCCGAGAAGTACTGGGACAACAACGTCGGCGGCACCATGGCGCTGATCGCCGCCATGCGCGAGGCGGGCGTGCGCCGCCTGGTGTTCTCCTCGACCGCCGCCACCTACGGCGAGCCCGAGTCCGTGCCGATCACCGAGTCCGCGCCGACCGCGCCGACCAACCCGTACGGCGCGACCAAGCTGGCCGTCGACCACATGATCTCCGGCGAGTGCGCCGCGCACGGCCTGGCCGCCGTCTCGCTGCGGTACTTCAACGTGGCCGGCGCCTACAAGGAGTGCGGCGAGCGGCACGACCCCGAGTCGCACCTGATCCCGCTGGTCCTCCAGGTCGCCCTCGGGCAGCGCGCCGCGATCAACGTCTACGGCGACGACTACCCGACACCCGACGGCACCTGCGTGCGCGACTACATCCACGTCGCCGACCTCGCCGAGGCCCACCTGCTGGCCCTGGACGCGATGACCGCGGGCGAGCACCTGATCTGCAACCTCGGCAACGGCAACGGCTTCTCCGTGCGGGAGGTCGTCGAGACCGTCCGCGAGGTCACCGGCCACCCGGTGCCCGAGGTCATGGCCGAGCGCCGCGCCGGGGACCCGGCCGTGCTCGTCGCCGCGGCCGACGCGGCGCGCGAGCGCCTCGGCTGGACCCCGTCCCGCCCGGATCTGGCGGCCATCGTCGAGGACGCGTGGGCGTTCGCGCGGAAGAAGGAGCAGGGACAGGCATGAGCACGGTGGCGGCGGAGTTCGCGGCGTTGTACGGGGCGGCCCCCGAGGGGGTCTGGGAGGCCCCCGGGCGGGTCAACCTGATCGGCGAGTACACCGACTTCAACGAGGGCTTCGTCCTGCCGCTGGCCCTGCCGCACACCGCCGCGGCCGCCGTCTCCCGCCGGGACGACGGCGTGCTGCGGCTGCACTCCGCCGACATCGGCGGCGGGGTCGTCCGGCTCGACGTCGAGACCCTGGAGCCGCTGTCCGGGGCCTCGGGGTACGGCTGGGCCGCGTACCCCGCCGGGGTGGTGTGGGCGCTGCGGGCCGCCGGGCACCCGGTGACCGGCGCGGACGTCCACCTGACGTCGACGGTGCCGACCGGCGCGGGACTGTCCTCCTCCGCGGCCCTGGAGGTCGTCACCGCCCTCGCCCTGAACGACCTGTTCGGCCTCGGGCTGTCCCGCCCCGAACTGGCCGTGCTCGCCCAGCGCGCGGAGAACGACTTCGTGGGCGTGCCGTGCGGGGTGATGGACCAGATGGCCTCCGCCTGCGCCACCGAGGGCCACGCGCTGTACCTGGACACCCGTGACCTCTCGTACCGGCAGGTGCCCTTCGACCTCGCGGCCCGGGGGCTCGGCCTGCTGGTGGTGGACACCCGGGTGAAGCACGCGCTCGGGGACGGCGCGTACGCCGAGCGGCGCGCCGGGTGCGAAGCGGGTGCGCGGGCGCTCGGCGTGCGCGCGCTGCGCGACGTGCCCGCCGCGCAACTGTCCGATTCCCTCGCACGGTTG
The DNA here is from genome assembly GCF_040650575.1 of Streptomyces sp. NPDC048659. Classification (NCBI taxonomy): domain Bacteria; kingdom Bacillati; phylum Actinomycetota; class Actinomycetes; order Kitasatosporales; family Streptomycetaceae; genus Streptomyces; species Streptomyces sp. NPDC048659. The sequence continues at coordinate 50,026 of NZ_JBEZHM010000018.1, read as the reverse complement.
GACGACGAAACGGTCCGCCGCTATGTGCGGCACGTCGTCACCGACGACGACCGCGTCGAGCGGGTGATCGCCCTCCTCGACGCGGGCGACCCGGCCGCCGTGGGGCCCCTGCTCACCGAGGGCCACGCCTCGCTCCGCGACGACCTGCGGGTCTCCTGCCCCGAACTGGACCTCGCGGTCGGGGCGGCGAACGCGGCGGGCGCGCTGGGCGCCCGGATGACCGGCGGCGGCTTCGGCGGCTCGGCCGTCGTGCTGGTCGCGGCGGACCGGGCGGACGCGGTCGCCGCCGCCGTCGGGCGGGCCTTCGCCGAGGCGGGCCACGGCGCCCCCGGGATCTTCCCGGCGGTCCCGTCGGCGGGCGCCCGCCGGGTGCTCTGAATCCCCCAAGAACCCACAGGCGGCGCACAGTTCCGCGAATCGGCCTCCACCGGAGCCGCGCACCTCTACCCTGGTGCGCAGCGCCGGTGGGGGCCGGTGCTGTTTCAGGGGTATCGAGACCCGCCGGGTACGGCGCCCGGGGCGGGGTAACTGTCAGGGCACGGCGGCGGCCGTGCGACCGGCGGACCCGCCCCCGGCGCCGTGCCCGCGCCGGGCCGTTCCTCGACACTTGGGAGTGTCCGTGGCCCGTATCCGGGTTCTCGTGGTGGACGATCACCGCATCTTCGCCGAGTCGCTCGCCGCCGCCCTCGCGGCGGAGCCCGACGTGGACGTCACCGCCGCCGGCAGCGGCCCGGCGGCGCTGCGCTGCCTGGACCGGGCGGCGGGGGAGGGGCGCCGCTTCGACGTGATGCTGGTCGACTCCGACCTCGGCGGCGGCGACGGGGTCGCGCTGGTCGCGGGGGTGCGCGAGGGGCGGCCGGGGCTGCGCTGCGTGGTCCTCGCGGAGAAGGACGACGCCCCCCGGGCGGCCCTGGCGCTCCAGGCGGGCGCCTGGGGGTGGGTGGCCAAGGACTGCTCGCTGCAGCGGCTGCTGGCCGTGGTGCGCGGGGTGCTGCGGGACGAGACCCATCTGCCGCCCGCGCTGCTCACGGGGGTGCTGCGGGAGCTGACGGAGGCCCGCAAGCACCGGACGGAGAGCGAGCGGCTGGTGGAGTCGCTGACCCCGCGCGAGCGGGAGGTGCTGCGCTGCATGGTGGCCGGGCTGGGGCGCAAGGCGGTGGCGGAGCGCCTGTTCCTGTCGCCGCACACGGTCCGTACGCACATGCAGAACGTGCTGGGCAAGCTGGGCGTGCACTCGACGCTGGCGGCGGTGGCGCTGGCCCGGCGGGCCGGGGTGGGCCCGGCGGAGGAGCCGCCGGGGGCCGCGCTAGCCGGGGATGTTGTCGAACGGGGCGGTCAGCTGGCGTAGCAGCGCGGCCAGTTCGGCGCGCTCGGTGCGCGAGAGGCGGGCCAGGATGGCCCGCTCCTGGGCCAGCAGCCCGGCGAGGGCCTGGTCGGCGCGGTCGCGGCCCTCGGGGGTGAGGCGGACGAGGACGCCGCGCCGGTCGCTGGGGTCGGGCAGCCGCTCGACGAGGCCCTTCTTGGTGAGCCGGTCGATGCGGTTGGTCATGGTGCCCGAGGTGACCAGGGTCTGGGTGAGGAGCTGGCCGGGGGAGAGCTGGTAGGGCGCGCCGGCCCGGCGGAGCGAGGTGAGGACGTCGAACTCCCAGGGCTCCAGCTGGTGCTCGGAGAAGGCGAGCCGACGGGCGCGGTCGAGGTGCCGGGCCAGGCGTGAGACACGGCTGAGCACCTCGAGCGGTTCCACGTCGAGGTCCGGGCGCTCTCGGCGCCATGCAGCGACCAGCCGGTCGACCTCGTCCTCCATGACGATCAGTGTAGAGGGTCTGTTGACATAAAGTCTCTTGGTATTAAGTCTCTCGTTTTCGAGCATCTCGATAACAAGAATCTTGACGTCGAGATATAGTCTCCTGGACTATGGGGAAGGGACCGGGCCGGAACTCCGTTCCGCTTCGGCAACTCGTTCCAGCAAGGGGGCTTCGAACATGCATTCCGTGGAATCCGCCGCACCGACATGGGACCCACAGCAGTACCTCCGCCACGCGGGCCACCGCACCCGTCCCTTCCTCGACCTGCTCGCCCGAATACCTCAGCTCCCCGCCGCCGACGGCCGGCCCGCCCGGATCGCCGACCTCGGCTGCGGCCCCGGCAACGTCACCGCCCTCCTCGCCGACCGCTGGCCCGACGCCCACATCACCGGCCTCGACCTCTCGCCCGAGATGCTGGAACGCGCCGAGAAGGACTGGGCGGGCACCACGGCGGGCGGAGGCTGGCTCGACTTCCGCGCGGCCGACGCGGCCCACTGGACCCCCGACGAGCCCTACGACCTGATCGTCTCCAACGCGGCCCTGCAATGGGTGCCGAACCACCCCGAGTCCTTCGCCCCCTGGATCGCCGGACTGCGCCCCGGCGGCACCTTCGCCTTCCAGGTCCCCGGCAACTTCACCTCGCCCAGCCACGCCCTGCTCGGCGAACTCTGCGAGACCCCCGAGTGGCGCGGGCGCGTCGGCGACCAGGGACGGCGCTACGTCCACATCCTGGAACCCGCCGACTACCTCCAGCGGCTCGCCGACCTCGGCTGCGAGACGGACGTCTGGGAGACCACGTACATCCAGCTCCTCCCCGGCGAGGACCCCGTCCTCGACTGGGTCAAGGGCACCGCCCTGCGGCCCGTCCTCACCGCCCTGCGGGACGACCGGGCCGCCACCGAGGCGTTCCTCGCCCAGTACCGCGAGCGGCTCCGCGCGGCCTACCCCCCGGGCCCGCACGGCACCGCGTTCCCGTTCCGCCGGATCTTCGCCGTCGCCACCAGAACACCGGCGTGACACGGGGGCGGGGGCGCCGCACGCCACCGCGCGCGACGCCCCCGCCCCCGGGCGCCCGAGAAGGCCGTCAGTTCTTGCGGTGCCCTATCAACCGAGGCTTCTGCTCCAGCCCGTCCAGGCCGTGCCAGGCCAGGTTCACCAGGTGCGCCGCGACCTCCGCCTTCTTCGGCCGGCGCACGTCCAGCCACCACTGCCCCGTCAGCGCCACACTGCCCACCAGGGCCTGCGCGTACAGCGGCGCCAGCTTCGGGTCGAAGCCGCGGGCCTTGAACTCCAGGCCCAGGATGTCCTCCACCTGCGTGGCGATGTCGCTGATCAGCGAGGCGAAGGTGCCCGTCGACTGCGCCACCGGCGAATCCCGGACCAGGATCCGGAAGCCGTCCGTGTACCGCTCGATGTAGTCCAGCAGCGCGAAGGCCGCCTGCTCCAGGAGCTCCCTCGGATGCCCGGCGGTCAGGGCCCCCGTCACCATGTCCAGGAGCTGGCGCATCTCCCGGTCCACCACCACCGCGTACAGGCCCTCCTTGCCGCCGAAGTGCTCGTACACCACCGGCTTCGACACCCCGGCCTTCGCCGCGATCTCCTCCACCGACGTGCCCTCGAAGCCCTTCTCCGCGAAGAGGGTGCGGCCGATGTCCAGGAGCTGCTCCCGGCGCTCCGCACCCGTCATCCGCACCCGTCGGCCCCGCCGGGCCTTGGGTTCGCTCGTACTGCCGGTGCCGCCGGTACCGCCTGTGCTGCCTGTGATCGCCACGTCTTCCATCATGCCGCGTCGGCGGGGGTGCGCCGGCGCCGGGCTTCGATGCGGGCCGCCGCCGGCCAGCGCACGTCCGAGGCCCAGCCGAGCTGCTCGAACCAGCGGATCAGCCGCGCGCTGGAGTCCACCTGGCCCTTCAGGACGCCGTGCCGCGCCGAGGTCGGGTCCGCGTGGTGCAGGTTGTGCCAGGACTCGCCGCAGGACAGCACCGCCAGCCACCACACGTTGCCCGAGCGGTCCCGCGACCTGAACGGGCGCTTGCCCACCGCGTGGCAGATCGAGTTGATCGACCAGGTCACGTGGTGCAGCAGCGCCACCCGCACCAGCGAGCCCCAGAAGAACGCCGTGAACGCGCCCCACCACGACATCGTCACCAGGCCGCCCACCAGCGGCGGGATCGCCAGCGACACCAGCGTCCACAGCACGAACTGCCGCGAGATGCGGCGGATCGCCGGGTCCTTGATCAGATCGGGCGCGTACGTGTGCTGCGGCGTCTGCTCCTCGTCGAACATCCAGCCGATGTGCGCCCACCACAGGCCCTTCATCAGCGCCGGCACCGTCTCGCCGAACCGCCACGGCGAATGCGGGTCGCCCTCTGCGTCGGAGAACTTGTGGTGCTTGCGGTGATCCGCCACCCAGCGCACCAGCGGCCCCTCCACCGCCAGCGAACCCATGATCGCCAGCGCGATCCGCAGCGGGCGCTTCGCCTTGAACGAGCCGTGCGTGAAGTACCGGTGGAAGCCGATCGTGATGCCGTGACAGCCGATGAAGTACATCGCCGTCAGCAGGCCCAGATCCAGCCAGCTCACCCCCCAGCCCCAGGCCAGCGGCACCGCCGCCACCAGGGCCACGAACGGCACCGCGATGAACAGCAGCAGCGTGATCTGCTCGATCGACCGCTTGCTGTCACCCCCCAGCGTCGCGGAGGGCGGATCCGGTGCCGTCCCGCGCGCCCCGGTGGCGGATTCCGAGGTCACCTCGGTGCTGATGGTCATGGCTGTCCCCTGGGGGGTGAGAGTGAGGGCGGGTACGAGAAGAAGCCGAGGCTACGGTCCCGTAACCTACGGCGACGTAAGTATGTCAGCGCGTCGGCGCCCGGCAAGAGCGCCTAAGCCGGGGCGTTGCCCGTGCCGCCGGATCGGACACCTATCCTGGGTGCGTCGGACAGCGCGGTCCGCAGCCTCCAGTACCCCTCCAGACGTGCTCAAACACTGCAAGGAGCCGCACCTGTGAGCAGTGCCGACCAGACCTCCACAGCCAGCGCCGAGCTGCGCTCCGACATCCGCCGACTGGGCGACCTGCTGGGCGAGACGCTCGTCCGCCAGGAGGGCCCGGAGCTCCTGGACCTCGTCGAGAAGGTCCGCCGCCTCACGCGCGAGGACGGCGAAGCCGCGGCCGAGCTGCTGCGCGGCGTCGAGCTGGAGACCGCCGCCCGCCTCGTACGGGCCTTCTCCACCTACTTCCACCTCGCCAACGTGACCGAGCAGGTGCACCGCGGACGTGAGATGCGCGACAGGCGCGCCGCGGAGGGCGGGCTGCTCGCCCGCACCGCCGACATGCTCAAGGACGGCGACCCCGAGCACGTACGCGAGACGATCAAGAATCTCAACGTGCGGCCGGTGTTCACCGCGCACCCCACCGAGGCCGCCCGCCGCTCGGTCCTCAACAAGCTGCGGCGCATCGCCGTGCTCCTGGAGACCCCGGTCATCCAGGCCGACCGGCGCCGCCACGACCTGCGGCTCGCCGAGAACATCGACCTCATCTGGCAGACCGACGAGCTCCGCGTCGTCCGGCCCGAACCCGCCGACGAGGCCCGCAACGCGATCTACTACCTCGACGAGCTGCACGGCAACGCCGTCGGCGACGTCCTGGAGGACCTCGCCGCCGAGCTGGAGCGCGTCGGCTTCGAACTGCCCGCCGGCACCCGCCCGCTCACCTTCGGCACCTGGATCGGCGGCGACCGCGACGGCAACCCCAACGTGACCCCGCAGGTCACCTGGGACGTGCTGATCCTCCAGCACGAGCACGGCATCACCGACGCCCTCGAACTCGTCGACTACCTCCGCGGCCTGCTCTCCAACTCCATCCGCTACGCGGGCGCCACCCAGGAGCTGCTCGACTCCCTCCAGGCCGACCTGGAGCGCCTCCCGGAGATCAGCCCCCGCTACAAGCGCCTCAACGCCGAGGAGCCCTACCGGCTCAAGGCCACCTGCGTGCGCCAGAAGCTCGTCAACACCCGCGAGCGGCTCGCCACCGGCACCCCGCACGTCGAGGGCCGCGACTACCTCGGCACCGCCGAACTCCTCCGCGACCTCACCCTGATCCAGACCTCGCTGCGCGAGCACCGCGGCGGGCTCTTCGCCGACGGCCGGATGGACCGCACCATCCGCACCCTGTCCGCGTTCGGCCTCCAGCTCGCCACCATGGACGTCCGCGAGCACGCCGACGCCCACCACCACGCCCTCGGGCAGCTCTTCGACCGGCTCGGCGAGGAGTCCTGGCGCTACGCCGACATGCCGCGCGACTACCGGCAGAAGCTGCTCGCCAAGGAGCTCAGGTCGCGCCGCCCGCTGGCGCCCACCCCCGCCCCGCTCGACCCGGCCGGCCAGAAGACCCTCGGCGTCTTCCACACCGTCAAGGAGGCGTTCGAGCGCTTCGGCCCCGAGGTCATCGAGTCCTACATCATCTCGATGTGCCAGGGCGCCGACGACGTCTTCGCCGCCACCGTCCTCGCCCGCGAGGCCGGCCTGATCGACCTGCACGCCGGCTGGGCCGAGATCGGCATCGTGCCGCTCCTGGAGACCACCGACGAGCTCCGCGCCGCCGACGTCATCCTCAACGACATGCTGGCCGACCCCTCCTACCGGCGCCTCGTCTCGCTCCGCGGCGACGTCCAGGAGGTCATGCTCGGCTACTCGGACTCCTCCAAGTTCGGCGGCATCACCACCTCCCAGTGGGAGATCCACCGCGCCCAGCGCCGGCTCCGCGACGTCGCCCACCGCTACGGCGTGCGGCTGCGCCTCTTCCACGGCCGCGGCGGCACCGTCGGCCGAGGCGGCGGCCCCTCGCACGACGCGATCCTCGCCCAGCCCTGGGGCACCCTGGAGGGCGAGATCAAGGTGACCGAGCAGGGCGAGGTCATCTCCGACAAGTACCTGATCCCGTCGCTGGCCCGGGAGAACCTGGAGCTCACGGTCGCCGCCACGCTCCAGGCGTCCGCCCTGCACACGGCGCCCCGCCAGTCCGGCGAGTCGCTGGCCCGCTGGGACGCCGCCATGGACACCGTCTCGGACGCCGCCCACGCGGCGTACCGCCGGCTGGTCGAGGACCCGGACCTGCCGACGTACTTCCTCGCCTCGACCCCCGTCGACCAGCTCGCCGACCTCCACCTGGGCTCGCGGCCGTCCCGCCGCCCCGGCTCGGGCGTCTCCCTCGACGGACTGCGGGCCATCCCGTGGGTGTTCGGCTGGACCCAGTCCCGCCAGATCGTCCCCGGCTGGTTCGGCGTCGGCTCCGGCCTCAAGGCGCTGCGCGAGGCCGGACTCGAAGAGGTCCTCGGCGAGATGCACGAGCACTGGCACTTCTTCCGCAACTTCCTCTCCAACGTGGAGATGACGCTCGCGAAGACGGACCTGCGGATCGCCCGGCACTACGTCGACACCCTCGTCCCCGAGGAGCTCCGGCACGTCTTCGACGCCATCCAGGCCGAGCACGACCTGACCGTCGCCGAGGTCCTGAGGGTGACGGGCGGCGAGAAGCTGCTCGACTCCAACCCGGTGCTCCAGCAGACCTTCGCCATCCGCGACGCCTACCTGGACCCGATCTCCTACCTCCAGGTCGCCCTGCTGGCCCGCCAGCGGGCCGCCGCCCAGCGCGGCGAGGACCCGGACCCGCTGCTCTCCCGGGCGCTGCTGCTCACGGTGAACGGCGTGGCGGCGGGCCTGCGCAACACCGGCTGACGGCCGTCCGGTCCCGGACATGACGGTGCCCCCGCGGGATCTCCCGCGGGGGCACCGTCATGACGGGGGTCCGGCTCAGTGCTGCTGCTGGGCCTTGCGGCGGCGGCTCACCAGGAAGGCGCCGGCGCCCGCGAGGACGGCGGCGACGGCGGCCAGGACGCCGATCGGGGCGCTCGAACCGGTCTGGGCCAGGTCACCGCCGGTGGAACCGCCGGTGCCCGCGGTGCCGTCGCCCGCGGTGGCGCCGGGGGTGGTGGCGGAGGCGGAGCCGGACGGCGACTCGGAGGAGCCCGGTGTCTCGGTGCCGGTGCTCGGGGTACCGCCGGTCGGCGTGTCCGAGGGGCTGGGAGTGCCGCCGGTCGGCGTGTCCGACGGGCTCGGCGTGGAGCCGGTCGGCGTGTCCGACGGGCTCGGGGTGGAGCCGGTCGGCGTGTCCGAGGGGCTGGGGGTGCCGGGCTGCTCGGGCTCGCCGGGCTCGCAGTCCGTCTTGAAGACCTTCTGCTTGGCGCGGCCGTTCTCGCCCTCGAAGTTCCAGAACAGCTTGTACTGGCCGTTCGGCAGGGTCATGTCCGCGGTGCGCTCGTGCCCGTCGGCGTCGAGGACGAGGGTGCCGTCCTTGACGGTGGTGCCCTTGTCCTTCGGGTTGTTGGCCCACGCCTCGATGTGCCACCGGACCTTCTGGCCGGCGTCGAAGCCGAAGGCGTCCAGGTAGAACGAGCAGACCTTCGGCTCGTTCTGCTTGAACTCCTCGCCGGTCTTGGAGTCGTGGATCTTGACGGTGCCGTTGTCGCCGTGGGGCTTGCCGCTGGCGAGCGCGCTCGGCGCCAGGACCAGGGAACCGGCCGTGGCCGCGACGAGCGCGGCGGGTATGAGGGATCGTCGCATGTGCTGTCGTCCAGGTGGGATGGGGAGCCGTGGGGGGCGGCGCGGAGGCAGCCTATCCGTCGCTTTAAGTCACCCTTAACCCAAAGGCGATAACGATTCGCCTGCAATCAGGCCATGATGGCCGAAAGTCGTCAGAGCGGGGGAGGGGAGGGGAGGGGAGGGGAGGGGAGAGGACAGGCGGGCACGCGTGCCCGCCCCCGTCAGAGCGCGAAGAACGTGCCGACCAGCACCGCCGCCCCCGCGCCCGCCACCGACCACGCCGTCCTCGGCAGCCGCATCCCGCCGCCGATCAGCGGCGCCGCCAGCAGCAGCGCCCCGCCCAGCGGCAGCCACGCGTGCAGCCCGCCGCCCCAGCCCGTACGGACCGCCTCCTGCGTCCCCGGCTTCACCACCACCGGCAGCGTCTCGCCCTTCCGGGCCGCCACCGAGTGCGCGATCGTCACCGCCCGCAGCCCCGAACCCGGGTCCTCGGACACGTAACGCCCGCTGCACGTCTCGTCGTTGCAGCCGGTCACCGTCAGCGTCCCGTGCTCACGCCCCTTCGGGAGCAGCACGTGCTGGGCCGTGTTCCAGGACGACCAGGCGCCCGCGACGAGCAGGAGCAGCACGACGAGGGCCATGGCGGCGTTACGGGCGAGCGTCATGACCCGCGATCGTACCGTCGTACCGCGCGGGCGACAGGACCTAGGAGTTGTACGCGGACTGGGCCCGCTCCAGGCCCTCCGTCACCAGGCACTCCACCGCGTCCGCCGCCCGGTCCACGAAGTGGTCCAGCTCCTTGCGCTCGGTCGACGAGAAGTCCTTCAGGACGAAGTCCGCGACCTGCATCCGGCCCGGCGGCCGGCCGATCCCGAACCGCAGCCGGTGGTACTCCGGGCCCATCGACTTCGTCATCGACTTCAGGCCGTTGTGCCCGTTGTCCCCGCCGCCGATCTTCAGCCGCAGCACCCCGTAGTCGATGTCCAGCTCGTCGTGGACCGCCACGATGTGCGCCGTCGGCACCTTGTAGAAGTCGCGCAGCGCCGTCACCGGGCCGCCCGACAGGTTCATGTACGACATCGGCTTCGCCAGCACCACCCGCCGGTTCGCCGGTCCGGGCGGGCCCATCCGGCCCTCCACCACCTGCGCCTGCGCCTTCTGCGCCCGCTTGAACTTGCCGCGGATCCGCTCGGCCAGCAGGTCCGCCACCATGAAGCCCACGTTGTGCCGGTTGCCCGCGTACTCGGGGCCGGGGTTGCCGAGGCCGACGATCAGCCAGGGGGCGTTCGCGTCGTCGTCCGTCATCTGCGCCAGGTCTCCTCGAATGCGTACAGGTCGAATGCGTACAGGTCGATTGCGTACAGACAGAAAGAAACGGGGTGCCGGGCCGTTCCCGGCCCGTCACCCCGTCACGTCAGGAAGAGCCTACGGCTCAGCCCTCGGCGCCCTCGGCGGCCTCGGTCTCCTCGGCGGCCGGCTCCTCGGCCTGCGCGGCCAGGACCTGCAGGACGACGGCGTCGGCGTCGGTCACCAGGGAGGCGCCGGCGGGGAGGACGATGTCCTTGGCGAGGATGGAGGCACCGGCCTCCAGGCCCTCGACGGAGACCGTGACGGCCTCGGGGAGGTGCGTGGCCTCGGCCTCGACGGAGAGGGTGCCGAGCACGTGCTCCAGCAGGTTGCCGCCGGCGGCGAGGTCGCCCTCGGCCTGGACGGGGATCTCGACGGTGACCTTCTCGCCGCGCTTCACGAGGAGCAGGTCGACGTGGATGAGGAAGCCCTTGATGGCGTCGCGCTGGACGGCCTTCGGGAGCGCCAGCTCGTTCTTGCCGTCGATGTCCAGGGAGAGCAGGACGTTCGGCGTACGCAGCGCCATGCCCAGCTCGTGCGCCGGAAGGGTGATGTGGGCCGGCTCCGAGCCGTGGCCGTAGACGACGGCGGGGACCTGGCTGGCGCGGCGGATGGCGCGGGCGGCGCCCTTGCCGAACTCGGTACGGACGGCAGCGGCGAGCTTGACCTCGGACATGTGCACTCCTCGTATGGGTGGTGACGTCTGTGACTGTCACCCGGCCACGACTGGCGATGGCCTGCTACGAAGAGCGCGTCGATAACGGACCGCCGGGATCCACAAGGATCCGGCCTCCCTCGCCGAGCAACCACGACAGTCTAGCGGCAGGCCACCAGGCGCCCAAATGGATCACGTGGGGGCACGCGTAAGGGCCGCTCCCCAGGGGGAGCGGCCCTTACGCGTGTGTCCTGTGGACTACGAGGCTCAGTGCTCCTCGAAGAGGCTCGTGACCGAGCCGTCCTCGAAGACCTCGCGCACCGCGGCGGCGATCGTCGGGGCGATCGACAGCACCGTGATCTTGTCGAGCTCCAGGGAGCCCGGGTCGGGCAGCGTGTCCGTGAACACGAACTCGCTGACCTTGGAGTTCTTCAGGCGGTCGGCGGCCGGGCCCGACAGGATGCCGTGCGTGGCCGTCACGATGACGTCCTCGGCGCCGTGCGCGAACAGGGCGTCCGCCGCCGCGCAGATGGTGCCCGCGGTGTCGACCATGTCGTCCACCAGGACACAGACACGGCCCTTCACGTCACCGACGACCTCGTGGACGGTCACCTGGTTGGCGACGTCCTTGTCACGGCGCTTGTGGACGATCGCCAGCGGCGCGTCCAGACGGTCGCACCAGCGGTCCGCCACCCGCACGCGGCCGGCGTCCGGGGACACGATCGTCAGCTTCGAGCGGTCCACCTTCGCGCCCACGTAGTCCGCGAGGACCGGCAGCGCCGACAGGTGGTCCACCGGGCCGTCGAAGAAGCCCTGGATCTGGTCGGTGTGCAGGTCGACCGTGAGAATCCGGTCCGCACCCGCCGTCTTCAGCAGATCGGCGACCAGACGGGCCGAGATCGGCTCGCGGCCGCGGTGCTTCTTGTCCTGACGGGCGTAGCCGTAGGACGGGATGATCACGGTGATGCTCCGGGCCGAGGCCCGCTTCAGAGCATCGAGCATGATCAGCTGCTCCATGATCCACTTGTTGATCGGAGCCGTGTGGCTCTGGATCAGGAAGCAGTCCGCGCCGCGCGCCGACTCCTGGAAGCGGACGTAGATCTCACCGTTGGCGAAGTCGAAAGCCTTGGTCGGCACGATGCCGACGCCCAGCTGGTGCGCGACCTCCTCGGCCAGCTCGGGGTGGGCGCGGCCGGAGAAGAGCATCAGCTTCTTCTCGCCGGTCGTCTTGATCCCGGTCACAGCACTGTCTCCTCGACGGTTTCTCTGGCCACGGATACCCGCGCTCCCGTGCGCGTGTGCGAGCCAGCCGAATTTGTGTGCACGTATCACGGTACGCCGAGTTCGACGTACTCGTTTCCGGTCAGCTTTCGCCGACGGAGTCCTCGGACGCGGCCTGAGCGGCCTGCGCGGCGGCACTGCCCGGCCGCTTGCGGGCCACCCAGCCCTCGATATTCCGCTGCTGGCCACGGGCGACGGCCAGCGAACCCGGCGGCACGTCCTTCGTGATCACGGACCCGGCGGCGGTGTACGCCCCGTCCCCGATCGTGATGGGTGCCACAAACATGTTGTCCGAACCCGTACGGCAGTGGGAACCGATCGTCGTGTGGTGCTTGGCCTCGCCGTCGTAGTTCACGAAGACGCTCGCCGCACCGATGTTCGTGTAGTCGCCGATCGTCGCGTCACCCACGTACGACAGGTGCGGGACCTTCGTCCCCTCGCCCACCACGGCGTTCTTCATCTCGACGTACGTGCCGGCCTTCGCCTTCGCGCCCAGCTTCGTCCCCGGACGCAGATACGCGAACGGGCCCACGGAGGCACCCTCGCCCACCACGGCGGAGTCGGCGACCGTGTTGTCCACCCGCGCCCCGCGCGCCACGGTCGTGTCCGTCAGGCGCGTGTTCGGGCCCACCACGGCGTCCTCGCCGACGTGCGTCGCGCCCAGCAGCAGCGTGTTCGGCAGCACCACCGCGTCCGGCTCGAACGTCACCGTCACGTCCACGAACGTCGAACCCGGGTCCACCACCGTCACGCCGGCGAGCATCGCCCGCTCCAGCAGCCTCTGGTTCAGCAGCGCGCGCGCCTCGGAGAGCTGCACCCGGTTGTTGATGCCCAGGATCTCCCGGTGGTCCGCCGCCACGGACGCGCCCACCCGGTGCCCGGCCTCGCGCAGGATCGACAGCACGTCGGTGAGGTACTCCTCGCCCTGGCTGTTGTCCGTCCGCACCTTGCCCAGCGCGTCCGCCAGCAGCGGGCCGTCGAAGGCGAACACCCCGGAGTTGATCTCCCGGATCGCGCGCTGCGCGTCGGACGCGTCCTTGTGCTCGACGATCGCGGTGACGGCGCCGGTGGCCTCGTCCCGCACGATCCGCCCGTAGCCGGTCGAGTCCGGCACCTCGGCCGTCAGCACCGTCACGGCGTTCTTGTCGGCCGCGTGCGTCTCGGCGAGCGCCCGCAGCGTCTCGCCCGACAGCAGCGGGGTGTCGCCGCAGACCACGACCACGGTCCCCTCGGGCGCCCGCCCGAGCTCCCCGAGCGCGGTGCGCACCGCGTGCCCGGTCCCGTTCTGCTGCTCCTGCACCGCGGTTCGCGTCCCCGCGTACCGCTCGTCCAGATGCCCCGTGACCTGCTCCCGCGCGTGCCCGACGACCACGACGAGGTCCTCGGGCTCCAGCTCGCGAGCGGCGGAGACGACGTGGCCGACGAGCGAACGCCCGGCGATCTCGTGCAGAACCTTGGGGGTCTTCGACTTCATGCGGGTGCCCTCACCCGCTGCGAGGACGACGACGGCGGCCGGGCGATTGGCGCTCACGGATGTGCCCTTCGGCTTCGGGGGGTGGACCTCCGAAGGATACCGGGGGGTACTGGGCGGGCCATGAGTAAGGGTCCCGACCGGAACGGTCGGGACCCGAAAGATGTGGCTCCCGGGGCAGGAGTCGAACCTGCGTCTTACCTGGATTCAAAGTCCAGTCGCCCCTGCCGACAGAGCAACCCGGGATAGCTCCGCCAGCCTACGCGTTCAGGCGCTGGGCCTCCACCACCAAGGCGGACCACCATCCTTCGATGCGACGGTAGAGCTCGGCACCTTGTGCGACGCGGACGACGAGGCAGCCGCGGTAGTCGGCCCCGGTGTTCTTCCGGACGGTCTTCGGGTTGTGCTTCTTGACCGTCGTCTTCTGGAACGCGGCCGGGGGGACCCCGACGAGCTCGGCCCAGTAGCGCTGGGCGCCCTCGATGTCCGCCGTCATGTGGATCATGACCCGAAACGCCAGCCGCTCCGGTTCGATCTTCAGAAGCCTCAACCAGGCGAGGTAGAGCAGGATGACACCGGGGTCGCTGTTGACGAACACGACGTTCTCCCGGCGTGCGTACGACTTGTCCTTCGTGCCCTCTGCCCAGTACAGGGCCGTTCCGGCCAGGAGCAGCTCCCGCTCGGTCATGGAGCCGATCTCCAGGGCCGCCGTCTGCTTGGTCTCCCTGCGCACGGCGTCGCGCACCGCGAGCTCGTGCTCCCAGCGCTTTCGGGCGGCGAGCTTGGCCTGCTCGGACGGATCGCGCCGCTCCGGCTTCGGCAGGTCCCTCACCCACAGGGAGATCGAGCTCTTCGAGCAGCCCAGCTCCAGCTGGATCTGGTCGTACGTCCTGCCCTCCAGGCGCAGCTCGCGGGCGCGGGCGCGGAGGTCGTCCTTGGCGTTGGGGCGGCGGGTCCAGGCCGGCGGGGGTTCTCCTTCGAGCAGGCGGTTGAGGAGGTCGTTGTTGTCGACGTGGAGGCGATCGCGGATCTGGCGGCGGCTGAGGCCCTCGCGGCGTAAGGCGACGGCCTGCTCGCGCAGGCTCTCGAAGTCCGTGTACTTGCTCGTGCTGGAAGTCATGACATTCAGGGTCGTCCGGAATGTCGACGTCCGGGTCGAAAGTCCTGTCGATTCAGTAGTTCGAGCGACTGATGTGCGCACACGTTGACGCGCGCCGCTCCGGGCGGGCCCGGAGGCGGGAAAATCGCTGGCTCTCGCCCGTAGGGTGGAAGGCATGACCACAACGGGGGCAGACCAGGACGCTCAGGGCGCGCGCGCCCCGCGTACATGGTGGTGGTGGGGGAGACGGCGCAGCGTCGTGCTCGACGTGCTGCTGGCCGTCGTGTCCGCGCTGGAGTGCGGGCTCGAAGGGGTCGGCTTCGCCGGCAAGGCGTCGCTGCCGGTGCCCGTCGGCGTGCTGTTCGGGCTCGTCGTCGGCTCCGTGCTGCTCGTGCGCCGCCGCTGGCCCATCACCGTCGTGCTCGTCTCGATCGCGGTCACGCCCGCCGAGATGGGCTATCTGATGGGCGTCGTCGGCCTGTACACGCTGGCCGCCTCCGAGGTGCCCCGCCGCCTGACCGCCGCGCTCGCCGGCATGTCCACCGTCGCCGCCTACCTGGTGACGATGGTCCAGCTCCGCCAGGACGTCGCCCACGCCGACGTGAACCAGCAGGACTTCGACCCCAGCGGCTGGTACGTCCCCGTCGTCTCGCTCCTGATGACCCTGGGCCTCAACGCCCCGCCGGTCCTCTTCGGCCTGTACATAGGCGCCCGGCGCCGCCTCATGGAGTCGCTGCGCGAGCGCGCCGACAGCCTGGAGCAGGAGCTCTCGCTGCTCGCCGACCGCGCGGAGCAGCGGGCCCAGTGGGCGCGCCAGGAGGAGCGGACGCGCATCGCGCGCGAGATGCACGACGTCGTCGCGCACCGGGTCTCCCTGATGGTGGTGCACGCGGCGGCCCTCCAGGCGGTCGCGTTGAAGGACCCGCAGAAGGCCGTGAAGAACGCGGCGCTGGTCGGCGACATGGGGCGCCAGGCGCTCACGGAGCTCCGCGAGATGCTGGGGGTGCTCCGCGAGGAGGTCCCCACGTCCTCCCCGGCCCTCCCGCTGGCCGCCGTGGGCCGTGCCGCCGCCGCGGCGGCGGAGGCCGCGGCGGGCGACGGCGGCCCCTGCCTGGACGCCCTGGAGGCGCTGGTCGAGCAGTCGCGGCAGGCGGGCGCCGTGGTGGAGCTGGTCGTGCTGGGCGAGCCCCGCGCGTACGGCGCCGAGGTGGAGCAGACGGCCTACCGGGTCGTCCAGGAGGCGCTGACCAACGTGCACAAGCACGCGGCGGGCGCCGAGGTCGTGGTCCGGCTGGCGCACCGCGCGGCGGAGGTCGCGATGCAGGTGGAGAACGGCCCCTCGGACGCGACCGTCGCCGACGCCGATCTGCCGAGCGGCGGCAACGGGCTGGTCGGGATGCGGGAGCGGGTGTCCGGGCTCGGCGGCGTCTTCGTGTCGGGCCCGACGGACGCGGGCGGCTTCCGGGTCAGCGCGGTGCTGCCGGTGGCGGAGGCGGAGACGGTGGCGGTGGCGGAAGCGAAGGTCGAGGCGGCCGAAGCGGTGCCGCAGGCCGCCACGGAGGCCGCCGGTACGGCTGGGGCCGCCTGAGCCGGGTGCCAACCGGCCCGACGCCCGACGCGCCCCCCGCTACGGCCCCGCCACCAGCCGCGTCGGCTGGGTCCCCGTGATGAGGGTGGACAGGGCGGTGTCGATGTCGCGGCCCAGATACCAGTCGCCGGTGTGGTCGATGCTGTAGACGCGCCCCTCGACGTCCATCGCGAGGACCGCGCGGCTGTCGCCCTCCTCGCCCAGCGGCGCCAGCTCGGTGTCGAGCGCGCGGCCGAGGTCGCCGAGGGTGCGGGCGAGGTGGATGCCCGCGAGGGGGTCGAAGCGCAGGGCGGCGGGCGCTATCTGGCGCCCGTGCCCGGGGGCCGTGACGCGCAGCCCGCCGAATTCGGCCCATGCCTCGACGGCGGCGGGGAAGACGCTGTGCCGGTGCCCGGCTGGTGTGACGTGGGCGCGCAGGGTGTCGGCCCACTCCTCGGCGAGCTTGATGTCCCAGCGGCCCGGCTGCCAGCCGGCCTCGCGGAGGGCGGCGTCGACGTTGACCGGGAATCGGGTGCTGTTCAGGTCGGGCATGGGTGCGGTTCTGCCGTTCTGGGCGGGGCGTCCCCGGTGCGGGACGCCCTGGTGCGGGGCGCGGCTCAGGCGTCGGCGGGGTCGACGGCGCGGACGCCGAAGTGCGCGAGCATCGCCGTACAGGAGCGGCAGGGGGTGGCGTAGCTGCCGTGCAGCGGGTCGCCGTCCTCGCGGATGCGCCGGGCGGTGAGCTTCGCGTGTTTGAGGGACCGGCGCGCCTCGCTCTGGGTGAGCGGTTTGCGTTGGGCCCGTTTCGAGCGGGTGCCCTCGGCGGCGGTGAGGTGCCGGGAGAGCAGGATCGCCTCGGGGCAGCGTCCGGTGAAGCGTTCGCGCTGCCCGCTGGTGAGCGTGTCGAGGAAGTCCTGGACGAGCGGGTGCAGTGCGGGCGCCTGCTCGCCGCGGGCGGCGGTGCAGGTGAGGGTCGTGCCGCGGACGGACAGGGCCGCGCCGACGGCGGGCAGGATTCCGTCGCGGCGGTGACGCAGTAACGGGGCGCGTTGGTGGTCGGTGTCGCTGCCCCAACTGAGGCGTGGGTCACCCTGAGTGGGCGGTGGTGCCGGTGTGGTGCTTGCGTGCATGGTGCTGTTCTTCCCCTCCCGCAATCCCCCGAGTTGCTTGAACAGCCTGCCAAACGCGGTGCCGGATGGGGAAGCTGGGGCGCGGAAACGTGCTTTCGGTGTGTCGGAATCATGGCGGTCCTGTCATGCCGTCGTGACACCCGGTCACCAAGGGCGGGGCGGTGCGGGGACGTCGGGCCGGGCCGGGTCGGGTGCGGGCGGCACCGCTTAGGCTGTGCGGACCAACCAGCAGCAGGCGGCGGCAGCCGCCGCCGGCAGTCACAGGGGGCATCCGCCATGACGACAGGTCGGCTCGGCCAGGACACCGTGCCGCCGAACGCGGCGTACGCCGGGCAGGTCGTGCACTTCCCGGACCCGGTCCGGGCCTCCCGGCATCCCCGTGGGGTGCGGGTGGACGAGCGCGGCTACCCGGACTTCTCGCCGTACGCGCGGGCGGCGGCGGAGATCGCCGACCCGCCGGAGGGCTTCGGCGTCGACGAACTGCGCCTGACGGACTACGTGTCGGCGAACGCGGCGCTGGCCGCGACGGGCCACGAGCTGTGGGAGGTGATCCCGGCGGTCGCGACGCCGCACGGCTGGACCTGGCACCACGTGGCGCACACGCGCAGGCTGGAGCTCGTACCGGTCGAGGTGAAGGCGCTGCTGCGGCACCACGGCGGGGTGACGACGGCCGCCGTCGACCACGCGAAGCGCGGCACCCGCCCGCTCCAGGAGACCCGGCCGGCGCACTTCGGGCTGCCGAAGCGGGCGATGCCGGTGTCGGAGCAGCAGCTCCAGGGTGTCGAGGAGGACCTCGGCTACCGGCTGCCGGGCGCGTACCGCTCGTTCCTGAAGGCGGCGGGCGGCTGCGCCCCGGTGGGCGCGGCGCTCGACGCGGAGCTGGGCGTGCTGGTGGACCAGCCCTTCTTCACGGTGCGGGAGGAGGCGGGGGTCAGCGACCTGGTGTACGTGAACAAGTGCCTCCGCGACCATCTGACGAAGGACTACCTGGGCGTGGCCTTCGTGCAGGGCGGGCTGCTCGCCGTGAAGGTGAAGGGCGAGGCGGTCGGCTCGGTGTGGTTCTGCGCCTATGACGATGCCCGGGACGCGGGCGAGCTCGCGGCCGGCTGGTCGGTCGCGGAGCGCGTGGAGCGGCTGCTGCTGCCCTGTGGCGCGGACTTCGACGAGTTCCTCCGGCGGCTGGCGGGCAATCCGCCGGAGCTGGAGACGGTGGCGAACCTGATGGTGGACGGCGGCTTCGCGCGCGCCGTTCCGGTGGTTCCGGTGGGGGAGTGAGCTGGCTGTGGTGACGTTCGCGCAGGCGCAGGAGCGCGCCGAGGAGTGGATCAACGGCGATGTGCCGGCGTATCTGCACCGTGAGGTGCGGGTGCGGGAGTTCGGTCTCGGCTTCGTCGTGTGGGCCGAGGACCGCGAGGAGGCGCCGACCCCGGACGCGGGCCGGCAGCGGCTGGTCATCGCGCGCGACAGCGGCGAGGCGACGCTGTGGCCGGGGCTGCCGGTGGGCGAGGTGATCCGGCGGTACGAGGAGGAGTACGGCGCCGTCGAGGAGCCGGCCGCCTCGGTGCCGGCGCAGGCGTCGGCCCGGATCGACCTGAACCAGACGTCCTTCCTGCTGAGTCCGCCGGAGTGGCTTCAGGAGGCCGCGGACAAGATCGGCCTGCCGCCGGTGGCGTCCAACGCCTCGCAGGCGAGCGCCGACGCGTCGACGGAGGACGGGTCGGCGGAGCCGGGGGGCGCGGCCGACGTGGCCGACTCGGCCGCGGTGGCGCCTGTTGCGCCGTCCGTGCCTGGGCCCGTGGCGCCGCCGGTGGCCGCGCCTGTTGCGCCGCCCGCGCCCTTCGCTCCGTCCGCGCCTGCGGCCGTGGCGCCGCCCATGGCCGCGCCCGTTGCGCCGCCCGTACCCGTCGCTCCGTCCGCGCCCGTGTCGGACGCGCACGCCGTGCCGTCGGGGCCTCCCGCGCCGCCGACGCCCGCGCCCGCCGCCGTCGGGCCCCCGCAGGCCCCGCCCGCCCCGCCCGCCCCGCCCAGCCCGTGGGCGGACGCGAACGCGAGCGCGGGGGGTGCCGACGGGGCCGTGCCGCTGCCCGCGACGGTGTTCGCGCCGCCGCTCTCCGGCGCGGACGACGACGACACCCCGCCGCCGGTGGTGGGCGCCGACGCTCCCACCGCGCTGATGAAGGGCGGCAGCGCGCTGCCCCCCACCGCCATCGCGCCGCGCCTGGAGACGGGCACCCCGGCCGCCCCGGCGACCCCGCCTGCCTCGGCCGCCCCCGCGACCCCGCCCGGTCCGCCTGCCCCGGCGACCCCCGCGACCCCGCCCGGTCCGCCCGGCGCGCCCGGTGCCGCCGACATCGCGGAGGCGGCGACGAGCAAGGCGGCGCCGCCGCCCGGCGGTCACGTACGGACGCAGCTGGTGTCGCAGCTCGGGCCCGAGGGCCCGCAGCCGCCCGCGCCGCCCGGCCCGCCTGGTGTGCCCGGCCGGCCGGGTGCCCCGGCGACCCCGCCCGGTCCGCCCGGCCCGCCCCCCGTGCACCACGCGGCCACGATGCTGGCGCACCCGAACCAGGGTGGTCCCGGCGAGCCCCCGCCGCCGCCCCCGCCGCCGGGTGTGCCCGGGACGCCGCCGGGCGGGGTCGCGCACGCCGCGACGATGCTGGCGCACCCGAACCAGGGCGGTCCCGGCGCCCCGCCGCCCCCGCCCCCGCCGCCGGGTGTGCCCGGTGTGCCCGGGACGCCGCCGCCCGGCGGGATCGCGCAGGCCGCGACGATGCTGGCGCAGCCCGGCCCGTCGGGCCCGTCGGGCCCGGCGGGTCCGCCCCCGCCGCCCGGTCCGGTGCCCGCGCCGATGAACGCCCCGGCCCCGGGGCCCGGTGGCGCGCCCGCGTACGGCTATCCGCAGCAGCCGCCCGCCGGGCCGCCGACCGTGGGCCCCGGCTACCAGGCCGTGCTGCGCTACCGCGCGCCCGACGGCTCGGAGCAGCAGCTCATCCGCCGCTCCGCGCCCGGCACCCCGCACCCGGAGTGGCAGATCCTGCACGAGCTGCGCGCGATGAACGTGCCGCCGCAGCAGGTCCTGGAGCTGCACACGGAGCTGGAGTCCTGCGAGCTGCCGGGCGGCTACTGCGCGCGCATGATCCGGGAGACCTGGCCGCAGGCCCGGATCACCAACATCGCGCCGTACGGGCGTGATCACGCGGGCCGCCAGCAGGGGATGCGGCAACTGATCACCCACCAGGGCGAGTTGCACCAGGTCGCGGACGGTCCGGCGCGCCCGGCGCCGGTGCGGGCCCCGCTGCCGCAGGTGCAGCCCGCGCCGCCGGTCCCGCCGGACGCGGTGGCGCAGGAACTGGCCGGGGCGTTCGGCCCGGGCATCCTGCGCTTCGACCAGCGCGCGGTGTCCCGGCAGGGCGTGCCGGAGCTGGTGGCGGTGACGCTCGTGTGGGCGGGGCTGCCGGCCGACTTCGGGCCGTTCTTCTGGGCGCAGCCCGCGATGCCGGTGGTGCCTACGCTCGGCGAGCTGGCGGCGCAGCGGCAGGTGCAGGCGGCGCCGGACGCCGGTTCGTACCTGGTGCTGGGTTCGGACTTCGGGCGGGCGGTCTGCGTCCAGTACGGGACGGCGCACATCGTGGCCGTACCGGTGGAGGCGGGTCCGGGCGGGCAGTCGGTGCCGCCGCAGTTCGTGAACACCGGGCTGCCGGAGTTCGTACGCTCCCTGGCGCTGCTGGGGCGGATGTGGCGGCTGCGGTACGGGCTGAACCCGGAGCAGGCGGGTCGCTGGACGACCGACTTCCAGGCCCAGCTGGCGATGCTGGACCCGGCGGCGCTGTCCTCGCCGGAGAACTGGTGGGCGGTGCTGCTGGAGCAGATGTGGGACGGCCTGCTGTAGCCGACCCCTGCCCTGCCGTACGGGTTCGCTCGTGAGCGGGATGTGACGAAAGGCGCTCGACGTGTGTTCACGTCGGGCGCCTTTTGTCCGTTCGGATGAAGCATCCTTGTTTTTTGTCGGACATAAGGGAGACGAAGGGGCGTCAGGGATGAGTTTCGCCGTCGGACGCGGGCGCGGCTACCGCCCGGAGCAGGTCGAGCGCTATCTCGCCGCGCTGTCCGAGGAACGCGACGGCGCGTGGGAGCGCGCGGCGCGGCTGACCGTCCTCGCCAAGGAGATGGAGGCGGAGGCGGCCCGGCTGCGCGAGGCCGTCGCCACGCACGCCCCGCAGCGCTACGACTCCCTGAGCGAGCGGGCCCGCCGGATCCTGGAGCTCGCCGAGGCCGAGGACGAGACGCTGGTACGGGACGCCGAGTCCGAGGCGCAGGAGCTGGCCGAGGCGGCGGAGGCGGCGGCCCGGGAGGCGGCCGAGGCGGCGAAGGCGTACGCGGCGGGGGTCCGCGCGGCGGCCGAGTCGGCGGCCCGCGCGACGGACAAGGAGGCCGCCCTCCAGGCCGACGCGATACAGACCGCCGCGCTGCGCGACGCCGAGCAGACGCGGTCCGAGGCCCGGACCGCCTTCGACGGGGTCCGGCGCGAGGCCGAGGCCCTGCGGGCGGCGCAGCGCGAGGAGCACCAGACGCTCCGCGAGGAGGCCGACCGGGCGGCGGCCCGCCGGGTGACCGAGCTGGAGGCCCGGCACGACGAGCTCGTCGCGTACGGGGAGGCGAAGCTGGACGAGGCCCGGCGCGCCCTCGCCGAGTCGAAGGAGGCCGCCCGGCACGGCCAGGAGGACGCGGAGGCACGGGCCGCGGAGATCCTCGCCGAGGCCCGCCTCGCGCAGGAGCGGACCGAGCGCGAGACGGACCGGATCCGGCGCGAGCACGACGAGGCCCGGGAGGAGATCCACTCCCACATGGAGCACATCCGCGGGTCCCTGGCCGCCCTGACGGGCCGGGCGGGGCCGGCGGCGACGGACGCCGACTAGGCGGACGGTCTATCCAGGACTATCTGGATCCATCCAGATTCATCCAGGTCTATCCGGGTCCATCCAGGTCCATCCAGGTCCATCTAGAGGAGGTCCCCCGGCGCGACCGGGCGCAGGACCGTCAGGGCGTCCTCCCGGCGGGCCCGCATCGCGAAGGGGAAGCGGTCCACCTCCAGGCACAGGGCGACGTCGTCCGGGTGGGCGCCCGCGCGCAGCCCGGCGGCGAGTTCGGCGGCGGCGCGGGAGGCGCGGGCGCGCTCGACGTACGGGGCCGGGTCGGGCTCCTCGCCCGTGCCGTCGAGGGCGCGGGCGAGGTACTCGGCGCAGGCCCGGTCCTCCTCCGCCCGCCCGTCCTCGCCGGTGACGACGAACGTGACCGGGCCGCCGCCCGCCGCCCGCAGGAACCGGGCGGTGGGACCCGCCACCGGGAAGCTCGCGCAGAGCACCACCGGGGCGTCCGCGACGGCCAGCGCGCCGACCGTGCCCGCCGTCGTCTTCTGCACCACCGTGCGGCCGGTGAGGTCCAGGGAGCGGAGCAGCGCGGGGGAGTTCACCGCGTCGAAGCCGGGCGCCGGGGCCCCGTCCTTCAGGGCCAGCCAGTGCGGCTCGCGCTCCTTGAGGGCGAGCGCCTCGCGCTCCGACCCGGCCAGGACGATCCGCTCGGCGCCGCGCGCGAAGGCCCAGGCGGCGACGGTGAAGGCGCGCATGACGTCGATGACGACGGCGACGCGGGGGACTCCGGTCAACTCCGGTATGCCGACGAGGTGATGGCTCATCGGGGCATTCTCCCCGTCGGGTGCCCGGCGGGCCGGGAATTACCGCGCGGCCCCGCCCGCCTCCGCCGTCCCGCCCGCCTCCGCCGCCCCGTCGGCCCCAGCGGCCGCGTCGGCCCCGGCGGGCTCGTCCTCGTGTTCCTTCAGTACGGGGAAGCGGCGCGGCGCCAGGGTGAGCAGGACCAGCAGGGCGAGCGCGGCGGCGCCGGCCGCGCCCAGGTAGACGTAGTCGACGGCCGCGTCGACCGCCCGCCGCAGGTGGTCGGCGGTCTGCCCGGTGAGCGAGCCCGGGCTCTCCAGCGCGCGCACCAGCCCGTCCAGGTCCCCGCTCGCGCCGCCGAGCCGCGCGGCCAGCACCCCGTTGGCGACGGCGCCGAACAGGGCGGCGCCCACGCTCTGCCCGACCTGGCGCACGAAGAGGACGGACGCGGTGGTCGTGCCGCGCTCCTCGTACGGGACGGTCGACTGGACGCCGACGATCAGCGGGAGCTGGAAGAAGCCGAGGGCCCCGCCGAGCAGCAGCATCAGGAGCGCGGGCTGCCAGGGCTCGCCGGGGAACGGCAGCAGCGGGAAGGCGAGCAGGACCAGCAGCGCGCCGGTCATGCCGAGGACGGCGGTCAGCCGGAAGCCGATCCGGCCGTAGACCCGGTTGGAGAGCGCGGCGGTGACGGGCCAGCTGAGGGTCATCGCGGACAGCACGAAACCGGCGGCGATCGGGCCGAGGCCGAGGACCGCCTGCGCGTAGGTGGGCAGGAAGACGGTCGGGGCGACCATCAGCAGGCCGAGGGCGCCGAGCGCCAGGTTGACGGCGGCGATGGTGCGGCGGCGCCACACCCAGCCCGGGATGATCGGCGAGGCGGCCCGGCGCTCGATGAGCACGGTGAGCGCGCCCAGCGCCGCCGCCCCGCCGAACAGGCCCAGCGACGGGGCCGAGAGCCACGGCCAGGCGACGCCGCCTTGGACGAGCGCGGTCAGCAGCAGGGCGCCGGTGGCGAAGATGGCGAGGGCGCCGGCCCAGTCGACGGAGGGGCGGGAGCCGGAGCGGGAGCGGGAGCCGAAGCCGAAGCGGGCGCGGGCGCGGCCGTCCGGCGCGTCGGGGGAGCCGCCGCCGGTACCGCTTCCCGTACCGCTTCCGGCTCCGTCCCCTAGGGGGCGCCCCGGCTCCACCAGGTAGCGGGCGACGAGCCACAGGGCCGCCGCGCCGACCGGCAGGTTGATGAGGAAGATCCAGCGCCAGTCCGCGTACCCGGCGAGCAGCCCGCCCGCCGTAGGGCCCGCCACCGCGGCGGTCGCCCACACGGAGGAGAGCCGGGCCTGGATGCGAGGGCGCTCCTTCAGCGGGTAGAGGTCGGCGGCGATCGTCTGGACCGTGCCCTGGAGGGCCCCGCCGCCCAGCCCCTGGACGACGCGGAACGCGATCAGCGCGTACATGTTCCAGGCGGCGGCGCACAGGACGGAGCCGATGAGGAAGAGGACGATGCCCGAGATCAGGACGGGTTTGCGGCCGAAGGTGTCGCTGAGCTTCCCGTACACGGGCAGGGTGACGGTGACGGCGAGCAGATAGCCGGAGAACAGCCAGGAGAAGACGGAGAGTCCGCCGAGGTCGCCGACGATCTGCGGGACGGCGGTGGCGACGATGGTGCCGTCGAGCGCGGCGAGCGCCATGCCGAGCATGAGCGCGGCGACGACGGGCCCGCGCCGGGTGGTGTCCGCCGCGGGCGGCGCCGTCTGCCTCGTGGTCGCCTCGGACACGCCGTCCCCTCTCCCCCACCCGACGGATGCTTCGTACATCTAAGTGCGCCGGGTCAGCCTCTCACTCGATCGTTCGATGGAGAACCCCTAAGGGCTCCTCCCCCATCCGGCCCAGGGGCCGTTCGTCCCGGCGGAGGAGGAGCGAAGGTCCCACCCGTCCTTAGCTTGTTCTTACGGAATCCCGCACGAGATCGCATACGGGTCCGAGTGCGAGACCGGTACGCGTCCGAGTACGAACACCCCACCCATCAAGGAGACTTACCGTGACTTCGGCTGTGACCACCCTCAGGCACGGGGGTACGGGAGGGCGGACGGCCGTCGCCGCGCGGGCGCGACAGGTCCTCAAGGCGTACGGGTCGGGGGAGACCCGGGTCGTCGCGCTCGACCACGTCGACGTGGACATCGCCCGGGGCGAGTTCACCGCGATCATGGGGCCCTCGGGCTCCGGCAAGTCGACGCTCATGCACTGCCTCGCGGGCCTCGACACCGTCACGAGCGGCGAGATCTTCCTGGACGAGACCGAGATCACCGGCCTCAAGGACAAGAAGCTCACCCGACTGCGGCGCGACCGCGTCGGGTTCATCTTCCAGGCGTTCAACCTGCTCCCCACGCTGAACGCCCTGGAGAACATCACGCTGCCCATGGACATCGCCGGCCGCAAGCCGGACCAGGAGTGGCTGCGCCGGGTCGTCGGGACCGTCGGCCTCGCCGAGCGGCTCACGCACCGGCCCGCCCAGCTCTCCGGCGGGCAGCAGCAGCGCGTCGCCGTGGCCCGCGCGCTCGCCGCCCGGCCCGAGATCATCTTCGGTGACGAGCCGACCGGAAACCTCGACTCGCGGGCGGGCGCCGAAGTCCTCGGCTTCCTGCGCCAGTCGGTGGACGAGCTCGGCCAGACCATCGTCATGGTCACCCACGACCCGGTCGCCGCCTCCTACGCGGACCGGGTGCTGTACCTCGCCGACGGCAGGATCGTCGACGAGATGCGGCGGCCCACCGCCGACGCCGTCCTCGACCGGATGAAGGACTTCGACGCGCGCGGGCGGACGTCATGACCGTGCTCAAGACCTCCCTGCGCAGCTTCCTCGCGCACAAGGGCCGCATGGCGCTCTCCGCCGTCGCCGTCCTCCTCTCCGTCGCCTTCGTCTGCGGCACCCTGGTGTTCAGCGACACCACCACCGCCACCTTCGACAAGCTCTTCGCCTCCACCGCCTCCGACGTCAGCGTCAGCCCCGCCGGCGCGGCCGGGGACGACGAGATCCCGCAGAACGGGCGCCCCGCCACGCTGCCCGCCGCGCTCGTCGCCACCGTCGAGCGTGTCGAGGGTGTCGCGGCGGCGAGGGGGCAGGTCGTCTCCACCAGCGTCACCGTCGTCGACTCCCGGAACGAGAACGTCGGCCCCACCACCGGCGCCCCGACCATCGCCGCCAACTGGTCCGCCGACGAGCTGCGTTCGATGGAGATCGCCTCCGGCCACGAGCCGCGCGGCCCCACCGAGGTCGTGGTCGACGGCGGCACCGCCGAGAAGCACCACCTGAAGATCGGCGACGAGCTGCGCACCATCGCCGTCACCGGCGACTTCACCGCGCGGATCAGCGGGATCGTCGACTTCAAGGTCACCAACCCGGGCGCCACCCTCGTCTACTTCGACACCGCCACCGCCCAGCGCGAACTCCTCGGCGAGGAGGGCCTGTTCACGCAGGTCACCGTCGACGCGGCGGACGGCGTCGAGGACGCGGCCCTCAAGGCGGACATCGCGGCGGCCGTCGGCTCCGGCTACACGCTGCGGACCGCCGCCGAGGCCGCCGACGCCGGGCGCGAGGACGTCGCGGGCTTCCTCGACGTCATGAAGTACGCGATGCTCGGCTTCGCCGGGATCGCCTTCCTCGTCGGCGTCTTCCTCATCGTCAACACCTTCTCCATGCTGGTCGCCCAGCGCACCCGCGAGATCGGCCTGCTGCGGGCCATCGGCTCCTCCCGGCGCCAGATCAACCGCTCCGTCCTCGTCGAGGCGCTGCTCCTCGGCGTCGTCGGCTCGGTCGCGGGGGTCGCGGCCGGTGTGGGACTCGCCGTCGGCCTGATGTCGCTCATGTCGTCGATGGGCATGGAGCTGTCCACCGAGGACCTCACCGTCCGCTGGACCACGCCCGCCGTCGGGATCGCGCTCGGCGTCGTCGTCACCGTCCTCGCCGCCTTCGTGCCCGCCCGCCGGGCCTCGAAGGTCTCCCCGATGGCCGCCCTGCGCGACGCGGGGACCCCCGCCGACGGCAGGGCGGGTGCGGTACGGGCCGCCCTCGGGCTGCTCCTGACCGCGGCGGGCGGCGCCGCGCTCTGGGCCGCCACGCGGGCCGAGCAGGCCGGCGCGGGCTCGCTCTGGCTCGGCCTCGGCGTCGTCCTGTCCCTGCTCGGCTTCGTGGTGATCGGCCCGCTGCTGTCCGGCGGTGTCGTCCGCGGCCTCGGCGTCGTCGTGCTGCGGGTCTTCGGCCCGGTCGGGCGGATGGCCGAGCGCAACGCGCTGCGCAACCCGCGGCGCACCGGCGCCACCGGCGCGGCCCTGATGATCGGGCTGGCGCTCGTCGCCTGCCTGTCGGTCGTCGGCTCCTCGATGGTCGCCTCCGCCACGGAGGAGCTCGACCGGTCCGTCGGCGCCGACTTCATCGTGCAGTCCACCAACCGGCAGCCGGTGGTGCCGCAGGCGCGGGACGCCGTCGAGAAGACGCCGGGGCTCGCCCACGTCACCGAGTACAAGTGGATCGAGGCCGTCGTCACCGACCCGCACGGGAAGGCGGACGAGCTGGGCGTGGTCGCCGCCGACCCGACGTACGCGCGGGACGTGCGGCGCGAGACGACCGGGGGCGAGCTGTCCGCCGCGTACGGTCCGGGCGCGATGTCCGTCGGCAGCGACTACGCGGCCGAGCACGGGGTGAAGGTCGGCGACACGCTCACGGTCGCGTTCAAGGGCGGCGGGAAGGCGCGGCTGCGGGTCGCGGCGGTCACCTCCGACGACGCCAACATCGACAAGGGCGTGATGTACACGAACATCACGACCGCCGCCAGGTACCTCCCGGCCGACCGGATGCCGCAGAGCATGATCGTCTTCGCCACGGCGAAGGACGGGCAGGAGGCCGCCGCGTACGAGGGCCTGAAGAAGGCGCTCGCGCCCTACCCGCAGTACCAGGTCGCGGACCAGGCCGACTACAAGAAGCAGCTCCAGGACCAGGTCGGGCAGCTCCTCAACATGGTCTACGGGCTGCTCGCCCTCGCGATCATCGTGGCCGTCCTCGGCGTGGTGAACACCCTCGCCCTGTCGGTCGTCGAGCGGACCCGGGAGATCGGCCTGATGCGCGCCATCGGCCTCTCCCGCCGCCAGCTGCGCCGCATGATCCGCCTGGAGTCGGTGGTCATCGCCCTCTTCGGCGCCCTCCTCGGCCTGGGCCTCGGCCTCGGCTGGGGCACCGCCGCCCAGCGGCTCCTGGCCCTGGAGGGCCTGGGCGTCCTGGAGATCCCCTGGCCGACGATCGCGACGGTCTTCGTCGCCTCGGCCTTCGTCGGCCTCTTCGCCGCCCTGGTCCCGGCCTTCCGCGCGGGCCGCATGAACGTCCTGAACGCGATCGCGACGGACTGAGGGGGGCGGGGGCCCGAACGGGGGAACGGCCCGCGGCCCGCGGGGCGGGGTAACGGTCCCCGGCCCGGAGGGGACGGGGGAACGGAAAGCGGCCGGAAACCGGCCAAGGGCCCGGTCCCGGCGGAAACCTCCGCCGGGACCGGGGCCCTGGCCGTACCCAAGGCGTGCCCGCGGGCGCCCTTCAGATGATCTGGAAGGTCACTCGCGCTCCAGACCGAGCATGGCGCGGGCCTCGTCCTGAGGGATGCCGACGACGGTGCCCTCGGCCTGCCGGGCGCGGTAGCGTGCGAGGGCCAGCTCGTCCTCCAGGTCGGCCAGGCGCTCCTCCAGCTCGCTCAGCTCCGTGGGGTTTATGAAGACGGCCGCGGCCTGCCCGTGGTCCGTGATGGTGATGCGCTCTCGGGCATGGGCCGTGCGGCGGATGAGGGTGCCGAACTGGGCGCGCGCCTCGGTGATGGGGAACGTGGCACTCATGTACTCGACTGTACAGACGCGTACAGAGCCCCGCGATCCCACGAACGAGTGACTGTCGCCGCGTCGTCGTAGGCTGGAGGCCCCGGCCCGTGAGACGTGTCGGGCCGTTCGCGTTGCCCACCTCCGCCGGGATGGACCCTCCATGAGCCTGCACGGTCTGCTGGACGCCGTCGTCAAGGACGCCGCACTCACCGAAGCGGTGACGGCCGCCCGCGACGGCAACCGTCACCACGTCGACCTGGTCGGCCCGCCCGCCGCCCGCCCCTTCGCCATCGCCGCGCTCGCGCGCGAGGCCCGGCGGACCGTGCTCGCGGTCACCGCCACCGGCCGCGAGGCCGAGGACCTGGCCGCGGCGCTGCGCTCGCTCCTCGACCCCGACACGGTCGTCGACTACCCGTCCTGGGAGACGCTCCCGCACGAGCGGCTGAGCCCCCGCTCCGACACGGTCGGCCGCCGCCTCGCGGTGCTGCGCCGGCTCGCCCACCCCCGCGACGACGACCCGGCCGCCGGCCCCGTCAGCGTCGTCGTCGCCCCCATCCGCTCCGTACTCCAGCCGCAGGTCAAGGGCCTGGGCGACCTGGAGCCCGTCGCGCTCAGGAGCGGCCAGAGCGCCGACCTGAACGAGATCGTCGAGGGCCTGGCCGCCGCCGCGTACTCCCGCGTGGAGCTCGTCGAGAAGCGCGGCGAGTTCGCCGTCCGCGGCGGCATCCTGGACGTCTTCCCGCCCACCGAGGAGCACCCGCTCCGCATCGAGTTCTGGGGCGACGACGTCGAGGAGATCCGCTACTTCAAGGTCGCCGACCAGCGGTCCCTGGAGGTCGCCGAGCACGGCCTGTGGGCCCCGCCCTGCCGCGAGCTGCTCCTCACCGCCGAGGTCCGCGGCCGGGCCGCCGCCCTGGCCGAGGCCCACCCCGAGCTGGGCGAGCTCCTCAACAAGATCGCCGAGGGCATCGCGGTCGAGGGCATGGAGTCCCTCGCCCCCGTCCTCGTCGACGACATGGAGCTGCTGGTCGACGTCCTCCCGAAGGGCTCCATGGCCGTGGTCTGCGACCCGGAGCGGGTCCGGACGCGGGCGGCCGACCTGGTGGCGACCAGCCAGGAGTTCCTCCAGGCGTCCTGGGCGGCCACCGCCGGCGGCGGCGAGGCCCCGATCGACGTCGGCGCGGCCTCCCTGTGGGGGATCGCGGACGTCCGCGACCGGGCCCGCGAGCTGGGCGTGATGTGGTGGTCGGTGTCCCCGTTCGCCGCCGACGAGACCGTCGGCGCCGACACCCTCAAGCTGGGGATGCGCGCCCCCGAGACGTACCGGGGCGACACCGCCCGCGCGCTCGCCGACACCAAGGGCTGGCTGGCCGACGGCTGGCGCGCGGTGTACGTGACGGAGGCCCACGGCCCCGCCTCCCGCACCGTCGAGGTCCTCGGCGGCGAGGGCATCGCCGCCCGCCTGGACGCCGACCTCGCGGACATCTCCCCGTCCGTCGTGCACGTGGCCTGCGGCTCCATCGACTACGGCTTCGTGGACGAGGCCCTGCGGCTGGCCGTCCTCACCGAGACCGACCTGTCCGGGCAGAAGGCCGCCGGCAAGGACGGGCAGCGGATGCCCGCCAAGCGCCGCAAGACGATCGACCCGCTGACCCTGGAGGTCGGCGACTACATCGTCCACGAGCAGCACGGCGTCGGCCGCTACCTGGAGATGGTCCAGCGGACCGTGCAGGGCGCCACCCGCGAGTACCTCCTCGTCGAGTACGCGCCCGCCAAGCGCGGCCAGCCCGGCGACCGCCTCTACATCCCCACCGACCAGCTGGAGCAGGTCACCAAGTACGTGGGCGGCGAGGCCCCGACCCTGCACCGCCTCGGCGGCGCCGACTGGACCAAGACGAAGGCGCGCGCCAAGAAGGCGGTCAAGGAGATCGCCGCCGACCTCATCAAGCTGTACTCGGCCCGGATGGCCGCCCCCGGCCACGCCTTCGCCCCCGACACGCCCTGGCAGCGCGAGCTGGAGGACGCCTTCCCGTACGCGGAGACGCCCGACCAGCTCTCCACCATCGCCGAGGTGAAGGAGGACATGGAGAAGACGGTCCCCATGGACCGCCTGATCTGCGGCGACGTCGGCTACGGCAAGACGGAGATCGCCGTCCGCGCCGCCTTCAAGGCCGTCCAGGACGGCAAGCAGGTCGCCGTCCTCGTCCCCACCACGCTGCTCGTGCAGCAGCACTTCGGCACGTTCTCCGAGCGCTATTCGCAGTTTCCCGTCAACGTCCGCGCGCTCTCCCGCTTCCAGACGGACACCGAATCCAAGGCGACGATGGAGGGCCTGCGGGACGGCTCCGTCGACGTCGTCATCGGCACCCACCGCCTGTTCTCGTCCGAGACGAAGTTCAAGGACCTCGGCCTGGTCATCGTCGACGAGGAGCAGCGCTTCGGCGTCGAGCACAAGGAGCAGCTGAAGAAGCTCCGCGCCAACGTCGACGTCCTCACCATGTCCGCCACCCCCATCCCCCGCACCCTGGAGATGGCGGTGACCGGCATCCGCGAGATGTCGACGATCACCACCCCGCCCGAGGAGCGGCACCCGGTCCTCACCTTCGTCGGCCCGTACGAGGAGAAGCAGATCGGCGCCGCCGTCCGCCGCGAACTGCTGCGCGAGGGCCAGGTCTTCTACATCCACAACCGCGTCGAGTCCATCGACCGCGCGGCGGCCCGGCTGCGCGAGATCGTCCCCGAGGCGCGGATCGCGACGGCGCACGGCCAGATGTCCGAACAGGCCCTGGAGCAGGTCGTGGTGGACTTCTGGGAGAAGAAGTTCGACGTCCTCGTCTCGACCACGATCGTCGAGTCCGGCATCGACATCTCCAACGCCAACACCCTGATCGTCGAGCGCGGCGACAACTTCGGCCTGAGCCAGCTCCACCAGCTCCGCGGCCGGGTCGGCCGAGGCCGCGAGCGCGGCTACGCCTACTTCCTGTACCCGCCGGAGAAGCCCCTCACGGAGACCGCCCACGAGCGCCTCGCGACGATCGCCCAGCACACCGAGATGGGCGCGGGCATGTACGTGGCGATGAAGGACCTGGAGATCCGCGGCGCGGGCAACCTGCTCGGCGGCGAGCAGTCCGGCCACATCGCGGGCGTCGGCTTCGACCTGTACGTACGGATGGTCGGCGAGGCCGTCGCGGACTACCGGGCGCAGATGGAGGGCGGCGCTGAGGAGGAGCCGCCGCTGGAGGTCAAGATCGAGCTCCCGGTCGACGCCCACGTCCCGCACGACTACGCCCCCGGCGAGCGGCTGCGCCTCCAGGCGTACCGGGCGATCGCCTCGGCGAACTCGGAGGCGGACATCAAGGCCGTACGCGAGGAGCTCACCGACCGCTACGGCAAGCTGCCCGAGCCGGTCGAGAACCTCCTCCTGGTGGCGGGCCTGCGGATGCTGGCCCGCGCCTGCGGCGTCGGGGAGATCGTCCTCCAGGGCTCCAACATCCGCTTCGCCCCGGTGGAACTGCGCGAGTCGCAGGAACTCCGCCTGAAGCGCCTCCACCCCCGCACGGTCATCAAGCCGGCCGTCCACCAGATCCTGGTGCCCCGCCCCACCGCCGGCAAGATCGGCGGCAAGCCGGTCGTGGGCCGCGAACTGCTGGCGTGGACGGGGGAGTTCCTGGCGGAGATCCTGGGTTCCTGACCCCGGCCCCCGGCCCCGCCCTCGTTATCCCGGTTCCCCGGTTCCCCGGTTCCCCGGTTCCCCGGTTCCCCGGTTCCCGGCCCCGCCCCCCGTTCGGACAGGGGGGCGGGGCCGGGTCCGTGGCGGCTACAGCGCGTCGAGGTCCAGGGCCTCGGCCATCGCGCGGTATCCCGCGTCGCCCGGGTGGAGGTGGTCGCCGGAGTCGTACGCCGGGAGGATGCGGTCCGGGTCGGCGGGGTCGGCGACCGCGCGGTCGAAGTCGACGATCCCGTCGTACGCGCCGGAGGTGCGCACCCACGTGTTGAACGCCTCGCGCTTGGCCTCGTTCTCGGGCGTGAAGTACGAGGAGCCCTTGATGGGCGTCAGCGTCGCGCCGATCACCTTGATGCCCCGCGCGTGCGCCTGGCGGATGAGGTTCCGGTGGCCCTCGACGAGGCGGTTCACGGAGACCTCGGGGGTCGGGCCGCCCGGGTAGGAGGGGCCGCTGCCGCCGATGTCGTTGATGCCTTCGAGGAGGATGACCGTGCCGACGCCCCGCTCGGAAAGCACGTCCTTCTTGAAGCGCGCGATTCCCTTCTCGCCCGCCCAGGACACGTCGTTGGTGACCTGGTTGCCGCTGATGCCGTGGTTGAGGACGGCGCGCGGGGTGCCGGCCGCCGCGAGGCGCTCGGCGAGCTCGTCGGGGTAGCGGTCGTCCGCGTCCTGGGTGGCGCCGGCGCCGTCGGTGATGGAGTCGCCGAAGGTGACGACGCCGTCGCGGCGGGCCGTGCCGGGGCCGCCGGTGACCTCGACGCCGGAGAGGTAGTACCAGGACGAGGACGTCTCGGTGAACGCCGTGCCGGCCGTGTCCGCGCGGTGGTCGCCCGCCGCCCGGTAGCTGGTGGCGCCCGCGACCTGGTGGAAGGTGGCGGGGCCGGTCGGGCCCGCCAGGTACAGCGTCACGGTGAGCGTGTCGAGCGCGGAGGTACGGAACGGCACGCCGTCGCTGACGAGGGTGCCGCCCGCCGGGACGGTGACGGAGCCGCGCCCGCCGAAGGTGAGCGCCCGCAGCGAACCGGGCTCCACCGCGCCGCCCCCGGCCGCGCGGGCGACGGTCGCGCCGGTGATCCGCAGCGGGCCGGTGCCGTAACGGTTGGTCAGTTCGATACGGGCCCGGGTGCCGCCGGTCGTGACGCGGACCGTCTGCCGTACGGTCTGGTCCGCGAAGCCCTGCTGGGACCAGTTGGGCCCGAAGGGCGCGGCGGCGGCCTGCGGGGACGCGGCCCAGGCCCCGTGCCAGCCGGCGGCGCCCGCGGCGCCCGTCGTGCCCGTCGCGCTCGCGGGGAGCGCGGGCAGTACGGCGAGGGTCAGGGTGGCGAGCAGGGCCGTGCCCGCGCGCCGGACGGTGTTGCCGGTCTTCATGTGTTCTCCCCGTGGTCGTGAGCCGTGGTCTTTCCTGTGCGCACGACGAGGGACAAGCCGTGACCGGCCCGGGCTATTCC
This sequence comes from Streptomyces sp. NPDC048659, assembly GCF_040650575.1. Taxonomy (NCBI): domain Bacteria; kingdom Bacillati; phylum Actinomycetota; class Actinomycetes; order Kitasatosporales; family Streptomycetaceae; genus Streptomyces; species Streptomyces sp. NPDC048659. The sequence continues at coordinate 16,386 of NZ_JBEZHM010000018.1, read as the reverse complement.
CCGTCCCCGCCGCCCAGTTGAGCGGAACCGAGGAGTCCGGTGAGCGCGCGGAACGCCTCCCCCGGGTCCCGCCCGCCCAGCGGCTCGTCGAGGTTTCCGGTGAGCAGCAGGGTCGCGAAGCCGTGCGCCAGCGACCAGGCGGCGACGCCGGTGTCGCGGGGCGCGTCGACGGTGGCGGGGAGCCCGGCGACACCAGCCCGCAGCCCGGCGGCGGCCCGCTCCTTGGCGGCGAGCAGCTCCGGGTCGTCCGCGCGGTGCAGGGCGGGCTGGAACATCACCTGGAAGTGCGCCGGGTGCGCGGCGGCGAAGCGGACGTAACGCACCCCGCGCTCGCGCAGGTCGGGCGCGCCTGCGAGGGCGTCGGCGAGGAGCCCGTAGCCCTGTGCGGCGATCGCGGTGAGCAGGCCGACGCGGTCCTTGAAGTGGTGCGCGGGCGCGGCGTGCGAGACGCCCGCGCGGCGCGCGAGGTCGCGCAGGCTGAGCGCGCCGGGCCCCTCGGCGGCGATGACGTCGAGGGCGGCGGCGAGCACGGCCTGCCGCAGATCGCCGTGGTGGTAGGTGCGCCGACTGGTCATGGCAGCAGCGTACGCGGAATCGGGGCGGTATCTAGTCATTGACAAGTTCGTGGGGTGGGAGGAATCTAGTCAGTGACAAGATGATGTGTGTGGACGGGAGAGACGCCGTGAACGTGCAGCCCCAGCCCCAGCCCCAGCCCCAGACGGAGAAGCCCATCCAGGAAGGTCGGCCCCCCGTCGAACCCGCCCGCGTCCGCCAGCTCTGGCACCTGCTGGAGCCCCTGCACGCCGTGCTCTACTACGCGCCCGAGGCGTTCGACGAGGCCGCCGCCCTCGGCTACGGCGTCGACGAGCGCTGGCCCTCCTACTTCGCCTGGCGCGCCGCGCCCCTCGGGCCCGCCGGGAGCGTCCGGGTCGCCGCCGCCTTCTACAGCTTCGCGCCCGCCATGGTCGCCCGGTACGTGCCCGCAGCCTGGGCGGTCGCCGACCCGGCCGAGGTGCTCGCCGCCCGGCTCCGCGCCGTCGACCGGACCTGGCGGGCGCTGCTCGACCCCGAGGAGGTCGAGGGCCCGGGCATCGCCGAGGCCGCCGCGCTCGCCCGGCGCGCAGCGGAGGCGGCCACGCCCGCCGGGCGCCCGCTCGCCGCCGCCAACGCCGAGCTGCCCTGGCCCGACGCCCCGCACCTGGTCCTGTGGCAGGCCGCCACGATCCTGCGCGAGCACCGGGGCGACGGCCACCTCGCGGCCCTGCTGGCCGCCGGCCTCGACCCGGCCGAGGCCCTGGTCTCCTTCGCCGCCGTCGGCGCCGCCCCCGAGGCCGTCTTCGCGAGCCGGGGCTGGAGCGGCGCGGAGTGGGACGCCGCCCGCGCGCGCCTCGCCGCGCGCGGGCTCGTCGGCCCCGACGGCGCCGCCACCGAGGCGGGCCGCGCCCTGCGCGCCGAGGTCGAGCGCCGTACGGACGAACTGGCCGCCGCCCCCTGGACCGCCCTCGGCCCCGAGGCCACGGCCCGGCTCGCGGAGCTCCTGGGCGGGCCCTGGCTCGCGGTCATCGGCTCGGGACTGCTGCCGGCCGAGAACACGCTGGGCATCGGCAAGATCTGAGGGGACCTGAGGGGACCTGAGGAGGTCTGAGGAGCGGGCAGGGCCCGGCGGCGCCCTCCGAGACCGCCTGATCACACATCAAATAGGATCTTTCGGTGCTGACGTATCAAAAGACCCTCATCGCCTCGGCCTTCGCGCTCTTCGCCCTGTTCGTCAACGCCGCCTGCTCGCCCCTCACCGGCGGCGGGAGCAGTACGGGAAGCAGTACGGGAAACGGCCCGGCCGCCGGCACCGCCCTCGCCGCCGTGGACGCGCTCACCGTGAAGGGCCGCGCGCCCAGGACCGGCTACGAGCGGGAGAAGTTCGGGCGCGCCTGGGCCGACGTCGACCGCAACGGCTGCGGCACCCGCGACGACATACTCCGCCGCGACCTGACCGGCGTCCGCTTCACCGACGGCCGGTGCAAGGTCGCCTCCGGGAGGCTGGCCAAGGACCCGTACACCGGCGGCTCCATCGACTACGTCCGGGGCCGCAGCAAGGTGGACATCGACCACGTCGTGGCCCTGTCGGACGCCTGGCAGAAGGGCGCGCAGAAGTGGGACTCCGGCACCCGGCTGCGCTTCGCGAACGACCCGCTCAACCTGCTCGCCGTCGACTCCGCGACCAACCGCCGCAAGTCGGACGGCGACGCGGCGACCTGGCTGCCGCCCTACAAGGCGTACCGCTGTCCGTACGTGGCCCGGCAGGTCGCCGTGAAGAAGAAGTACGGGGTGTGGATCACGTCCGGGGAACGGGACGCGATGCGGCGGGTCCTGGAAACCTGCCCTGAGCAGCGGCTTCCCTAGGTAAATCGTTTCCGCGCGGGCGGTGCTGCCGACTAGCGTCCCCGGCATGGACCCGCACATCACGACCCTCGCCGAACGCCCCGAACTGGAAGGGGCGCTCTGGCGGATGAAGGACCTCTGGCCGGAGTTCATGATGTACGACCCGGTCGGCTGGGCGAACATGGGACAGATCGTCACCGCGTTCCCCGAGTACGTCCTCGTCGCCACCGACTCCGACGGCGAGGTCGTGGCCCGTGCCTTCAGCGTGCCGTTCCGGCTCGGCGCGCCGGGCCGTGGCGAACTGCCCGGCACCGGCTGGGACCAGGTCCTGCTCTGGGCGTTCTCCGACCGCCGGCACGGGCACGCGCCCGACACGGTCAGCGCGATCGAGGTCACCGTGGCCACCAGCGCGCTCGGCAACGGCCTCTCGCACCGGATGCTGGCCGCCATGCGCGACAACGCCCGCCGCCTGGGCTTCGCCGAACTGGTCGCCCCGGTCCGCCCCAACGGCAAGCACCTGGAGGCGGAGTCGTCGATGCACGAGTACGCCTTCCGCACCCGCGAGGACGGGCTGCCGGTCGACCCCTGGCTGCGGGTCCACGTCCGCGCGGGCGGCACGGTGGCGAAGGTCGCCCCCGCGTCGATGACGATCGGCGCCGCCGTGGAGGAGTGGCGGCGGTGGACGGGCCTGCCCTTCGACACCGACGGCCCGGTCGAGGTCGAGGGCGCCCTGGTGCCGGTGCACTGCGAGGCGTCCCGGGGCTACGCGGTGTACGTCGAGCCCAACGTATGGGTCCGGCACGGGCTCTGAGCCCCCCTCGGGGCCCTGAAGTCCCCGGAAACACCGGAGTCCCCTGGGTCCCCGGAAACACCGGAAAGGGCGTGAAGGCCGCTCCCCTCGCGGCGGCCTTCACGCCCTTTCCGTCCCCCCCCCCGGGGTGTGGTCATTCGGTCAGCCGAAGCTCTTCATGTCCACGATGTCCTTGGCGGGCGGGACCTTCGCGTCGACCGGCTTGTCGTAGTCGGTGAAGGACATGGTGCCGGGCTCCTTGCCGCCGGTCCCGACCAGCTTGAGGAGGTACGGCTTGCCCTCCGTGGCCACGTAGACCGTGGTCCGCTCGGAGCCTTCGGCCTGGGTGAGCATCAGCGCCTTCTTGCCGTCGACGACGGTCTCCTGGCCCCGGACCGCCGTGTTGACGCCCTGCTCGAACTCCGCCAGCAGCGACTTCAGGTCGCACAGCGCGAGGCTGTCCTTGGTGTCGGGGTCCTTGGCGTCGGTCTTCACCCAGCGGCCCTTGAGCTGCCGGACGACCTCCTTCTGCACGGCGGCGGACTCGCCCGTCACCTGCTCCTTGATGAGCGCGTCGTCGAAGCGCATGTAGACCGTGTCGGCGCCCGGCTTGCGCAGCTCGGCGGTGCCCCCGGCGGTGCCCATCGACAGCGTGCCGGCGCAGCGGCCCCGGACGTCGGTCGACAGAGCGGCCTTGATCGGGCCGTCGGTCGTCTTGAGCGCGAGGTCGAGGGTGAGGGAGTCCGCCGTCTTGGTCGCGGCGATCGCCTTGTTCACGATCTGGGGTCCGCTCAGGTCCTCGAAGGGGCCGGCGGGCTTCGGGGGCTGCGTCGGCTGGGCCGGCTTCGCGGCCGGGGCGGCGTCGTTCGGGCCGCAGGCGGAGGCGCCGAGCGCGACGGCGGCGCAGAGGCTCGCGGCGAGCGCGGCGCGGCGGAGACGGACGGTGGCGGGCATGGGGCTCTCCGAGGGGATCGGGTGGTGCGTCGTGCGTCGTGCGGTGTGTGTCGTACGTCGTGCGGTGTGTGTCGCACGAGGTGGGGGCGGGCGTCAGCCGATCTTCAGGTCCCACTGCGAGGCGTTGTAGTCCAGGCCGGGGCTGACCTCGACGGTGAGGTCCTTCGCGGCGGCGGGGGCGTCGAAGGCGAAGGTGGCGGTGGCCTTCTTGCCGGGCAGGACCGAGCCGCTGAAGCCGCTGCCGACCTTCTCGTCGAAGATCTGCTCGGCCGTGGCGCCGTCCTTGCCCGCGCGGGCCTGGAGGGTCGTCAGGGTGGTGTCGATCTTCTGCTTGGCGCCGTTCTCGATGGTGACGGTCACCTGGTACGCCTTGTTGCCCTTGGTGTGGCCGACCGCGAACTCGGAGGGCGCGTACGTCTTCGCCTCCGACACGGTGATCTTCAGGTTGTCGTCGTAGACCACGGTGTCACCGGCCGCGAGGGGCTTGTCCTTGTCGGCCTTGCCGGGCTTGGCGCCCGCGTCGCCCTGGCCCGCCGGGCTCTTCGCCGCCGGGTCCTTCGGGGCGGAGTCCTTGATCGCCTTGTCTATCTCGTCCACCGCGTCGCTGACGGCGGAGAAGGTGATGACCGCGCCGACCACCGAGAGGATCAGGGCCGCGAGGCCCAGGATCGCGCCGGTCAGGGTCACACCCTTGTTGCTCGCCTCGCCGCGCTTCACCCGGCCCCGGCCGACCAGGCCGAGGATCAGCGCGATCAGGCCGAGGATGCCGGCCAGCCAGAAGAACAAGGGGATGAGGCCGGACAGGGTGCCGATGATGCCGAGGATCAGGGCCGCGGTGCCCAGCCCGTTGCGCATGGCCACCGGGGACGGGGCGTGCGGGAGCTGCGTGTCGTACGACATGGGTGTGTCCTCCCGGACAGTGATTTCTTCTGGCGCGATGGATCAATGACAACAGAAGCTGTGAACCGAGTCAACACGGTTCACGAAAAACGGATCGGATCACGCTGTGAAGTGCTGTCGGAGGGGTTCGTCAGTAAGATCGGGTGTTCACACGCACGCCGATCAGGGGAGTTGGGGCAGGTGCCGGACAGCGCAGCAGAGGTGACCGCCGCGGGCATCGCCCGCCTCGCGGGAGTCGGCCGGGCGGCCGTCAGCAACTGGCGCCGCCGCCACACCGACTTCCCCAAGCCCGTCGGCGGCACCGAGACCAGCCCCTCCTTCGCCCTCGCCGACGTCGAGGAGTGGCTGCGCGCCCAGGGCAAGCTGGCCGAGGTCCCGCTGCGCGAGCGCGTCTGGCAGCTCGTCGCGAGCCATCCCGCCGGCGCCGTCACCGCCCTCGTCCACGCGGGCTGCGCGCTGCTCCTCGTCCGCGACCGCCGGGCCGCCTGGCCCGCGCTGGCCGCCGTGCCCGACGAGCGCCTCGCGGAGGTGCTGCCCGGCCCGCTGGAGGAGGCGCTGACCGAGCGCCTCGGCCCGGAGCGGGCCGTCCACACCCCCTCCGCCCTCGAACTCGCCCCGTCCGTCACCCTCCTGCGCGGCGTCGCGGAACTGGCCGCCCAGGCCCAGGGGCAGGCCCCGTCCCCGGCACAGGCCGGGATCTCCGCCGCCGCCCAAGGCGCCCAAGCCACCCAAGGTGCCCAAGCCACCCAAGGCGCCCGCGACGCCTACGAGTTCCTCCTCGGCCGGCACCTGGACGCCAACCCCCGCCAGTTCACGCTCACCCCGCCCGGCCCCGCCGCCCTCATGGCCGCCCTCGCCGGGCCCGCCGCCGAGGTCCTCGACCCCGCCTGCGGCACCGGTGCCCTGCTCGCCGCCGCACTGGCGGCGCCCACCGCCGGAGCCCCCGCCGCCGGAGCCCCCACCCCCACGGATCCCACCCCCACGGATCCCACCCCCACGGATTCCGCCCCCGCCCCCCGCGCGCTGCACGGCCAGGACGTCGACCCCGACCTGGCCGCCCTGACCGCCCTGCGGCTCGCGCTCTCCGGCGACGCGGACGTGCGCGTCCTCGCGGGCGACACCCTGCGCGCCGACGCCTTCCCCGCGCTCACCGCCGACGCCGTCCTCTGCCACCCGCCGTTCAACGAGCGCAACTGGGGCCACGACGAGCTGGCCTACGACTCCCGCTGGGAGTACGGCTTCCCGGCCCGTACGGAGTCCGAGCTGGCCTGGGTCCAGCACGCCCTCGCGCGCCTGCGCCCCGGCGGCACCGCCGTCCTCCTCATGCCGCCCGCCGCCGCCTCCCGCCGCTCCGGCCGCCGCGTCCGCGCCGACCTGCTGCGCCGGGGCGCCCTGCGGGCCGTCATCGCCCTCCCGGCCGGCGCGGCGCCCCCGTACGGCATCCCGCTCCACCTGTGGGTGCTGCGCAAGCCCGCGCCCGGCGAGCGGCCCCCCGCCGAACTGCTCCTCGTCGACACCGCCCCCGACCACACCCCGGGCGCCGCCCCCGCGGGCCGCGACCGGCTCGACTGGCCGGCGGTAGAGGCCCGCGTCCTCGACGCCTGGCGCCCCTTCGACCGCGATGGCACCCTGGCCGAGACCCCCGGCGAGAGCCGGGGCGTCCCCGTCGTCGCCCTCCTCGACGACGACGTCGACCTCACCCCCGCCCGCCACCTCCCGCCGCCCGCCGCCGCCGAGGGCGCCGCGCAGCTCGCCGGAGTGCGCGAGCGGCTGGCCGAGACGCTGGTCCGCACCCGCGAACTGACCCCGCCGCCCGCCGCGAGCCCCGCCCCCGGGGGACCCGGCCGCCCCGCGACGACGATCGGCGAACTCGCCCGCGCGGGCGCGCTCACGCTCCGCGCGGGCGGCGCCGGGACGGCCGCCCCCGGCAGCCCCGTAGCCGTCCTCACCGACACCGACGTCCTCGCCGGCCAGGCGCCCTCCGGGACGCTGCCCGAGGCGCCGGCCGAGGGCCCGGGGGAGGAGCCCGTGCTCCTCGCCGCGGGCGACGTCGTCGTGCCCGTCCTCGGCGGCGGCTCCGTCACCCGGGTCGTCGACGAGGCCACCGCGGGCGCCGCCCTCGGGCGCAACGTGCACCTGCTGCGCCCCGACCCCGCCGCCCTCGACCCCTGGTTCCTGGCCGGCTTCCTGCGCGCCACCGCCAACAACCGCCAGGCCAGCTCGTACGCCTCGACCGCCACCCGGCTCGACGTCCGCCGCCTCCAGCTGCCCCGGCTGCCGCTGACGGAACAGCGGCGGTACGGGGACCGGTTCCGGGCCCTCGCGGAGTTCGAGGAGGCGCTGCGGCTCGCGGGCCGCCTCGGCGAGCAACTGGTCCAGGGGATGTACGACGGCCTGGCGGACGGCACCGTGGCCCCCTGAAAGCCCCTTGAGAGCCTCCTGGCAGTCTGCTGACAGTCCCTGAACACCCCCCGACGCCTCAGGGAAGTGCGCTGACGTGCGGGGCCGCGCTTGTATACGCTCGACCCCGTCAGCAACAGAGCCATTCAGGTGACCAGGAGCAGGAATGTACGGCCACGGCTATCCGCAGCCCGCGCCGCCGCAGCGCGGTGTTCCGGCTTCGGTCATCGTGCTGCGGGTGCTCTTCACGGCGCTTCCGCTGCTCAGCATGGGCTTCCTGACCTGGGTGACGGCCCTGCGGATCGCGCTGATGACCCGTCGGGTCCTGGACTGGATCCTGTTCGTGGTCTCGCTGGCCGTCCTGGTCGTCCTGATCGCGCTCGTGCCGGAGGACGAGAAGGCGAGCAGCCCCGCCGCCGACTGGGCCATCGGGATCTTCCTGCTCACGGCGGCGGCGTTCGCGGCGTACTTCCTCGTCGTGGACATCCTCCGCGACGGCGCCCGTCCGCCCCGGCAGCCCCAGCCGGACCCGTACAGCCCGTACGCGTCGACGGTCCCGCAGCACCACGGCTACGGCTACCCGCAGCAGCCCCAGGCGTACGGCTACCCGCCCCAGCAGCAACAGCAACAGCAACAGCAACAGCAACAGCAACAGCAACAGCAACCCCAGCCGCAGCAACTGCCCACGCCGCCCCAGCAACCTCACCAGCCCACCCCGCCCCACCAGCCCCACCCCACCTCCCGCATCGACCAGGTCCGCGCCGAGCTCGACGAGCTCAGCGACCTGCTCCGCAAGGAAAAGGACCCCCGGGAAGGCGGGCGGTGAACGGGCGGGTCGTCGGCGGGCGTTACGAGCTGTCCACCCTGATCGGCCAGGGCGGCATGGGCCAGGTCTGGACGGCGTACGACGGCCGCCTGGACCGCCGGGTCGCGGTGAAGCTGCTGAACCCGGTCGCCATCAGCGGCCCCGCCACCGCCGCCGAGGAGCTGCGCCGCCGCTTCGTGCGCGAGTGCCGGGTCACGGCACAGGTGGGCCACCCCGGGCTCGTCACGGTCCACGACGCGGGCAGCGACGGCGACGACCTGTACCTGGTCATGCAGTACGTGGAGGGCGCCGACCTCGCCGACCACCTGGCGGAGCAGGACCCGTACCCCTGGCCGTGGGCGGTGTCCGTCGCCGCGCAGCTCTGCGCGGTGCTCGCCGCCGTGCACGCGGTGCCGATCGTGCACCGCGACCTCAAGCCGCGGAACGTGATGGTCCGCCCCGACGGCACCGTCATCGTGCTCGACCTGGGCGTCGCCTCCGTCCTCGACTCCGACACCACCCGCCTCACCCACACCGGCTCGCCCATCGGCAGCCCCGCCTACATGGCGCCCGAGCAGGCGATGGGCGGCGCCGTCGGCCCGTACACGGATCTGTACGCGCTCGGCGTGCTGCTCCACGAACTCCTCAGCGGGAACGTCCCCTTCGCCGGCTCCACCGCCCTCGGCGTGCTGCACCGGCACCTGTACGAGGCGCCCGTCCCGGTCCGCAGGCTCCGCCCCGAGGTGCCCGAGCCCCTGGAGGCCCTGGTGCTGCGGCTCCTCGCGAAGGACCCGCTGGCCCGGCCCTCGGGCGCGCAGGAGGTCTACGAGCACCTGCTGCCGCTGCTGCCCCCGCGCGGGGCGCCGGGTCCGGGCGGCCCGCTCGACCCGACCCGCCCGTTCCGCCGCCCGCACGCCCCCTGGCCCGACCAGGCCGTACAGGCGACCGCACCGCCCCCGCCGCCCGCCGTGCCGCCCGCCCCGGCGAAGCCCGACGTGGCCGCCGCCGTGGACGAGGTGAAACGGCTCCTCGGCGAGGGTTCGCTGACCCGGGCGGTGGACATGCTGGGCGGCATCCTCCCGGCCGCCGCCGCCGAGCACGGCGAGCGCTCGCCGGTCGTCCGCATCCTGCGCAAGCAGTACGCGTCGACCCTGATGGACGACGGCCAGTACCGGCGCGCCCTGCCCGAGCTGCGCCGCCTCGCGGAGGACCGCGCGGCGGAGGCGGGCCCGGCGGACGGGCAGACCCTTCAATTCCGTTATGACGCGGCCCAGTGCCTGGAGCAGCTCGGGGACCCGGCGGGCGCGCTCGCCGAGTACCGCGCCCTCCTGCCGTACTTCGAGCACGCCACCGCCCCCGAGCAGCAGGCCCGCGCCTTCGACATCCGGCACCGCACCGGCCTGCTCCTGCTCGCCCTGGGCGACCGCGCGGGAGGCCGTTCCCAGCTCCAGAGCCTCCTCTTCGACGCGGAGCGGGCGTACGGGTCGTACCACCCGCTCACGGCCGAGCTGCGCCGCGCGCTGGAGCGGCAGCAGGCGGTGGACCCCCGACTGTGACCTGACGGGGCGGCAGGATCACGACTCCGTATCCGATTGGACAACGGATGGACCGGATCCCTTTCGTCCCTTTCGCGATGTGTAACGTGCGCGTTCGATCATGTCCACGTCCATGCTCACGTCGCCCAAGGATTCACGATGACCACGCCTCCGCCGTCCGACCCGTTCGCCGCCGCCCCCGCGCCGGAGGCGCCCGCCCCCGAGAAGAAGGGCGGCGCGCTGAAGAAGATCGGCGGCATCGTGCTCACCGCCGTGATCCTCCTCGCGGTGAAGCTGGGCTACCCGTACCTGACGGGCGACGCGCCGGTGCACGCGAAGGCGGGGGAGTGCGTGACCGTGACCGGCCCGGACAACAACCCGGAGGTGTCCACCGAGGGCTGCTCCTCCGGCAAGGCCGACCTGTACAAGGTCGTCAAGGCCATCGACGACACCATGGACCCGGAGAAGTGCGGCGAGCTGGGCGAGGTGCGCCTCGTGCAGCAATGGGACGCGGACAAGTTCGTGCTCTGCCTGGACCCGGTCAAGAAGTAACCACAACCGCAGGCGTACGACGCGAGAGGGGCCGGTCCTTGGTGGACCGGCCCCTCTCGCGTTCCGCGCGTGCGCTCAGGCGCCGAGCAGCGTCCCCAAGGGGGAGAGCTGGTTGCCCGACAGCGGGATCTCGCCGACGGCGGGCGCGCTCTGCGCCATCGTGCCGGGCGTGCTCGTGGTGGGCGCGGTCGCCGTGGGCGCGGTGGGAGCGGTCGCGGTGGGCGCCGTGGTCTGGGCGTCGGCGTCGACGGGGCCGTCAGCCGCCGCGACCCCGGCGGAACCGAGGGCCATGGCCCCCGCCAACAGCACGCCGCCGATGATCCTGGACTTCATGGGTCCGCCTTCCGTGAGGAGGGTGAGGAGACTGGTACGGCGTGCCCAACGACACCGCGCCGTGGACGGACACGAGGCGGTGGGCCGCCGGGTGGCGGCGCGCGGGACAAAAGAAAAAGAACCCGGGGAAAGAACCAACCCCACCCCTCCCACCTCCCCGTTTCGGGGCGCGTCAGCGCGAATCCGGACTCGTCACCCATAAGAGGGAACTGCGCCAACTGGGCTGGATTCGCGGCAGGTTGCCTGGCATATGCTCACGCCGACCGCACTGAAAAACAGTTCGGCCCCCGGCCGGGACTAGCGATCCCGATCGAGGGCCTGACCACCGAGGAAGCAGTACCTTCCCGATGGATGTGAAGAACCCTAGCGTTCCCGCGCGCCCGTTGCCCGTGAACGCCCCGACTGCCACTCGATCCGGTGTCGGACACGTCAAAACCCGCCTGTCGAGCGGCTTCACCGTCCTCGACAACGGCCTCCTCCAGCACAGCGGGATGAGCCTCACGGCCATCGCCCTGTCCTGCCACCTCCAGTCGCTGCCCGAAGGCGCCGGCGTCTCGATCCGCACGCTCGCCGCCCGCTTCCCGGAGGGCGAGGTCCGCATCGCCGCCGCCCTGCGCGAACTGGAGCGCCACGGCTACCTGGAGCGCCTGCGGGTGCGGCTGCCGAACGGGCGGGTGATCACGCGGACGATGGCGTACACGATCCCGAAGCGCTTACCGCTGCCGGAGCCGCCGACGGACGCGGACCCGGACCCGAGCCCGGAGCCTGACCCGCCGTCGGGCGGAGGCGGCGGTGGTACGCCGGTGCCGCTGCCCCCGCCCCCGTCCTCGACCCCGCCCCCGTCTCCCGTACGCGAAGCGGTGCCGCCGCCGTCGCAGCGCCAGCCGAGGCCCACACGGATCCCGACCCGGATCCCGGCCCCGGCGCCCGCCCCGCCCCCGGAGGGCCCGGCCGCCGACCTCCTTCGCGGCCTGCGGGCCGACGAACCCCGCCTCACCCTCTCGTCCCGCGACATCGAGCGCCTGGCGCCCGGGGTGGACAGCTGGTTCGCGCGGGGCGCCACCCCCGACGCCGTACGCCGCACCCTCACCGCGTGCCTGCCCGACGACCTGAAGCACCCGGCGGGCATCCTCGACTACCGCCTGAGCAGCCTGATCCCGCCGCCCCTGCCGACGGCGCCGGTCGGGCCCCCGCCGCCGGACCCGTTCCAGACGTGCGACGACTGCGACCGCGCCTTCAGAGCCCCGGAACCGGGGTTGTGCCGGGAGTGCCGCGAGGCCCGCGCGGCGGCCTGATGACTCAGGCCGGGTTGTCGGGGCCGAGGGTCCACGGGTGGTCGCAGTGCCCGGGCGGGCAGTCGGAGTCGGCGCGCAGCAGGGTGCCGCCCTGATCGCAGCAGCCGTAGAACGCCGCGAAGTCGCCCGCGCGAGGGACGCGGCCCTCGTCGGCGCGACCGCTGACGGCCCTCGCGATGGACGCGGCCACGGTGGCCTGCCCGATGGCGAGGACGACGAAGCTGGCCAGCAGCAGCGCGACGCACAACGCGAATCGGACGAACGGGGGGCTCACGGGACCTCCGAAGGGCCGGGGCGGAAAAGACCACCGTTCCAACGAGGTGTCCCGGCGCAGGACACGCGCGGCCTACTCCGCTTGCGGCCCGCTCGCTAGAGTCGGCGATCATGACGCAGAACGACACCGACACCTGGCCGGAACCGCCACTCGCCGGCACCGAGGCGGCGGCCGTCCTGGGCGCCCTCGAACGCCAACGGGCCACCCTTGCCTGGAAGTGCTCCGGCCTGGACGCGGCCGGTCTCCGGGCCACCCTCGGCACGTCCGCCATCACCCTGGGCGGTCTCCTCAAGCACCTGGCGCACGTGGAGGACAGCCACTTCGCGCGGCTGTGGCTCGGCGTCCCCGTGGGCGCTCCCTGGGACACCGTCGACTGGGACGGCGAGCCGGACTGGGACTACCGCTCCGCCGCCGAGGACAGCCCCGAGTACTTGCGCGCGCTCTGGCGGGAGTCGGTCGACCGCTCCCGTGCCGTCGTCGACACGGCGCTCGACGCGGGCGGGCTGGACCAGCTCGGCGCCTACACCACCCGGAGCGGCGAGCGCCCCAACCTCCGCCGCATCCTCCTCGACCTCATCGAGGAGTACGCCCGCCACGCCGGTCACGCGGACCTCATCCGCGAGTCGGTCGACGGACTCACGGGCGAGGACCCGCAGTAGACCCCGGCCCGCCGGACAGGTCCTAGTCGAGCAGCTTCTTGTAGGCGGCGGCGGAGAGCAGCTCGCCGGTCGTCGCGCCCTTGCCCAGCTTGATCTTGAAGAGCCAGGTTTCGTACGGGTCCATGTTGACCTCTTCGGGGGTGTCGACGGCGTCCCCGTTCACCGCGACGACCTCGCCGGTCAGCGGCGCGTACAGATCGGACGCGACCTTCACCGACTCCACGACGCCGATGGAGCGACCCGCCTCGACCTGCTTGCCGACCGGCGGCAGTTCGAGGAAGACGAGGTCACCGAGCGCCTTCTGCGCGTGATCGGTGATGCCGACGGCGTAGCTGCCGTCGGCCTCCTTGCGGATCCACTCGTGCTCGTCGGTGTAGAGCAGGTCGGTGGGGACGTTCGACATGCGGGCTCCGGCTCTGAGAGGGGCGGACGGTGGCACGACGGGGCCATCATCCCGGCCCGGCCCCGCTTTCCGGGCCCGGGCCGCCGGAGCGTCACCTCAATGGGTGGCGAAGAGGAGGGCAGGCGTCCGGGCCGCCGACCGCTTCCTCCCGCATCCGCTGGACGAACCTCCTTGTGTCGCCCGGGGAGAGGGCGAGATCGCGCACGGCCTACGCGACCCTGACCACGTACTTGCCCCGGACGCCGCCCGCCTCCAGCGCCCGGTGCGCCGCCCCCGTCTCCTCCAGGGGGAAGACCGTGTCCACCGCGGGGCGCAGCTTGCCCTCGGTCACGTGGCGGGCGAGGCCGTCGAGGTCCGCCCGGGTGGGGTTGCCGCTGAAGAAGCGCACCCGGCCGCGCCCGTGGAGCGTCCCGGCGGCGAGGTAGCCGAGCGACGCGGCGGGGCGGTCCGGGTCGAAGGTGATGGTGACCATCCGCCCGCCGGGGGCGAGGAGCCGCCGGAAGGTCCGCAGGTCGGTGCCCGCGGTGTCCAGGACCACGTCGAAGCGGCCCAGGTCCGCCGGTCGTACGCTCCGGTGGTCGAGGGCCCGGTGCGCGCCGAGCCCTCGGACGAAGTCGAGGTTGGCCGCGCGGGCGAGGGCCGTGACCTCGGCACCGTACGCCCGTCCGAGCTGGACGGCCGCGTTGCCGACGCCGCCCGCCGCGCCCCGGACGAGGAGCCGTTCGCCGGGGCGCAGCCCGGCCTTGTCGCGCAGCGCGGTGACGGCCGTGGTGGCGACGGGCAGCGCGGCGGCGGCCACCGGGTCGAGGCCGTCGGGGAGCCGGCCGACGCGCTCGGCGGGCACGGTCACGTACTCGGCGGCGCTGCCGAATCCGGAGGTCCGGCCCAGGACGCCCCACACGCGGTCGCCGGTCGCGAAGCCGGTGACTCCGGCGCCCGAGGCGGCGACCTCGCCGGTGAAGTCCAGGCCGACGCGTTTGGGGAACGTGCGGCCGCTCAGGAGGCGGAAACGGCCGGCGCGGACGATCACTTCGCCGCCGTTGACGCTGAACGCGCTCACCTTCACCAGCACCTCGCCTCGGGCCGGTTCGGGGCGTGGCACGCGGGCCGTGTAGAGCACGTCGGGGCCGCCGTGGCGGTCGTAGAGCACTGCTTTCATCGTGGGGTCGGTCATCGTTCCGCCTTGCCGCCGGGGGGTCGTACGGGGGTCTGAAGTCGACCGTAGGCTTTAAACGGACGCGATCGTCCGTTTGGAGCGGAAGCGGGAGACAGTGATGGCGGATTCCTCTCGGATCGGTGCTCGGACCGGTGCCCGGGGCGGGGTGCGGGCGGACGCCCGGCGCAACCGGGAGCGCGTGCTCGTCGCCGCCCGCGCGGTCTTCGCGGAGCACGGGATCGACGCCCCGATGGCGACGGTGGCCCGCCGGGCCGGGGTCGGCGTGGCGACGCTGTACCGGCATTTCCCGACCCGGGACTCCCTGGTGCGGGGCGCGTTCGCGCGGCAGACGGAGACCTGCGCGCGGGCGCTCGACGAGGCGCTGGCCGATCCCGACCCCTGGCGGGGTTTCACGCGGCTGATCGAGACGGTGTGCGCGCTGCAACGGGAGGAGCGCGGGTTTCCGGCCGCGTTCGTCGCGGCCTTCCCCGACGGCACGGCGGAACACGCGCGGGCCCGGCAGCGGGCCGAGCGGGGCGTCGCGACCCTGGTCCGCAGGGCGCAGGCGGCGGGCGCGCTGCGGGCCGACTTCCACCCGTCCGACCTCGCCGTGGTCCTGCTGGCGCACTGCGCCCTGGTGGCCGCCCTGCCGGACGACGGCGCGGCGTCCCGGCGGCTGGTGGCCTATCTGCTCCAGTCGTTCCGCGCCGACTCGGCCGGTGGGCCGCTGCCCCCGCCGGCCGCGCTGAGCCTGCGCGACCTGCCGGTGGCGACGGGCGGCTCCCGGGGGTAGCGGCCCCCGGCGACCGGCCCGACTCCCGTCAGGCGCGCGCCAGTTCCGCGTTCGCCCGCTCCGTGAGGAGGGTCAGGACGCGGCCCGCCGCCGCCAGGTCCTCGGCCGGGATGTCGGCGTAGAGGCGGGCGCTGACCTCGGCGGTCTCCTTGGTGGTGGTGTCGAAGAGGGCCTGGCCGGTGGCGCTGAGGCGGAGGCGGGCCGGGTCGGCGGGGGTCGGCTCCAGGAGGGCCGCCGTCACGAGGGCGTTCACGACCTCCCGTACGGCCGATTCCTCGGTCTTCAACGAGTTGATGACGTCGGCCACGAGTGCGTCCGGGGTCGTCGAGCCGCCCGCGAGGGTGACGGCTCTGAGCGTGACGCTCTGCTGGAACGTGAGGCCGTGCCTGGTCAGGACGTTTTCCAGCACCGCGCGGGCGGCGTGGTGGGCGAGGGCGATGACGCGGCCGTCGGTGGTGGGGGCGGTGGCAGGGGTGGTGGTCATGGCTGTTCCTTCTCGTTCTCGGCGATACGGGTCGGATCGAGCGGTACGTCGAGCAGCGTGACGAGCGTGCGGGTGAACTCCGTCGCGCGCGGGTCGCGCTGTCCGCCCAGCGGCTCCAGGAACTGCTCCAGGAGGCCCTGGATGACGCGGATCGCGCGGCGGGTCGCGTCCCGGCCCTGGTCCGTGAGTTCCAGGCGGATCGCGCGCGGGTCGGCGGGGTCGCGGGTGCGGGTGACGGAGCCGGCCGACTCCAGCGCGCGGACCAGCTTCGACACGTACAGGGCCTCCAGGCCCGTGTGGTCGGCCAGCTCGCGCTGGCTGGGGCGCCGCCCGGAGCGGCCCATGCCGTGCAGCGAGGCCATCACCGCGTACTGCGCGTGGGTCATCCCCAGCGGCGCGAGGGCCCGGTCGACGGCGACCCGCCACTTCATGGACAGGCGCCAGACGAGGAAGCCCGCGGTCGCGTTCTCTGAGGGTCCGAAGGGTGCTGCGTCGCTCATGACAGATAGAGTACATAGCTATTATGTACATGGCTAGGCCGGTGGAGGCGGGACTCCCCGTCGCGGGCGAGGTCGCGGGGACCCGGTCGAGGCCCCCGCGGCCGAGCTGGTCGTGCACCCCGCGCACCGCGGGCGCGGCCACGGCAGGGCGCTCGGCAGCGCCCTGCTGGACGC